>NZ_UGHR01000001.1:2718760-3020845 GCF_900451195.1 Iodobacter fluviatilis
ATTTTCAAAGGCTTAGAAATCAAGGGCATTTATGGCCGCGAGATGTTTGAGACTTGGTACAAAATGGTCGCACTCATCCAATCTGGCCTTGATATCACCCCGATCATCACCCACCACTTCCATGTGGATGAGTTTAAGCAAGGCTTTGAGGCGATGTTGTCAGGGCAAAGCGGTAAGGTGATTTTAAGCTGGGAATAATGTATAAAAAACCCACGATGCAGATCGTGGGTTTTTTATACCTGCTCAAATATCACTTAATAATATTGCATATATCTAGCCTGGCATTCTTCATCTTTCACCCTCTATTTCCCCACACAAATACCGCTTTCCGAAAAATATTGAACTCACCTCTTTACCTAAAGTCAGAGAAACACCTTCATCATTAAGCGATTTATATGAGTAGCCATTTAAAACTGCGTCCTTTAGAACGATCCGATTTACGTTTTGCCCACGAGCTCAATAATAACGCCAAGATTATGCGTTATTGGTTTGAAGAGCCTTATGAGACTTTTTCTGAGCTCACCCAGCTCTACGATCAGCATGTACACGATGTGCGCGAACGCCGTTTTGTGGCCGTAGATAGCAACGATGAAATGGTAGGCTTTGTAGAATTAATTGAGCTGGATTATATACACCGCCGTGGTGAATTCCAGATCATGATTGCACCTGATCAGCAGGGAAAAGGCTACGCGACAGAAGCCACGCTGCTGGCTGCAGATTATGCTTTTGCAGTGCTTAATCTGCGCAAACTTTATTTAGTTGTTGATGTTTCTAATTTAGCAGCGGTACATATTTATGAGAAATGCGGCTTTACTAAAGAAGCCGAATTAATTGAAGAATATTTCTGCAATGGCCGTTATCACAATGTATTCAGAATGCGGCTATTTCAGCATGAATTTTTCGCAACAGCGACGCAAGGCCATTCTATTAACTAACACACGCATAAAAAATGCCCGCGCTTTAATCAAAAGCACGGGCGTGGACTGCAAAAAAACGATTTTTGTTACAACATTCAGGGCTAAAACCGCGCCTGGATTACCCAGCCTAGCGCTCTATTCTCAGGACAAAACAGGCGGTAATTGCCCTGTTAAAGCCTGCTTCTCTTTGCTTGCAGCTCCCAATAATGCAAAACCCAGCAACTGCCCCTTTGCATCAACAAAACGGGCGTCGATGCCGCCTTCAATCTCCGACACTTGCCATTCCCCCTGCGCACCGATGGCAGGTGGGGCGACGATGGTTGGGCAGGCCGGGGTTTTAACCACTACCGGCATGGCGGGATATTTAACCGGGGTGGGTGTTCCGGCCAGCGTAGCAGCCAAGGCGCGGGCGCAGTGCATAATCGGCATCACAAAGGGTAAATTGAGACCCATCACTTCGGCGCAATCCCCCAGCGCGTAGATATGCGGCTGCGAGGTTTGCAGGGTTTGATCAACCACAATACCGCGATTCACTTTTAAACCTGCACTAGCCGCTAAATGAGTACGAGGCTGCAATCCGGCTGCGGACAACAACATCCCCACTTCGATAATCGATCCATCGTTTAAGCCCAGCAAATAACGGCCTTCCATATGATCATAGTTTTTTGCAGAAAATCCAAAATGAAACTCTGCACCGGCAGTAGTTAGTTGCGCCGCTAAATAGCGACCAGCGGCTTCAGGCAATAAGCGGGATAAGGGCCAGCCTGCCGGATCGAACACAAGGGGCTTAATGCCAAGCGCTAATAAATCATTGGCAAATTCGCAGCCAATTAAACCAGCCCCTAAAATGCCAACCGTTTTTAATTCTGGTAGTTTTGCGGCGAATTCTGCGTAATCCTGCAAACTATTCACAGAAATTACATCGTCGCCTGCATTGCCACCCAGCGGTAAATAAATTTGATCAGCACCCAGCGCCAGAATTAAATCCCGATAAACCAGCGCTTGCCCATCAATCAATAAAACCTGTTGATGATTGCTATCGATTCCCACGACTTCGGTATAGGGCAAAATAGCTGCGCTTAATTCTTCGGCCATTTTGCTGGCGGCTTTAATAACCAAAGAAGCGGGCGTTTTTTTGCCCGCTAATGCATTCGACAGCATGGGCTTGGAATAAAAATCTGCAGAATCTTCAGCGATAATCGTTAAAGGCGTGGTTTGATCTGATTTTCGGAATTCTCGTGCTAAGTTATAGGCCGCAAGCCCTGAACCAATAATGATAATAGGATGACTCATTGTCTTTTCCTGTGTGATGCACTTGTAGATCAAAAAAACCAGCGCCTTTGCTCCTGCTGATCGTTATTACGGCAAGGATCAGCAAAACCCCAGCACGGCCTGCGGTTTACTTATACACACCGCGCTAGGTCCTTCTTTTACTGCAAAACTAAGCCCTGTTAATGCACCGGCTCATCCGGCAATATTTGCACGGATGGCAAGCGGGTATTCAAAACCGCTTGGCGCACCGCCTCTATGGCAGCCGCTCGAGGAAAATTGCGCCGCCAAGCCAGAATCACCCGCCGGCTGGGGATAGGTTCTTTAAAAGGCCGGATAGTCAGTAAAGCATCATCTGCAGCGCTAACTGAAGACGCAGGCAAGACGGTCACCCCTATCCCGCCTGCCACCATATGCCGGATCGTCGTCAGCGAGCTACCTTGTAAGGTGCGCTGCAAACTTCCTGCGGGCAAACTTTCGCGGTTCAGATCTGGGCAGGCTTGTAAGACATGATCTCTGAAACAATTGCCTGAAGAGAGCAGTAAAACATTCTCATCAGCCAAAACAGATGAATCGATTTCCGTTTCCTTTTCCCAAGGATGGCCTTTAGGCGTAGCCACCACAAAAGGCTCGTCGTAAACGGCTTGCGTGGCAAGGCCCGCTTCAAAAAACGGCTCAGCGACAATCGCCACGTCGATTTCGCCTTGTTTGAGCATCTCGACCAAACGCGCGGTGTAGTTTTCTTCCAACAGAATCTGCATTTGCGGCGCAGCGATCCGTAGCTGCGGAATTAAATGCGGCAACAAATAAGGGCTGATGGTGTAGATAATGCCCAAGCGCAAAGCGCCAGCCAGCGGATCTTTACCCTGCTCGGCCAGCTGCTTAATCAGCTGCACTTCTTCTAATACTCGCTGCGCCTGCTCAACCAGACGGCCACCAATCGGTGTCAGGGTAACGTCGCTGGCAGAGCGCTCAAATAATGCCACGCCCAGCTCTTCTTCCAGCTTTTTTACCGCTACCGATAATGTAGGCTGCGATACAAAGCAACTGGCGGCAGCCCGGCCAAAATGGCGCTCCCGCGCCACGGCCACGATGTACCTTAACTCGGTCAGCGTCATGCTTTGGCCTGCCAGAAACGAATACCCCAAGTTGCCGCTATCAGCCCGCTAAATCCCAATAAAGCCAATACGGGTAAAGACATGCCGAATAAGCTCCAATCTATAACACCGCATTCGCCATGCCCGGTCAGCACGCCCTTAAAAACCTGCAGCCATGGCTGCGTTTCCATCAGGTAGTTCAGCCCTGGCCCGCAGGAAGGCAGTTTACTTGGATCAATAAAATACTGAATCGCCACATGTCTTGCGGCAACGCCCGCCCCAGCAAGGCCCACAAGGGTCAGTACAATGGGCCAGAAACGGCTCATTTTAGGCAGGGGAATCGCAGCGGCGCAGAAAGACAGCAGGCCAAAGGTAATAAAACCCACTCGCTGAAAAATACACAGCGGGCATGGGCTTAAAAATTGGGTTTTTTCCAGATAGAGCGCAAAGGCAATGGTGCCTGCACAAAAAAGAGACAGGGCCAAATGGCCCAGACGCCAGCGCAACATGTGTACTCCAATAGCCAGTCAATAGATACAGACTATTCTATCAGCCAACTCGATCAAGAGGGAGTTGATATCAGGCAAGAATTGCCGATACCTACACTGCACTGACTGTAATATTGCTTATTCTGACGTTTCAATCGACAAAAAGTCACGCAACTCTTGCTCTTTGGCCATGGCATCCCGATAACCCAGCTCTATCAGTTTGCGCGAATAGCCACTGCAAAAAAGCAGATAGCTGGCCACAACCGAGCCTTGATGACGAAATGCCCCCATCCCGCCAAGCAGAAAACGCATTCCCATGGGAAACTCTGATTTAAAAGCCACAGCCAGCCGCTCCAGAGGCTGTGAAGGTGAAATCGCCAGGACTTTAATCGGCCGCAAGCCCAAGGGAAACTGCCGCACCAAATCAGCAGGCACAGCCGCCAGCGTGCGGTTGATTCGGGTTAAGCGCTCTAAATCGGTATCCAGACCATCCAGAAAAATACTATTCATTAAATGCCCCATTACCTGGGCCAACGTGGGGTAGCGGGTGTGCTTTTCTCTGGCCGAGGGATCTGCCACTTGCGGCGCGACTCCAATCACTAAAATACGATCAGCTCCCAAATGAATTGCAGGGCTGATTGGGGCGATTTGCCGCACCGAGCCATCCCCAAAGTATTCGCGATGTAAACGCACAGCAGGAAACAATAAAGGAATCGCCGCCGAAGCCATCAGATGATCAACGGAAATACTGGCCTTTACCCCCACTCTGGAAGCGCGGTGCCAGATATCCAGATCTGCAGCACCTTGAAAAAAAGACACCGATTGCCCCGATGTATAGCCTGAAGCAGAGATCGATAAAGCACGCAAAGCCCCCGCCTCTATGCTTTGCTGAATACCAGAGAAATCCACCCTGTCCACCAGCAAATCACGCAGTGGCGCATTATTTAAAAAAGCACGCGGATTATATTTACCCAAGCCCCCTAAAAACAAAGACACTAACCAATGACCTGCCGTCGCCAATAATTGCCCAAGTGACGCTTGATAAATCATTTCCGGGCTTAATCCCTGCCAGAGCCTTGCCAGCTCAAACACAGAGCGGCGAAAATGGCCGGCCCCAGCTGCAATCGCCACCGCATTAATGCCTCCTGCCGAAGTGCCACAGATAATAGGAAAGGGGTTGGCCGCGCCCTTGGGCAATAATTTTGCAATGGCCAGCAACACGCCCACCTGATAAGCAGCCCTTGCCCCCCCTCCCGACAAAATTAAAGCCGTACTGGAGGGATGCGTCTGCATTCGTTTGATCCCCATCTTGCGCCTCTTGTTTCTTTTTTATTTTTAAACAGGCATAACAAACCAGTCTCTCTCTTACGCTAGTTCTTAGCGGGCAAGGCTGCAAGATTGTCAGAAAAATAGCAGGGTTCACTTGCAGATTTCATGCTCAGGCATCAAAAGATCACAAAAATGGCCGTCAAATATTTTCTTAAATAAAGTGCAAAATTGCAGATTATTAAAAACTGTACTAACAGGGATTGGTCTTATTACGCGCAGTTCGGTATAATGCCGTTTTGGCGACTAAGGATTCTGCACCATGCGCGTGATTCAGAAGGCCCTCACCTTTGACGATGTACTTCTCGTCCCGGCCCACTCAAACATCCTCCCACGTGATGTCGATCTATCGACGCAATTCACACGCAATATTCGCCTGAATCTGCCGCTGGTTTCTGCCGCGATGGATACAGTGACCGAGGCCCGCCTCGCCATTGCAATAGCCCAAGAAGGCGGCATGGGGATTATTCATAAGAATATGACCCCTGCAATGCAAGCAAAAGAAGTATCCAAAGTAAAACGTTATGAATCAGGCATTGTAAAGGATCCGATTACTGTATCCCCAGACATGCTGGTACGCGACGTTCACGAACTCACCCGTCAGCACAAAATCTCAGGCTTGCCTGTCATCGATAAAACAGGCCAATTGGTCGGTATCGTCACCAACCGCGATTTACGCTTTGAAACACGCCTTGATGTGGCGGTCAGCAGCATCATGACGCCTAAAGAGCGTCTGATTACGGTCAACGAAGGCGATTCAATCGAAACCGCCCGCGTACTGATGCACGAACACCGCCTTGAGCGCGTGCTGGTGATCGACGAAAACTTCAAGCTCAAAGGCTTGATTACCGTTAAAGACTTGATCAAAACCTCCGAGCACCCCAATGCCGCCAAAGATGACCAAGGTCGCCTGCGTTGCGGCGCAGCGGTTGGCGTAGGTGCAGGCACTGAAGAGCGCGTGAAGTTGCTTTCAGAAGCCGGTGTGGATGTGATTGTGGTAGATACCGCCCACGGCCACAGCCAAGGCGTGATCGATCGCGTGCGCTGGGTTAAGCAAAACTTCCCGCACATCCAAGTGATTGGCGGCAATATCGCCACCGCTGCTGCCGCTTTAGCTTTGGCTGAAGCCGGTGCCGATGCGGTTAAAGTGGGGATTGGCCCAGGCTCAATCTGCACGACGCGTATTGTGGCTGGCGTGGGCGTTCCGCAAATTACTGCGGTCGCCAATGTGGCCGATGCGCTGGCAGGCACGGGTATTCCTCTGATTGCAGACGGTGGTATTCGCTACTCTGGCGACATCTCTAAAGCTATTGCAGCGGGCGCAAGCTCGGTGATGTTGGGCGGCTTATTTGGCGGCACGGACGAAGCGCCAGGTGAAGTGGAGCTATACCAAGGGCGCACTTACAAGAGCTATCGTGGTATGGGCTCTTTAGGTGCAATGGCCGGCAGCAATGGCTCGTCTGATCGCTACTTCCAAGACAATGTAAACAACGCCGACAAGCTGGTTCCAGAAGGCATTGAAGGCCGTGTTGCTTACAAAGGCCCGATTACCGCCATCATCCATCAGTTGATGGGTGGCCTGCGTTCATCTATGGGTTATCTGGGCTGCAAAACCATCACAGAGATCCACGAAAAAGCCGAATTTGTGCAAATCACCGCCGCAGGTATTCGTGAATCGCATGTGCATGATGTGCAAATCACTAAAGAAGCACCAAATTACCATACCGATTAATCAATCTGATTACCCGATATACAAAAGGCCGGAATTGATTCCGGCCTTTTTTTTAAAGCTTCAATAAAACAAGAAATACATTAGCAATAAATGGCGCCGATACTAAGGCGAAATAGTGAGAACCACATAATCCTCATAATTACCCACATCGACCTGCTGCAAAGGAGGGATAACGCCGCAAAAATAAATGGGCGTTACAATGCCAGCCGAAACTGAAACGCTTAAAGCATCTTTACCCGTACCCAGCTCAGGCGATTTGCACGTTGATTTATACAGGTGATAGCGAAGCTGGCTGCTGCCGCCGCTGATATTACGCATTCTCCTGTCAGTAATGGTGCCAGAAACCTGGCTAGGACCAAACGAGATAGACAGTTTTCCAGCCTGTGTGCAGCTTGCAGTAATGAGCTCCTGCCTGATGGTTTCGGTACCTAAGTTTGGGGCATATTGCCCAAAAGCCACTTCCTGCACTGATCCAAAAGAGCAAGCCCCCGCCATGGAATACGCAGGCAGCAAGGCCACTGCAATACCGATGATTTTTTTAATGAACATACGCTACTCCCTGCTACAGATTAAATCACCCAGATCCAGCACATCACCCGCAGCATCAGGCACTTCAATCCAGGCCGAGCAAGGCAATCCTTTGTTTTGTATTTCAAACGCGTATTTTCCAGGCGCGATGTCTTCCAAGTAGATTTTTCCATTGATATCGGTCATGGCGGATAAATCACCTTCAGGCAATTTTAAGCTCAGGGTGGTGTTGACCAAAGCATGCTGCTGAGCATCTACAATTCGCGCTTCAAAAGCCCGTAATTTTTTCGCCGCAAAAACAAGGTGCCGCCCCATATTTTGCCCCGGCATCACATCAAGCCTAAGCTTCGGCAGGGTATATTCAATAGGAATATCATCCTGCACCAGCGCAATTTGCTGCTGCCCGTAGTTGCTTAATTCGGGCACCCACAAATAGCCCTCTTCATCGGTATGACCAATCAGCTGGCTATTTTGCGTAACCCCAACCCCGGACAAACCCTCACTCTGCACCAAGGCAAAGCTTTGGTTTATGGGACGACTTACGCCCCAATGGCCATCCACATAAGCCACAGCGCCTTCGGCGGCCACGCTGTAACTGCTGCGGCCTGCATATTGCCTTGCGCTGGCCGTGAGCTGAGATTGCGCAAACCTCCCCTGCACATAGGCATCCTGTGATGAGCCAATCCGATCATGCTCTGCATTAAACCGATAGGACCAGCCCTCGCCTGCAGGGGTATTTTTGGCGTAATAGGCATTCATTCTTTGCTGATTAAATTCATCACGCTGAAAACTGGTGCCTGCCGATTGATTGCCATCGAACAGCCAAGTCAGATTCACAAAACCCTGACTTCCATTATTCCGAATTGAAAACGATGTTGATACTGAGAAATCCCGCGCCGGGCTTGCAGAAAAACTCAGCCTTAAAGCATTTGCTGTTTCTGCCGTACCCCCCGCCTGGCGCATCAAATCCACACCCCAATTGCCTATGCTTTGATTGCCAAAACCAAAGCCCACGCTGCCATTCCATGCAGGCACAGGCAAATCAAGCATAGATGCCAGGTAATGGGCGCTTTGCTGCTGTAGCATGGCGCGTACATTAAAAGCCTGCTCTTCATAACGATAGTTAAACAGGCTTGCCTGCCCCTGTTCTCCGCCATTTTTAGCCCATGATGCGGCCACACCCAGTACGCCGTAATCACCTAGGCGGAGATTGGCTAGAGCGCCTGCGCTCTGATACCCCGGAGTACGCTCCGCACGCACACCCACGGTCAGATAATCACTCACGCCGTAACGGTGCAGGCCCGAAAAGGCAAGGCCCTGATAGTGATCAAAGCCCTCTTTGCGCTCTGCACCTAAGTTGTAATTAAACTCGTTCAAGCCGGATTTCAGGAGGGAATCATCAAAATAATAAGGCAGGTTATAAACCTGACGATTGCCGTACTGGTCTTTCACCACCACAGCAATATCCTGAAATCCTGAAAAATAGCTTAAGTCCTGAAACTGATACATCCCCGGCTGCAGATCAACATTTTTAACAATCACACCATTGATATAGATTTCGGCAGTGGATGGGCTGGTGATAGGCGCTCCGCCATTTAAGCCCGGCTTTGTTTCAAAATAAGGCTGCATGGAGAACACGCGGCTCACCCCTATCCCCGCCATCGGCACACCACGCCCCAATGCTCCTGCCGTGGGGGAAAGATCACCCAGCGTGATACGCATCATCTGATCTGGGCTATCGTAGCTCAGCGTACTATCCAGCCGCAGCCAGCCCTGATCATGGCTTTGGTAATCGTGCCGACTGCGCAGGTTCCAGCCCTCCGAGGCAATATTTAAAGTGGGCGCAAAGCCCATCCCAGTTTGCCCGCTGGCATCTCGCCTTGCTGATACGGTGTAATTTAAATAGGCCGATGTACCACCCTCCCAGGGGCGGATATGATTTTGCTGCGAGAAATTAGAGATTTGTAAGGGCAATAAAGCCGGTTCGGCCTGAAGACTGGCTTGCAGCAGATCCAGATCAAGATTAGCTTTTACGCCGCTAATCTGATCCATCCGCACAAAACGACGCCCAGAAAAAAGCTGGCTGCTGCCTTTCACTTCACTCAGCCCCATGCCCTTTAAAGCATCTGCATCCAGCCAGTAAATATCGGCATCTACTCTGGCCTCAAGATCGCCCTTCGCCATGCCATTGAGCATGATATTAATAATCAGCGGCTCGGCAGCGGCACTTGCAAAACGGCAGCTACATAATAACAAGACCCATAGAGCAATTTTACGCGCCATTATTTACAAGCCGATGTGGCAATATCCAAGGGCACACTCAGGCTGTGACGATCAAAAGACACATCAATAAGATGCTGGCCTGGCGAGCAGTGCGCCAAAGGGAAATGGTATTCGCGCTCTGTGCCTGCCAGTAAATACCATGCACTGAATTCTTGCTGATCAAGCTTCAGCGTTTCGCTTTTAAGCGAAGACAATCTTAATGTGGCATTGCCCGTGTTTTTAAGTGTAAAACTTAAATCCCCTTTTTGCAGTTTGATGTTGTCCATCGTGGCCGCCCTATTCAAAACCGCAGGTTGTACAAAAATGGGCACGCCAAAACTCAATACCATCGACAACTGAGAGCTGCCCGCCTCGCTTTTAAGCGGCGGCTGCTCATTCACATACAAGCGGTAAGCCAGCTCATCAGCGGCTCTGGGCACGCGTAAACCAATACGCACAACACGCTGGCTGTGCGGGGCGATTTCTGCCTGCTTTGGGAAAAACAGCAGATCGCTGGTCTCGTTATAAAGATCTTCGCCAGCCGCATCCTGCTCCCAGCGCTTGGCATCCAGCGCCACCCGCAGCGGCGTATCACCCACATTGGCAATCGTAATAGAAGACGTCTTGTCTTTCGCCGTAAAATCTAGCCGAACTGGCGACACAGAAAATTGCGCGGCAAACGCAGGGGCACAAAGCAGGCTAATCCAGCCCGCGAATAAGAGCATCAAGAGCTTTTGCATATCAGGCCCTTTATTTAAGTAAGTTTTGATCGCGCCAACCTGCCACTCTGAATAGAACGTGGCAAACATAGCGCAGAGAAAGACACAGACACCACAAACCCTGCCTTGCAGCAAAGTGGCCCGCATCTTAAGGAAAAAGCTGATTAAGTTGTCTTATCAGGGCCCAGTGCGAGAACCGGACTCCAACTAGGGAATGACAAGATCAGAAACAGACTGATTTTCCCTCGACCCGAAGCGTCTTTAAAAAACCCAGCGTGCACACCAGATTGTTTAAAAATAGAGGCAATACACATAGAATGCCTCTTTAGCAGAGTATTTAAGGTGCGACTGTCAGCACAACCGTATCAGCATAATCACCCGCCTTGGCATTTTGATAGGCAGCGCCTTCAACAACCGCAGTCAGCAATACTTTATTTTCTGTTAAGCCGCCCTCGCCCACGCCAGATGTTTTATCTGCCGTCAGATTGTATTCAATCAAATCACTGGCATCGCCATCACTTAATTTAATATTTTTTTTACCTTCGGCACCATTTAAACCATCGTTCATTGAAACGGTATAGCTTGTACCCTTGGAACACCAAAAGCTGATATCTGCTGTTGTTTGTTTTTGTGCATCAACACCAGGCGTCATATCCGGAATAGTCATCGTGACATCGGATGGATTTACAAAAGTACAAACAGGCAATACTTTGCCTAATACATGGACATTTACATTAGCAGCAAAGGCAGGAAAAGCAGCCGAAGCAAATAAAGAAGCCAAAATCATTTTTTTCATTGAATCCCTCTTTTATTTAAATGAAGTCAGTAATAAGAGAGGTAATTCTATAAGAAATTTCCTACGGCAATAAGCTAAATACTTTACAAAAAAAGAGTGATCTATATCATTTAAATGCTGATCGAGAGGTACTTTTACATTGCATTAGAATAGACTAATGCAGAAATAAAAAATTATCACAAGGATAATAAATTATGGATTTATCTTTAAAACAACCAAATCAGAATAATCCCCGGTTTTAATTGCAAGATAATCCGCACCACGTACGCTAGCACTTAGCTTTAAAGGAATCAGCACGGCCTCACCCGCACCAGTGCCGCTACTCAGGCTGCTTTGCAAGTTATACGGCAGATAATCCCCCCCTTTGATGCTGCCCATTTTTCTGCCCTGCCCCAGCCCCTGATTAAAGTAGCGCCCATTATCAAGCTCCACCTTGTAATGCGTGCCTTTAGAGCAGGAAAAACTCACCTCACCGATCACCTGGCGATCCCCCTGCCCGGGAGTTAAACCACCAAAATTAAGCACCACATCATCAGGCCGAGCAAAAACACAGCTCCCTGCGACTTCAGCACTCACACGCTGAGATTCCGCAAACGCAGAAAAAGAAAGTGCAGTAAAAAACAAACAAGAAAAAAACCGGCAGATATTACTATTCATTTAAAACTCCATCACAACCCGCTCTACGGCCGATGCACCGCTATTTTCAGTGCGCTTAAATGTGCGCACAAAATTTAAAGACCGAGAGCAAATTGAAGCAGCTGTCGTTAATACAACTGCTTTATCAGAAACGGTGCAACGGGGCAGCACCCTAGATTGCACTTTGATATTAATCGCCCATGCTGATTGGGTAAACAAACAGCATAATAAACAGCAGCTAACAGATCGCATCATATTCTCTGGAAAAAACATATCGCAAGGTAATTAGTCTGAATAAACAGCCCGGCCATTTATTCAGACATGATTAATTACTGAAAACAAAAATCAACATCAGGCTTTTTACCGGAAATTAAATCGGCAATAGCCAGTGCCGAGCCACAACATTCTGTCCAGCCCAAGGTACCATGCCCGGTATTGAGCCACAAACTCGGATAGCGTGTACGGCCAATATAAGGCAAATTGCCGGGCGTTGCCGGGCGCAAACCTGTCCAGAACTCGGCCGCAGCATAATCGGCACCATTTGGAAAAATATCTCTAACGCGATCAATAATTGCTTTGCAGCGTACTGCATTCAGATCCAGATTATACCCATCGAACTCTGCAGTCCCGGCCACGCGCAGATAATCCCCCAGTCTCGAGAAAACCAACTTATGCCCATCATCTGTCAGGCTGACAGTTGGCGCACAATGATCCGCACGCACCGGAATCGTGGCTGAATAGCCCTTGGCCGGATAAATATCCAGATTTATCCCCAAGGGGCGCAAATGCAGTGGGCTATAGCTGCCTAAGCTCACCACAAAAGCATCTGCGCTCAGAGACTCTGTCCCCTCAGCCCCCTCTACCCGCACCGCTACCACATCCCCGCCCGCACAATCAAAACCAGCGATTTCGCAATCATAGCGAAACTTCACCCCGGCTTGCTCGCAGAGAATGGCCAGTTCATTGGTAAATAAACGCGCATCACCCGATTCATCACTCGGCGTATAGGTGCCCCCCACAATAGGCCGCATCGAATTGCGCAAAGCAGGCTCAATCAATAAACACTCGGCCGCAGATTTTACCTGCCGATCAAGACCCAGCTCCCCCATCAGCTTTGCCGCAGGAATAGCCGATTCAAACTCAGCCTGCTCAGTGTAGTAATGCAATATCCCCTCAGTGCGCTGATGGTATTCGATTCCGGTAGCCGCCCGTAAGGATTGCAGGGTGTCGCGGCTATATAAACCAAGGCGCACTAGGTTTTGCAGGTTGTAACGCGCTTTCTCCCGGGTGCACTGTTGTAAAAAACGCAAACCCCAGCGCCATTGATGCCAATCGAGCTTAAAGCGAAACAAAAGCGGCGCATCTTCTTCACCCAGCCACTGCAATGCTTTCCAAGGAGCCTTGGGATTAGCCCATGGCTCCGCATGACACACCGATATTTGCCCGCCATTGGCGTAGCTGGTTTCCCTTGCCGCCTCCGGCGCACGCTCAATCACCGTCACCTCATGCCCCGCCTGGCTTAAGAACCATGCCGAAGTAATCCCTATTACGCCCGCCCCCAGTACAATCACCTTCATGTTTTTCCCTTATGAATCAATTTCAAATCGAATACGTTTTCAAGCAAAAACCAGGCAAAAAATATCGCAGCCACTCATCATTTTTTTATCCGGCAGCAAAAAAATGAATTGATACGCGCAAATCAAAGCAGACAATATGACTTGTATTAGAAAATATACTGGGCCCGGCAAACAGATTGATTCAAGCCACGCCACAAACCCTGTACTAAATGATTTTTTACAAAAAGATTAACAAATGCGATTCATAATACTTGATTAAGAATCATGAAATGATGATACGTTTTACTAGAAAGCCGTTACTTGATCTAAACTAACATCTGAAACTCTCTACTTACGAAAAACCAAGCCTCGCCACGCTATGAATCTGTCGCTTCGAACTGCAATTATTTTTGCCACTCTTTTGGGCTTATTGCTGCCCTCTGGTGTAAATGGCTATATCAGCCTGACCCGCCAGTTGGACAACGCCCAGCGCCAGATCAGCCTGGATCACCAGCGTATTGCCGATATTCTGGTACTGGGCATGCAAGAGCCACTCTGGAATCTGTCTCCAGATGCTGGCAAACCCCTGCTGGAATCCGTCATCAGCGATGAGCGTATTGTGCGCATCACCGTCAACGACTCCACACTGGGCCTGTTTATTGAGGCCAATAAGCCTGAGCGCCGCCGCGGACATTTGCACTCACTCACCCGGGTGGTGAGCAAGCAGGGCAGCAATATTGGCACCATTACGATTGAGCTGGATGATGGCAATGCCACCACCCGCATCCGCAGCGAACAACGCCTTTATCTGGCAGCAGTACTGCTGCAGATTGTGCTTAGCCTCGGGCTAATTTTATTACTGCTTGAATCTAGGATTATCCGCCCGCTGGCCGAACTATCCCGCCAAGCCATTCAGCTGGCCCGCCGTGAGCTGGATGAAGCCTTTGTCTGGCGGCGCAGCGATGAAATCGGCACCTTAGGGCAGAACTTGGAAACCACGCGAAAATCACTGAAAGACCTGATTCTGACGCTGGAACAAAAAAACCTACAGCTGGAAACCGACATCCTCGGCCGCAGGCAAATTGAGCTGGCCCTACGCGCCAGCCAAGATCGCTACCGTAGGCTGGTTGAATCCACACATATCATCCCATGGGATGCCAACCCAGACGAGTGGCGGCTCACCTATGTGGGCCCGCAGGCTGAAGCACTGCTGGGCTATCCGCTGGCCCAGTGGTACCAAGAAGGCTTTTTATCCAGCTATCTGCACCCGGACGACCGGCATCATGCTTATCGTCTATTCAGCGAAACCAGCAAAACAGGTGTTTCTGAATTTGAATGCCGTTTTTTAAGCAGCAGCGGCGAAGAGAAATGGGTACTGCTCACGGCCTCCGCACAATGCGATGCCAATAACAAACGTACTTTGCAGGGTTTTATTATTGATATCAGCGAGCGCAAACAGGCCGAGTTGGATATGGAGCGCTACCGCAACCACCTTGAAGAAGTCGTAGAAGCCCGCACCCGCGCGCTAGCCTCTGCCAATCACGAGCTGGAAGCGTTTTCTTACTCGGTATCGCACGATCTGCGCATACCGCTTCGCACCATAGAAGGCTTCAGTCAGGTGCTGCTAGAAGACTATATCGGCTCGCTAGATGTAAATGCCCGCAACTATTTAGCGCGTATCCGCAGCACAACGCACAATATGACCAGCCTGATTGATGATTTACTCAATCTGTCCAAGCTGACTCGTATTGAAGTGCGCTGCCAGAACATTAATCTGAGCGCCTTAAGCGAAGAAATTGTTGATGAATTCCGCAGTCTGCAACCCCAGCGGCAAATTGATATTCAGATTGAAGAAAATCTCAGGGCCCATGCAGACCCTAAGCTGATGCTGATTGCACTCAGACATTTACTTGATAATGCATGGAAATTTACCGAGCGCACCCAGGATGCAAAAATCAGCATTGGTGCAAATGAGATCAATGGCCAGACCGTTTTCTATATTCAAGACAACGGAATCGGCTTTGACATGGCCCATGCCAATAAAATATTTTCGCCTTTCCAGCGCCTGCACTCTCATACCGAACTCACTGGCAATGGCATTGGCCTGGCCATCGTCCAGCGGATTATTCACCGCCACGACGGGCGCATCTGGGCCAAATCTCAGGCAGACAGCCAAACCATTTTCTACTTCACCCTGCCCAATAAACCTCTGGCAGATCACCGTTTGCCGCATTGACTCAAAGTGGCAAGATCCACAAAATCTGTAAATCTCTTTTCATTTACAGAACGATTGTTCTATAATCACTCATCTATTTAAACAGCGCTCGGGACACACACATGGACGACAACAAGAGCAAGGCACTCGCCGCGGCACTCGCGCAAATCGAACGTCAGTTCGGCAAAGGCGCCATCATGAAAATGGGCGAAAATCAGATTCAAGGTGATCTGCAAGTGGTTTCCACCGGCTCCCTTGGCTTAGATCTGGGCCTTGGTGTTGGCGGCTTACCCCGCGGGCGCGTTGTTGAAATTTTCGGGCCAGAATCTTCTGGTAAAACCACGCTCTGTCTGCACGTTGTAGCCGAAGTACAAAAACTTGGCGGTGTAGCCGCTTATATCGACGCCGAAAACGCACTTGATCCTGTTTACGCCAGCAAACTCGGTGTAAACGTATCCGAAATGCTGATTTCACAACCCGACACCGGCGAGCAAGGCTTAGAAATCGCCGATATGTTGGTTCGCTCCGGCGGCGTAGATATCATCGTGGTCGACTCGGTTGCAGCCCTTACTCCCAAAGCCGAAATCGAAGGCGAAATGGGCGATGTGCACGTGGGCCTGCAAGCGCGCTTAATGAGCCAGGCACTGCGTAAGCTCACCGGCAATATCAAGCGTACCAATACACTGGTGATCTTTATTAACCAGCTGCGTATGAAGATTGGCAATATGATGCCAGGCCAAAGCCCTGAAACCACCACCGGTGGTAATGCGCTTAAATTTTACGCATCGGTTCGTCTTGATATCCGCCGTATTGGCGCGGTTAAAAAAGGCGACGAGATCATTGGTAACCAAACCAAAGTGAAGATCGCTAAAAACAAAGTGGCTCCGCCTTTCCGTATTGTGACCTTTGATATTCTTTACGGCGAAGGGATCAGCCATGAAGGCGAAATCATTGAATACGGCGTAACGCATAAAATTGTTGAAAAAGCCGGTGCATGGTATAGCTATAACGGCAATAAGATTGGCCAAGGGATGGAAAACTCCCGTCAATACCTGAAAGACAACCCTGAAGTTGCTGCTGAAATTGAACAGAAAATTCGTGCAAAATTAGGCGCAGGCGGCTTACTGCCAATCGATCCTGCCGCTTTGCTTGATGATGGCAAAGAAGAAGAGCTGGATGCTTAAGTAGTTTGACCCGTCCCCTCTTCCCCAGAGGGGACGGCTATCGGTTCACCCATACGAACCGGTGCAATAAACAGAGTTATAAATGACGACCGTTCTGCGTAACAAAGCCCTGCAACACCTTGCCCGCCGGGACCATTCGCGCGGTGAGCTGCGACTTAAACTCCTTCCTTTTGCAGATGACCCCAGTGAAGTTGATGCGGTACTCGACGATTTCATCGAGCGAGGCTGGCAATCTGACATCCGCTTTGCCGAGCAATGGGTGTTCTACCGCTCCCAGCGCTATGGCCCGCAACGCTTGCGTGCCGAGTTGCAACAAAAAGGGGTCTCCAGCGACATTATTTCCAGCGTAATGGAAGAACACGGTGACACCGAGCTGGAACAAGCCCGTGCACTGTGGCGAAGAAAATTTGGCAGCCCGCCCCAAGACCCCAAGGAAAAAAACAAACAGCTGCGCTTTCTCATCAGCCGTGGTTTTTCTGTATCTGTGATTTACAAAGTCGTGGGAGGGGAGGATGAGGATTATTGAGGGAGATCTGCCCATTGAAACCCACTATTGAACCACAAAGGGCACAAGCATTAGGGTTTCTGGCTATTCAATAATCAAATACTTCGCGGGGATAGCACAGCAAAATCAACGTACCGAAGGCAATGATCGTTGCATCTCATCTGTGAAGCCTCTACAAAACTGGCCGCATTTGCGCCTTATTGATGTAGTGCTGCTTCATCTTGTGCTGTGCATAGGGGTAAAGCTTCATCACTTTAGCCACGTAGCTTTGTGTTTCAGGGTATGGCGGCACCCCTTTGTAGCGGTCTACTGCTTTTTCTCCTGCGTTATAGCTGGCGGCCACCAGCACCACATTGCCCTGATAGCGATCAAGCAGCCAGCGTAAATAACGCACCCCGCCCCTGATATTCTGACTGGCATTAAATGCATCGCGCACATTAAAGCGTTCTGCTGTTCCCGGAATTAACTGCATCACCCCCTGCGCTGATTTAAGCGACAAAGCCTGCGGATTAAGCTGAGATTCCACCCTAGCAATGCTCAAAGCAAACTGCGGATCAACATCGTGCCATAAAGCAATTTGCTGCACGATGCGGGCAATTTTCTGCTGGTTGGCATTCAGTGCAGGTAAAGTAGGCGCAGCCAGCTCGGGCAATTTTTCCGGTTTAACCTCAGACAATATGCAAGGTGGCAGCACGCTTGCGCCAAGCCTGATTGTTTCCAACATCGCATGCGCACGCACATGCCCCTGCTCTGCAGCGCTGGAGAACAAAGTGGAGGCCATTTTCCTGTTTTCCGGTACGCCCTCGCCAAACGCATACAACATACCCAAGCGATATTGCGCCTCAACAGACCCCTTTCTTGCCGCAGCACAATAAAGAACCGCAGCCCCCCAGGCATCCTGCGACTCCAGCTTTGCCGCGGCCAGTAAACTTTCCTGCAGCAAAGGTGCATCACCTACATCAGAGACAGGGGCAAGCACCAGTGCCGTGCTAAAAATCAAACTCAGCATCATCACCCCCTCAGTAATAAGCTGCTAACAGCTTATTACTGCAACAACAAACCGATGGTTCCAACAGACCAGAGGAGCATAAAACAGTGAGCCCCCTAACAGCCCACTTTCTTAAGTCATCGGCCTTGAACGCATAAAATCAAGCAAAATTCTGACCTTCGCTGGCAGATAGCGGGCACTCGGATAGACGGCATAGATGCCGCCTGCAGGCATCGTCCATTCGGGCAACAAATGCACCAAGCGCCCCGCCGCCAGATCTTCAGCCACCATAAAATCGGGCAAGACCGACAAGCCTGCACCGCTTCTAACCAGCGCCAGCACAGAAGACGGCGCGCTGGCCCGCATCACCGCCCTCATCCTGACTGTGCACGATTCATCTCCATGGTTAAACTTCCAAGTCAGCGGCGCTTGTAACCGAGTCATCGCCACCCAGGGTAGTGTGGCTAAATCCTGAGGATGCTTGAGCTCAGGATGCTGTGCCAAACAACCAGGCGACGCCACCACGCATTCGGCAAACTGCGCCAGCTTAACCGCATGCAGGGCAGAATCCTGCAATCGACCCAAACGAAACGCCACATCAATCCGTTCGGCCAGCAGATCCAGCACCTCATCCGTGGCCAGTAATTCAATTTCCAGCTGAGGGTGCAACACAGCAAACTCAGCGAGAAGCGGAGCCAGCACCGCACCGGCATAATCCACCGGTACGGTAATACGCAGCAGGCCCGATGCCTTCACCTGCCCAAGCCGATCAAGCGCTTCATTGGCCGCTAGCAGCAGCGGGGCAATATCGGCATAAAGCTGCTCGCCAATTTCGGTAAGCAGTACTTTACGGGTACTGCGCGTCAGCAGCGCCACCCCAAGCTGAGATTCCAGCTTACTAATCTGCTGGCTCACCAAGGATTTAGCCATCCCCAGCCTGTCGCCAGCCGCAGTAAACCCTCCCGACTCCACCACCGCCACAAAAGTGGCTAGGCGATTTAAATCCAACATAAGGCTGTTCTCGTTTATTGGTTTATGAAATGGGCAATAGCCCACGCATGCACTCACCAATTTGCTTTTACATCCGCAAGCAAAGCTAGAGCGTAATAACTCCACGCTCGGCACAGGGCTTTTATCCTCCCCTGAAAACACGCCGAGCGAGGAACAAGCGGGGCGGGGTTGTCGTCAATTCGTGTTTGAGCGAAGCGAGTTGACACAACGCCGCTGTCCGCAGCGAGGGGCTTTCGTGGTTGTGAGTTTGTCGCTTGGCTTCGTTTCTTGGCGACGCAAGAAAGGAAGGTCCGGCGGGACGCCCGCACCTAAATCAATGTGCCGAAGGCACTAAAAAGATCTTTTTGAATTTACTTCGCACACCGAAGCTTTCCATCCTACATTGTTCCATATTTATAAACATTCAATTCTTAATTGGCGTATTTATCTAATCAATCAACACAGGCAAGATAGCAGCATATTTTTCAGGACACACAAAATGCTGCATCTTTTATTTGATCCCCTTTGTGGCTGGTGTTACGGCGCAGCGCCGGCACTTTCTGCATTAAAAGCAAACAGCCGGCTGCAATGGCAACTGCACCCAACGGGGCTGTTTTCCCATCCTCAAGCGATGAATGCAGAGATGGCAAGCTACTTTTGGAGCAACGATCAGCGCATCGCCCAAATGACAGGTCAGGAATTCAGCCAGGCTTATAAAGAACAAATTTTAGCCGACCTAGATACGCCATTTGATTCAAGCGCCTCCACTCTGGCTTACTACCTGATCAGTCAGGCCGTACCCGATCAATCGGTGGATGTACTGCACCGTGTACAACAACTGCGCTACGCCAAAGGCACGCAAGACACAGCCGCCTTTATTGAGCTGACAGTCGAGTTTGGCTTAGATGCCGAACAATTTGCCCAAGACTTTGCAGCAGGATGGCCCAAAGAATTACGCGCTATAACACAGAAGGCTCAGGCCCTAATGCAAGAAAACGGCTTACGCGGTGTACCCACACTCCTCTTGCAAAAAGGCGAGCAACTGTCTGTTGTTCCCAGCGCTTTGATGTACCAGGACCCGCAAGATTTAATCGATTTTGTAGCAAAGCAACACCCGCTTCACTCTTAACTTATATTCAAACAAGGAAACACCATGAAAATCGCAATCATCGGCGCAACAGGTTATGTCGGCTCTAAGCTCTTAAACGAAGCACTTGAGCGTGGCCATCAAGTCAGCGCCTTGGTACAAAACATCAGCAAACTACCTGCTCACGCAGCCCTCACAGCCGTTAAAACAGACGTCAACAACGAAGCAAGCTTAAGCGCACAATTAGCGGGCCATGATTTGGTGATCAGCGCATTCAGCGGCCATGCGGCAGGCGATGTTTATCAATATTTTGTAGATGGCTTTCAGCACATTCTGAACAGCGTAAAAGCATCTGCTGTACCCCGCTTTTTAGTTGTGGGCGGCGCGGGTAGCTTAGAGGTCGCCCCTGGCGTGCAAGTAGTAGACACCCCTAGTTTTCCTGCTGAATGGAAAGGCTCGGCACTGGGTGCCCGTACAGCGCTAGAATTACTGCGTAAAGAAAGCACACTGGATTGGACACTACTCAGCCCATCTGCTCATTTAGAGCCGGGCACACGTACCGGTCAATTCCGCTTAGGTGGCGATCAATTATTACTTGACGCTCAGGGTGAGAGCCGCATCTCGGTAGAAGACTTTGCCGTAGCCATGCTCGATGAAGCAGAAAATGCCCAGCACAGCCGTCAACGCTTCACCGTAGGCTACTAAGCTCACGCTTCAGCCTACCCAGCTGACCTAAGCAAGAGGCTGCTCACCCCAAATAAACAAGGTGAGCAGCCTCTTGGGTTTGCCAGTTAATGCCATGCCATCCACGGCATGGCGTATAAAAATTCAAACAATCGTCATTAACGATCATTAAGTCACTCAATCATAAAATGTCCCGCTATTTGTGCGCACTTAACTCAGCGTACAATCACGCACCCTTATCTTCTTTTAAAAAGCCTGAAGCATGCGTTATTTCCCCCCTTGGCTGATTTTACTAGGTGCACTAACTGCGCTTGGGCCACTTTCTATAGATATGTATTTGCCAAGCTTTCCTGCTATTGCACACAGTTTAGGCAGCAATACCGGCTCGGTTCAGCTCACCCTGGCCAGCTTTTTCACAGGCCTTGCTTTAGGGCAGGCCATTTACGGACCGTTTAGTGACCGCTTTGGCCGTAAGCCTCCCCTTTATTTCGGCCTGATTGTTTATATTTTGGCCAGCATAGGCTGCGCTATTGCAAGCGATGTAAACCAATTGATCGTATTGCGCTTCTTACAAGCCCTAGGTGGCTGCTCAGGCATGGTGATTGCCCGTGCCGTGGTGCGTGACCGCTGCAATGTGCAAGATTCTGCCAAAGCTTTTTCTACCCTCATGCTTATTATGGGTCTTGCCCCAATTCTGGCCCCGCTTGCGGGTGGCTGGATGCTTGGCGTACTCGGCTGGCGCTCTATCTTCGCCTTTCAAGCCTTATTTGCTGCTGGCTGCTTACTGAGCCTGCATTTTAGCTTTAAAGAAAGCCACGATACCCAGCACAGCAGCGCACTGGAATTAGGCAAGGTATTAAAAGGCTATGGCACGCTTTTAATCGATAAAGAGTATATGCACCACACCATGACCGGCGCTTTTATTATGAGTGGCTTTTTTGGTTATATCGCCGGATCACCTTTTATTATTATCGAGCTATTTGGCGTGGCTCCAGAAAACTACGGCTGGGTGTTTGGATCTAATGCAGCTGGTTTTATTATCAGCGGCCAACTAAACGCACGCTTGCTTAAAAACAACAATACTGAAGCCATTGTCAAGCATGCACTTTGGCTGCCCGCGCTCTCTGGCCTGGGATTATTACTCTTACAAATCACGGGCCTGCTGAATTTCCCACTCCTGTTAATTGGCTTATTTGTATTTATTGCCAGCACCGGCTTTATCACGCCCAATACCGGTGCAATGGCCATGAAAAACCATGGCAAACAAGCAGGACTTGCCTCTGCACTGATGGGCACGCTGCAATTTGGCTGCGCCACTTTAGCAGGGCTAATGATTGGCGTATGGCACGACGGCACCCCCCTTCCCCTGCTCACCCTTTTGGCGATTTGTGGTGGTGGAGCATGGCTGCTTAATCGTGTGGGGCACCCACGTTTACTTGTGGCAAATAGCTAACATCAAGAAAATGGTGCCTAGGCCTTAAGAGCAATAACAAAGACAGCGCACTCACAGAGAAAGCCCGCCCCCTAGCCCCCTTTCACAAGGGGGAACTCAAACAAAAACGGCTTAAATGACCGGTATTACTTTGCATGGGGCTCAGCCCCCCCCCTTGAGGCCACGACTCGAGAAACAAGGCGGGGTTTCTTTGAATCTGCTTAAGCGAGCGAAGCGAGTGAGTCCGGCTGCCGCAGGCCTGATTGCCCGCACTAAGGAGCCCTAGTGCGGGCAGGCGGTCTTTTTGCTTAGTACCCATACTGTTTCCTAGCACATTCATGCGCATTAAAAATGGGCCTACTCTAAATTTATAAAAGCGAATCGATGCATTAGATTTCAAAACTAAGCAGGCCAGCCGCCACCCTGCAAAAACAATGACAAAGTAATATAAGCACCGCCAGCACACCGTCAGCTCCCCCTACTAAGATGCAAGCTCACCCCCTTATTAACAGGGCGCTACCCTGATGATGGGCTTTCATTTAGAATCAATACTTTCGTATTCACCGAATACCGACCCTACACACTATGAAATCAAACGAAATCCGCCAGAAATTCCTCGACTTCTTTGCCTCTAAAGGCCATCAAGTTGTTAACTCCAGCCCACTTGTGCCAGGTAATGATCCAACGATCATGTTTACCGTGGCCGGCATGGTGCAATTTAAAGATGTGTTTCTGGGCTTTGATAAGCGCAATTACACCCGTGCCACCACCAGCCAAAAATGCTTACGTGCAGGCGGCAAGCATAATGATTTGGAAAATGTGGGCTACACCGCGCGTCACCACACCTTCTTTGAAATGCTCGGCAACTTTAGCTTTGGCGATTACTTCAAACGTGATGCGATTCATTACGCTTGGGAATTTCTGACCGGCCCAGAGTGGCTGGCTATTCCTAAGGAAAAACTGTTAGTTACGGTTTACGCCTCGGATGACGAAGCGTTTGAAATCTGGAATAAAGATATGGGCGTGTCTGCGGATAAAATCATCCGCATTGGCGATAATAAAGGCGGTACCTATGCCTCAGATAATTTCTGGGCGATGGGCGACACCGGCCCTTGTGGCCCTTGTACGGAAATTTTCTACGACCACGGCGATCATATCTGGGGTGGCCCTCCGGGTAGCCCGGAAGAAGACGGCGATCGCTTTGTAGAAATCTGGAACAACGTCTTTATGCAATTCAACCGCGATGCAGACGGCGTCATGCACCCGCTGCCTAAGCCATCGGTTGATACCGGCATGGGGCTGGAGCGCCTGTCTGCCGTGCTGCAAAAAGTACATACCAACTACGAAACAGATTCCTTTGTGGCCCTTTTGCAAGCTGCAGCGGCCGCAACGGGCGTGCCTTACAATCAGACCACCCCGTCGCTTAAGGTCATTGCTGACCATATCCGCGCGTGTTCCTTCCTGATTGCTGATGGCGTATTGCCAAGCAATGAAGGCCGTGGCTATGTATTGCGCCGCATCATTCGCCGCGCCGTGCGTCATGGCTATAAGCTGGGCCAAAAGAAATCCTTCTTCTTTACGCTGGTTGCCGCACTCGTAGCCGAAATGGGCCACGCCTACCCAGAGCTGGTACAAAAACAAACGCTGATCGAAGAAACACTAAAATACGAAGAAGAGCTATTTGCCAAAACGCTGGAAAACGGCATGGCCCTGCTCGATACTGCCCTAGCAGGTGGCAAAACGGTATTGGATGGCGCAACCGCCTTCAAACTCTCAGACACCTACGGCTTCCCGATCGACTTAACTGCCGACGTTTGCCGCGAGCGCAATGTCAGCGTGGATATGGAAGGCTTTGAAGTGGCGCTGAACACCCAACGCGCGCAATCCAAAGCAGCCGGTCAATTTAAAGCCGTAACCGGCCTTGTATACGACGGTGAGGCCAGCTGTTTCCACGGCTACACCAAAAGCACCCAAGCCGCCAAAGTATTGGCGCTCTTCCGTGGCAGCGAGCCGGTTGAAGCACTGAACGCAGGCGAAACAGGCGTGGTTGTGCTGGATCACACCCCGTTTTACGCCGAATCAGGCGGCCAAGCGGGTGACGTAGGCAGCATTCGTGCTGCTGGCGATATTCTGTTTGACGTGACTGACACGCAAAAAGTGAAATCCGATGTATTTGGTCATCAAGGCACGGTAAATAGCGGCAGCCTAAAAGTAGGCGACGCCGTCACCGCCAGCATTGATTTGGCCAAACGCCAAGCCAGCCAGCGCAACCACAGCGCCACTCACCTTTTGCACGCCGCACTTCGCACCGTACTTGGCACGCATGTAGAACAAAAAGGCTCGCTGGTCACCTTTGAGCGCACACGCTTTGACTTTAGCCAGCCAAAACCGGTCACCCCAGCTGAAATCGCCCAGATTGAAGCGCTGGTGAACGAAGAAATCATGCGTAACGACGCCGTTTCTGCAGCAGAAATGAGCTTTGACGATGCGATTGCCGCTGGCGCGATGGCACTGTTTGGCGAAAAATACGGCGACGATGTACGCGTATTGCAAATGGGTGAATTCTCTACCGAGCTATGCGGTGGCACGCACGTTGGTCGCACGGGTGATATCGGCTTATTTAAGATTGTGGCCGAAGCAGGCATTGCCGCAGGGATTCGCCGCATTGAAGCCATCACGGGTGAAGCCGCTTTAGCTCTAGTGCAAGCACAGGACAGCGAAATCAAAGCGCTGGCTGCAATGACGCAATCTAAGCCGGGCGAGCTAATCGCTAAGCTAGAAAAACTGCAAGCCGAGCTGAAGCTGGCCCAGAAAGAAGTGCAAAGCCTAAAAGGCCAAATGGCCTTTGCCCAGCTCGACAGCCTGATTGGTGGTGGTCTGCGCAGCATTAACGGCATCAAATGCCTGGCTGCCGTGGTGGAAGGTGCAGAAGGCGCTGTCTTGCGTGAAATGAGCGACAAGCTCATGGACCGCCTGCAAAGCGGCATCGCCCTCCTTGCCAATATATCAGAAGGCAAAGTCAGCCTGATCGCCCGAGTCAGCAAAGACTTAACTGGCAAAGTAAAAGCGGGCGAGTTAGTCAACTTTGTGGCCCAACAAGTGGGCGGCAAAGGCGGCGGCAAGCCGGATATGGCGCAAGCGGGCGGCAGCGAACCAGAAAACCTGCCAAGCGCACTGGAAAGCGTTCCAGCTTGGCTGGAAGGCAAGCTCTAAGCGAGCTATTAGCTTTAAAAAAAGGGTCGCTCTTCATCTTCGAGCGGCCCTTTTTTATCCATTCTGAGAACGAATGATCGTTTAACCCTATCGCCGTGTGGATAAATGCCGCTTCAGTTGTAAAAACAACCTTTTCATACAGCAACAACATCGCTTATCCCTTTAGTATGCGTCAGTAATATTCACCTCAAATGCAACTGACTTGCACAGAAGCGCAATAAATTGCTATTGTAAAAAAGGAAAAATAAAAACAAGTAAAAAGGATACGTTTGTGAAAGGTTTATTTGAAATGGCAGCATGGCAGCGAGTACTGTGCGTGCTGCCTTTATTATTGCTGCTTTGGGTGTTGACAGACTGGGCTTTGCAAGCATGATGGAAGTCCACCACCTTACGCTGTGTTATCGCGACCGGGCTGCGGTACATTCCCTCTCTGGCCGCTTTGAAACCGGCAGTCACACCGCCATCGTTGGCCCGAACGGCGCAGGCAAATCGACCTTGCTTTCTGCCCTTGCAGGCATCAAAACGCCGGATGAAGGCCATATCCATGCCCACGGCAAGGTGGCGTTTCTGGCGCAGCTTTCAACACTGGATAAACAATTCCCCCTTACCGTCAGAGAGCTAGCCCTAGCCGGTGCATGGTCGAGGTGTGGCCCATGGCACGGCTTATCCAAACAAGACCGTGAGCAAGCAGACAGCGCCTTAGAGCAGGTTGGTTTGAGTGACTTTGCCAATGCCCCCATTAGCAATTTATCCGGCGGTCAGCTGCAACGCGCCCGTTTTGCCCGGCTGATTGTAGAAGACGCCGATGTGCTGCTGCTGGACGAGCCCTTTGCCAATGTTGACAGCAATACCATAGACAAGCTTTTGGAAGTGCAGCATCAGTGGCATCGCATGGGAAAAACACAGATCACCGTTTTGCACGATATTTCGCAAGTACGGGCGCATTACCCGCAAACCCTGCTGCTGGCCCAATCGGCCATTGCATGGGGCAACACGCCTGAGGTGCTGACTGAACCGCTGCTGGCCGAAGCCAATCGCCGCGCTCAGCACTGGCGCAATGATGCGGCCTGGTGCGAGGTATGCGAATAATGGCTCAATTTGAAATCATCACTGCAATCAGCGAATTTGCCTTTATGCGCCGCGCACTGGTTGGCAGCATGGCGCTGGCCATGGGCTGCGCCCCTGTTGGCGTCTTACTGCTACTCAGGCGTATGTCCTTGTTTGGCGATGCCCTGTCGCACGCCGTTCTACCTGGTGCTGCGATTGGCTTTTTACTTGGCGGCCTAACCCTGCCCTGGCTGGCCGGCGGCGGCCTGATCGCGGGCCTGCTGGTTGCCCTTGCCGCCAGCGTGGCGGCCAGAAAATCGCGCCTCAATGAAGACGCCAGCTTTGCAGGATTTTATTTACTGGCACTGGCCATTGGCGTGCTGATTGTTTCTAAATGGGGCAGCAGCGTCGATCTGATCCACCTTTTATTTGGCTCGGTACTGGCCATTGACGACCCCTCACTGCTGATTGTGAGTGGCGTGGCCAGTATTACCCTGCTTTGGCTGGCCATTGAATACCGCGGCATTGTGCTGGAATGCGCCGATTCTGGCTTTATCGCCGCCACCAGCGGCAATGGCATGCGCTTTCATATTGGCTTTATGGTGATTGCCGTACTCAACTTTGTGGCCGCATTTCAGGCCATGGGCACGCTGATGGCCGTGGGATTGATGATGCTCCCCGCCGCTACCGCCCGGCTGTGGGTAGAACGATTACCAATGTTGTTTGCAGTTTCATGGCTGGTCGCATTATTTGCCTGCATCGCGGGCCTGATCGCATCTTACCAATGGGATTTACCCTCAGGCCCGGCCATTGTGCTGATCGCTGGCGGACTGTACTGCTTATCGCTCCTCTTCGCCCCCTTCGGCTTATTTATCCGCCGAAAAGCGAGGCACCATGCGGTTTAGATGGATAGCAAAACCCAGATCTTGAACCACGCGAAGCGGGGCGCAGACGCCGGGGAGGCCTTCTTTCGCTTCCTTTCTTGGCCACACAAGAAAGGAAGGCCCGCGCGGGGGCTCCCGCACCAAAATCAACGTGCCGAAGGCACTTAAAAAAACAATCCACACAAAAGAAGGACACTCCCCATGCATAAACACTTACTCGCCCTGCTGCTGGCTGCCAGCAGCCTTGCCCAAGCCGCGCCGCTTAAAGTCGCGGCCAGTTTTAGCGTGCTATCCAATCTGGTACAGGAAGTGGGCGGCCAGCGCGTGGAAGTCAGCAGCCTCGTGGGCATGGATGAAGATGCGCATGTGTGGCAGGCTAGGCCTGCAGACTTAAAAAAACTTTCCGCAACCTCACTTTTTTTTGTGAATGGTCTGGGCTTTGAGGGCTGGTTAAAGCGCGTTGAGCAGGCTTCGGCCTATAAAGGGCAAGTCATTACCGTTAGCAAAAACATCAAGCCGCGCGAAATGGCGGATGATCACGGACATGAAGGCCACCAGCATGGCCACACCGACCCGCATGCCTGGCATGATCCACGTGCTGTGGTATCAATGGTTGAAGAAATCAAACTGGCATTAAGTAAGGCAGACCCAGCAGGCGCGACAGAATACGCACAAAATGCCGCGCGTTTTACCACGCAAATTACTCAGCTTGATCAAAAAATCAGTGCCGCTTTTGCAGCGATTCCGGCCGCAAAACGCAAAGTGGTGACTTCACACGATGCACTTGGCTATTTAGGTGCGCGTTATCAGCTGCAATTGCTGCCTTTGCAAAGCATTTCTACTGAAGCCGAGCCCAGCGCCCGCCAGATGGCCGCGCTGATTCGTGAAATCCGCAACAATAATATCCGCGCTGTATTTGCCGAAAATATCAGCAACCCCAAGCTGATCGAGCAAATCGCCCGCGAGACTCAGGCCAAAGTTGGCCCGGCACTTTATACCGATGCCCTGTCTAAAAACGCCCCCAGCTGGCTGGCTATGTTCAGCCACAATACGCAGGCGATTTTGGATGCTTTAAAATAAGCCGACCCTATTCAACTTACATGATTATAAAGACGCTTCAGCTTTAAACTACGTGAGCAAACTTCGAACCACAGAGAACACAGCGTTTCACAAAAGAAATAATTGATCCGATGCTTTTCTCGATGGCCTCTGTACTCTCGTTTTACTCTGTGGTTTAAGGTTTAGCTCGCGAGCAAGGCGGGCTAAAGCCCTTTTATAAGATGGCCAAATAAGCGCCCCAAGCATGCATAAACTCATTCTTCCTCTTAGTCTGCTCGCCTTAGCGGGCCTGCTCGCGTCTTTGGCTTTTAATGCCGAAGACAATCTAGTGAGTTGGTCACTATTAGCCAAGGTTGAAATCAAGCAGGGATTATTTGGGGAAACAGAAACCACCTTTGATCCAGCCATCAAATCGCTGGAGCAAAAAGACATCAGGCTGGCAGGGTTTATGTTTCCACTGCAATCTGGAGAGAAAGTACGACGCTTTATTTTGTCTGCAAAGCAGCCCACTTGTGCCACCTGTATGCCCGGCGGCGCAGATGAAATGGTGCTGGTGAACAGCCAGCGGCCGGTTAAAGTGAGTACAGACAGAATGCAAATAAAGGGAAAATTTAAAATTGCTCAGGAAATGGGCTTACTGTACCGGCTGGACAGCACCTCTCAGCGCTGAGCACTTTACAGCGGGGATGGCGGCAGAATTCGTTTTCGCAGCAGAGCGTTTTCAATCCACTGCCCACGCACTTCAGTTGAAAGCGTATGGTCAAAGGTAAAGCCATGCGCCAGAAAAAAAGGCTGGGCGCTGATGCTGATGAAACTGGATACTTCCGGCAGATTCTTTTCAAACGCACGGTCTTCCAGATGTCTGAGCAGACGTTTGCCAATGCCCTTGCCCTGCCAGTCACCATGCACAAAAAAGTGGCTGATCAGCCCGTTTTTTTGTAAATCGGCATAGGCCACCAGCTGGCCTTTACACTCCACCACCCTTGGCATTAGCCCCTCAAGAATTTTCCCCCAGCACACAGGATCAAAAGCCTTTGGTGCCCAGCTATCCAGCTGCACCGGTGTGTAATCATTCTGGCAGGACTGATGAATACTGGTGTAATAGACATGATGCAATTGAGGGGCGTCCTCGGGACGATAGCTACGAATATGCAAATAAGACATGGCTTCCTCCAAGCTAAATTCAGTATATGCAAACCTCCCGCCCCATGCACACAGCTAAGCTGTAAACCCACTCCATGCAAATTACATAACGATATATAAATCAAATTTAATAGTCTAAATAGAGATATAAAGAACTGCTACGCTCACTGCATACCTTTCGAATAAAGGGCAGATATGCAAGCATATATTGTAGGTGCCGATCACCTAGGCCATATTCCAAAATTACTTGCCTTGTATGGCATTACAATTGGCGAACATATTACCGGCAGAAATCCATCGCATCAGCGCAAGCCCGGCTGCCTAAAAGAGATGGATATCATGATTTTATTTACCGATTTTTTAGGCCATAACGTCATGAAAAACTATCGTGCTGCAGCCGTCGCAAATCGTATGCATATTGTGGCCTGCCGCAGGTCACAAACAGCCCTGCAACAATCTCTACAAAACTGCCCGGCATTTAGCCAGATGACTCTGCCTGCCCATGCTTAAAAAACAACAGCCCTCAGTAATCACTGAGGGCTGTTGCTAGCAAGCTGGCGATTATTCCAAATCCGCGTGGCTTTGAATCACACGTGAAACAAGGCCGTATTCAATCGCTTCTTCCGGATTCATCCAGTAATCGCGCTCAATATCATTGAGCACTTTTTCTAGGCTCTGGCCAGTTTCTTTAGCAATCACAGCAGCAATCCGCTCACGCATACGAATAATTTCTTTAACTTGAATCTCCACATCAGAAGCAGACCCACCCATGCCGCCGCTGGGCTGGTGAATCAAAAAACGCGTGTTTGCCAGGCATACCCTTCGCTCTTTTGGCACAGAAAGGAATATATGCGCTCCTGCACTGGCGACCCAGCCGCTGCCTATCATATTCACCGGCGCGCGAATAAATTTGATGATGTCGTGAATCACATCACCCGATTCGACATGGCCGCCAGGGGACGAGATCAACACATTAATGGGCTTGGCCGATTCGGTAGCTAAAGCAATCAGGCGCCGCGCCGTATCTTTGGCTAAAACATCATTAATGGTGCCAATAATAAAAACAAAACGAGATTCGAACGCTTTTTCTTCCAGAAAAGCATCTTGCGAGCCCCCTGCTACCGCTGCTTCTTCAGCCATCTTATGCCCCTAAGTGAATAAACTTACAAAGACCCACAGTTATCATAATTGAAACCGCAAACATTGGGCGATTTATCCCTTAGCCTGATGCGCACATGCAAATCCCACTGCAACAGACACACTTGACCCTGAGCAATACGTAAACACACAGAGCGCATAAGCTGGTCCCTACCTACGTAAGGATAAAAATAATGAGTTTTAAACCACTTCAGATTTCTGACCGCAGCCTCTTACCGATTGTTCAGGGCGGCATGGGCGTGGGTATTTCGGCGCATAAACTGGCCGGAGCCGTTGCTAAAGAAAATGCCCTCGGCACCATAGCCAGTGTAGATTTACGCCAACATCACCCTGATTTGCTGGCCCAAACGCATCGCTGCCTTGATGCTGACCTGATCGACAAAACCAATTTAACCGCACTTGACAGGGAAATTCGCGCCGCAAAAGAAATCGCCAATGGCTGTGGCATGATTGCAGTGAATGTTATGAAAGCCGTGCGGGATCACGTTGCCCTTGTAAAACAAGCTTGTGAAAGCGGTGCAGATGCCATTGTGATGGGCGCGGGCCTGCCGATTGATTTGCCCGAAATGACAAGCGACCACCCCAAAGTGGCCCTTATCCCAATCTTGTCTGATGCGCGTGGCGTGGCGATTATTTTAAAAAAATGGCTGAAAAAAGGCCGCAAGGCCGATGCCATTGTGATCGAGCATCCAGGCCATGCCGGCGGTCATTTAGGTGCGGCCCGTATCAGCGATATACACGATGTGCGCTTTGATTTTGCTAAGGTGCTGGCCGATTGCCATGCCCTCTTTGCCGAGCTGGGCCTAGGTCGTGACGCCCCCCGGCTGATTGTGGCAGGTGGCATAGACAGCCACGATAAAGTCAGCCACTGGCTCAAAAATGGTGCCGATGCAGTACAGCTGGGCACGGCCTTTGCCGTATGTGAAGAAGGCGATGCGCATATCAACTTTAAACAAACCCTGATCAATGCTAAAGCCAGCGATCTGGCCGAGTTTGTCAGCGTAGCCGGCCTACCTGCCCGTGCCGTTGCCACCCCCTGGATGAAACAATATTTACGCCGCGAAAGCCATTTGCAAGCCATTGCCAAAGCCGACCCACGCCGCTGTACCCAACGCATGGATTGCCTGAGCCACTGCGGCCTGCGTGATGGCCTCAATAAGGTCGGCCAATTTTGCATCGACCTGAAGCTGGCATCCGCCATGCATGGTGAAATCGATAAAGGTTTGTTTTTCCGTGGCAACGGCAGCCTCCCCTTCGGAGAAGCCATACGCCCCGTTCGTGAGTTGATCGATTACTTAATGAGCGGCAGAATGGCCGCAGCATAAATCCAGCCTTGCCATTAAAAGAGTGCAGGAAAAACCACTTGCACTCTTTTAAATCCCCAACACGCATACTGGCATGCATCCCTTACACCTGTAAGATTCTCGCCCATTCACCAGCCATTAACTTACAAATCAATAGCCAAATAGAATATCTACGGCGTACAATCTTGAATTGATAATTATTCGTATTCCACAATGAAACTGCGTCACCTCGCTTTCCTCCTCTGTTCACTCTCCTTTATCACCGCCTGCAGCAGCGATTCTTCACCAGAAATCAAAACAGGCAGCTTACAAAACATCTCCGGCCTTGATTACGATACGCCCAGCCAGCATGGCCGCACGACGGCCAATGGCGAGTATCAATATCTTGAAGGTGAAAACATTACATTTCGTATAGGCGCGCTGGAACTAGGTAAGGTGGCAGCAGGAGCCGCCATCACTCCGCTAAGTCTGGCCGGAAGCGAAGCGGGCGCACATAAAATCATGCAGCTTTTGCTTACGCTAGATGAAGACGATAACGGCAACAATGGCATTCAGATTACCGCCAGCGATGCGGCACGCTTTGTTAAAACCCAGACCATTCAGTCTGCAAATATTTCAGAATTACTCGATGCCAGCGGCGTAGCACATACGCTGGTCAGTGCTGAATATGCGCGTCAGTTTTATAATCTAAGCATGCAGGCCATCAGCGGTGTGAAGCCCACCCAGCGCTATACCCGCAAAGATGCCGTAAGCGGTGCAACACTGAGCGATGAAGCCACTCGCGCAGGCTGCGTGGCCGATAGCCAGACGGGTTTAAGCTGGGAAGTTAAAACCATCGATGGCTTACGTGCAGCCAAACACCGCTACCTACCCGCCATGGTGCGAGGTGCAAGCAATGAAGGCCAGTGCGATGCAAGCTTAGAAGTCTGCACTGCAGGGGATTACAGCGAAAAAGTAAACGAGGCCAGACTATGCGGCTTTGAAGACTGGCGCACCCCAAGCGAAGCCGAGCTAAAAACCCTGCTCGATCCTTCGCAGTACGATGCGGGCAAGCAGCTGGCCGCGATTGACCGACGTGCATTTCCTGATGCGGAGCCGACATTTTACTGGAGCGACACGCTCAGAAAAGTGCATGGCTTTCTAGCGGTATGGTTTAACGACACGCATAAAACACTCGATTCAACGATACTGGCCAAAGAGCGTTACGGTGCGCTGCGCTTGGTGCGCGGCCCGATGATTCCTGATGCGCCAAGTAAAGAAGATCAAGAAGACCCAAACTATATTCCGCTGACAAATGAAGGCAAATTGCCAAAAATTGGCCAGCCTTATGCCTGCGTAGATATCAACGATCGGGCTTTGCTGGCCAACAAGCAAAAAGCAGAAATCCGCCTGCTCACCCCTTCAGATAAAAACGCGCCCGCCAATCAAAGCCTCAGCCCGGAGCAAGTTAAAACACTGCTGGCTACCAGCAATGCAGGTGCGTGTGGCGTAAGCAACTGGCGCTTACCCACCAGCGCCGAAATGAGCAAAATCCTTACCATGGCGCTGGATACAGAAAACACAGAGCTGCGCCAGGCCATGCCTTATCTGGATAACAAAGCCAGCTATTGGGTTGGCACCACCGATCAGCTCAGCAGTATTTCTGCCAACTCGCCCAACGCCCAAAACCCGGCTGCGGCACGCGTTGTGCTGATTTCCCAGACCGCCCGCCCCTTCTTTGAGCGCGTGCCAAGCAGCCCGAACACGCGCCCAAGCGAGGCAGAGCTTGCCAGCTGGCGCGATCAGTATTCACGCTACCAGCCGGGCAGCAGCACCCAGCCCAACTGGCCAGCACCCACGCTAGATGCCAGCACCAAGGAAGGTTTTGCCGATTTAGGCCTGCTGCCCGCACCAAGCTTCCCTGCGAATAACCCCTATTCTCCAGAGAAAGTAGCGCTGGGTGAAAAGCTTTTTGCTGATCCGCGGCTTTCACGGAATAACTTAATCTCTTGCGCCAGCTGCCACGACCCTAAAAATGGCTGGAGCGATCCGAAAGAATTATCCGAAGGCCATGTGGGCCAGCTGGGCAGCCGTAATGCGATGACCATTATCAACACCGCTTACGTCAAAGAACTATTCTGGGATGGCCGCGCCAAATCGCTGGAAGAGCAAGCCACCGGCCCGATCAGTAATCCGCTGGAAATGCACCAGAGCCTGAGCCAGACAGCTTACAAGATTGCCGCAGCTCCGGAATACGCCGCGCTGTTTACCGCAGCCTTTGGCGATCAAACCATTAATGCTGAGCGCATTGCCAAAGCCATCGCTACTTTTGAGCGCACTATCACCAGCCAAGAGAGTGATTTCGACCGTTTCTTAAAAGGCGATCGCAAGGCGCTGAGCAATGACGCACTATGGGGCCTGCAATTATTCCGCACCAAAGCACGTTGCATTAATTGCCATAACACACCTTTAATGTCGGACAACCAATATCACAGCAATGGCCTGCATTATTACGGCCGTGAATTAGAAGATTTGGGCCGCTATAACGTCACGAACAACCCGGCCGATATCGGAAAATTCCGCACGCCAATGCTGCGCGATATTATTTACAGCGGCAATTATATGCACAATGGCTTGTTCTCAATGGGGAATGGCGTGGGCGTTTTAGCCATGTATAACGCAGGGATGGTGCAAACCTTGCCCACGGGATTAGATAAATTTAATCCAGACTTTCCTAAAACCTCACCAGAGATTAAATCACTCGGGCTGAGTAAAAATGAAATCAACGCACTGTTTGAATTTATGAAAGCCATCTCGGCCCAGCCAAGAACGCGCCCTGCTTCAGAAAAAGAATTGTTTCAAAAATAAAGCCATGATTTAAAAGATTAAAAGGCATGCCAATATGGCATGCCTATTGGTCATTTTATAAATACTTTCTCATCCCACGTTTTACTCACCGCTAGCCATCATTTATCTGCCTCGATTCTGCCTACTAAAGAACCAAGTGTTAAAAGTGGGCGTAACAGCGCAGCCAAGCTTTGCAATGAAAGCCCAAAATAGCGGCACTCACGCCGCAACTTGAGATTGATATGCCCTCCTAATCAAAAGGCCTAGATAAATACGCTGATTCGGCTATTTGTCTTAAACAGACCGTCCCTTATCCAGCCATACAATGAATATCTTATTGCCATCATTCTGCAAATACTGGGTGTAAGCTCGCTTAAAATAGTGCATAAAAACAGTTGCATAGACAATAATTTACATTCAAACTAGGTGCAAACATACACAAAGCTTACAAAAACACAATGCGTGTTTTATCTATTCAGCACTCAATAAACCGAGCCTCACCGCACTCAAATGCCCAGCATCTATCAATTAAAATCCCGGTTTCAATCTCTGCTCAGGCCACTGTGCACCCTGATCGCCCGCTTGGGTATCAGCGCCAATCAAGTCACCTTGTTTGCCATGATGGCTTCCATCTTGATGGGCCTTTGGCTGAGCCTGCAATCTGACTCCCGCCTGCCTTGGCTAATCCTGCCCTTATTTTTGCTGTTGCGGATGGCACTTAATGCAATAGACGGGATGCTGGCGCGCGAATTCAATCAGCAATCGGCCTTGGGCGGTATTTTGAATGAAGTAGGCGATGTGGTTTCTGATATCGCGCTTTACCTGCCTTTTTGTCTGATCAGTAATCAGCCTGCATGGATTATTTTGGCTGTTTTTCTGGCGTTTTTAACCGAGTTTATTGGCGTACTTGGCCCCTCAATGGGCGCAGCTAGGCGCTACGACGGGCCCATGGGTAAAAGCGACCGGGCCTTTGTTTACGGTGGCTTTGCACTCTTTTTTGGATTTTTTCCTGCGCTTTCCTCATGGACCAGCGCGCTGTTTGCGATCACGGCGGGGATGATGCTGTGGACTTGTATAAACCGCGCTAAAGGAATATTGGCTAGGTCATGATGATTAATCTGCTCTTACCCCCCGCACTCATTACCGCCCTAGAAGGCGTATTTGCCCTGCTGATTACAGCCAGCCTTACCCTATTTGTTTTAGGTAAGCGCTACCCACAAAAAAACTGGCTGGAGCTGAAGCTGCGTATCCGCACTTGGTGGTGGATTGTGGCGTGTTTTTCTTTAACGCTGCTGGGCAATATGCCCATTGCCCTCGTTGTGCTTGGGCTGGTCAGCTTCCTTGCGTTGAAGGAATACCTGACGCTTTGCTCTACGCGCACCGCCGACCATGTGGTGCTGTTCTGGGCCTATTTATGTATTCCGCTGCAATACTACTGGCTGGGTATTCATTGGTACGGGATGTTTATTATTTTTATTCCCGTTTATGTGTTTTTATTTGTGCCAATGCGTATGGTTTTAGTCGGTGAAACCCAGGGCTTTCTAAAAGCCGCCGCCTCCTTGCAATGGGGGCTGATGATCTGCGTATTTTGCTTAAGCCATATGGGCGCCGTGCTCGCCCTACCCCTTTTAACCGGCATCGGCAAGGCAGAACATGGCCCTATGCTGCTGTTTTATTTAGTGGCGCTCACTCAGCTTAATGATGTGGCTCAGTATTTATGGGGGAAATCATTGGGCAAGCATAAGGTATCGCCCAAAGTCAGCCCCAATAAAACACTGGAAGGCTTTCTGGGCGGCGCGCTCACCACCTGCCTATTAGGCTGGCTGCTTGGGCCCTTGCTCACGCCCTTTTCCCCGCTGCACGCGGCATTAGCCGGTTTACTGATTGGTGTAATGGGCTTTATTGGCGATATTGTGATTTCAGCTGTCAAGCGTGATATCGGAGTGAAGGATTCCGGCCGCTTACTGCCAGGGCACGGCGGCATCTTAGACCGGCTGGATTCTCTAACCTATACCGCGCCCCTGTTTTTTCATTACACCCATTACTTATATTACTGAGGCAAATCACCAAAGCATATGAAGCGTTTTTTAAGAATCTTGTTTGTCTTACTCTTGGCAAGGCCTCTTGTCAGGCTGTGGTTTGGTGTCACCGTGCGGCATCAGGAACGCCTGCCTTTAAAAGGTCCAGCCATTGTGCTGGCCAATCATAATAGCCACCTGGATATTCTGGCTTTATACAGCTTGTTTCCCTTGGCGCTTATTTCTAATGTACAGCCTGCCGCCGCAGCCGATTATTTTTTAAAAAACCGCCTGTTTGCCTGGTTTGCCACCGAGGTCGTGGGCATTATCCCCGTGGTCCGAGGCGGGGCAGCCGCTGGGTTTGATCCGCTTTTGGGCTGTAAAGAAGCGCTCAGCCAAGGGCGAATTCTGATTTTATTTCCTGAAGGCACACGCGGCGAGCCAGAAATGCTTTCCGAAATCAAATCTGGCATTTGGTATTTATATCGTGATTTTCCGCAGATACCGGTTGTGCCGGTTTATTTAAACGGGCTGGGCCGCGCGATGGGCAAGGGGCAATGGTTCCCTATTCCTTTTTTTGTAGATATCGCCATTGGCCGCGCTCTGCCTTGGCTGCCCGAAAAAGCGCTGTTCCGGGCCTCCATCAAAGACGCCCTGCTTAATTTAAAGCAAAAAACCATGCTCTCCGCTCCCGGCCCGCAATAGCGCCAAGCACGCACTGCCCAACTCATAAACAGGACCCCTTTATGCGCACGCCTCAGGAAAAAACATTTAACAGCTTTGATCAAAGCACGCTGTTTTACCGGCACTGGCCAGCCACCAGCACGGCAGCACGCCGCGCCATTGTGCTGCTTCACCGCGGACATGAGCATTCTGGCCGACTACAGCATATTGTGGATGAGCTAGGCATGACAGACACGCCCTTTTTTGCATGGGATGCCCGCGGACACGGCCAGAACAGCGGGCCACGCGGCTACAGCCCCAGCCTTGGTACCACCGTGCGCGATCTGGATACATTTATTCACTATCTTTGCCAGACTTATGGCTACGCCATAGAAGAAATCATCGTTATCGCGCAAAGCGTGGGCGCGATCCTAGCATCAACCTGGGTACACGATTACGCCCCCAAAATCCGCGCGCTGATCCTGGCGTCCCCAGCTTTTAAAGTAAAACTTTACGTGCCTCTGGCCCGCCCCAGCCTGCGGCTGATGGAAAAACTACGCGGCAATTTTTATGTTAATTCTTATGTAAAAGCCAAGTTTCTGACGCATGATCCGGAGCGTATTGCCTCCTACAATGCAGACCCGCTGATTGCCCGGCCTATTTCAGTCAATATCCTGCTGGGCCTCTACGATACGGCAGAGCGGATTATTGCCGATGCGGGAGCGATTCAGACACCCACCCAGCTTTTGATCTCAGGCGCAGATTTTGTGGTGCATCAAGCACCGCAACGTATATTTTTTGAACGCTTAGGCAGCCCGTGCAAAGAAATGCATACGCTGCAAGGCTTCTACCACGACACCCTAGGCGAAAAAGACCGGGCCCAAGCCTTTACACTGATCCGCAGCTTTATTCAAAAGGTGGAAGCGGGCGTAGCCAAAGTGGATTTAAGCCACGCAGACAAAAGTGGCTACACCGCCAATGAATATCTGCAACTGCAGCAAAGTGGCTCGCCCCTTACCCTGAAACACTGGCACTTTGCCCTCACCCGCTTATCACTCTCTACCGTGGGCAAATTATCAGACGGCATTAGGCTGGGCTGGGAAACCGGCTTTGATTCGGGCAGTACCTTAGATTATGTCTATAAAAACAAAACCTCAGGACGCACCCCACTGGGCCGCTTTGGCGATCGCACTTATCTGGACAGCGTAGGCTGGAAAGGCATACGCCAGCGCAAAGTCAACCTAGAAGAGCTGATTGGCCTCGCGATTAAATCGCTCACAGAAAACAAACAAAGCATCAGGATTGTGGATATCGCCGCAGGGCATGGCCGCTATATTCTGGATGCCATTGCCGGCCATAAAATCGACCGCGTTTTATTGCGGGATTACAGCCCTATTAATGTTGAAGCAGGCAAAGAGCTGATCAAAGAAAAAGGCTTAACGCATCTGGCTGATTTTCAACAGGGCGATGCATTTGATCAGGCCAGTTTAGCCAGTCTTTCCCCTGCGCCCACGCTGGCCGTGGTTTCGGGTCTTTACGAGTTATTCCCTGAAAACGCCCCGATTAAAGCCTCGCTGGCGGGGCTTGCCGAGGCCGTGCCCGATGGTGGTTTTCTGGTTTACACCAATCAGCCATGGCATCCGCAGCTGGAGCTGATTGCCCGCACCCTGAGCAGCCACAGGGGCGGCGCAGACTGGATCATGCGCCGACGCACCCAGTACGAAATGGATCAGCTGGTTGAGCAGGCAGGCTTTGAAAAAATCACCCAGCGCATTGATGAATGGGGCATCTTTACCGTTAGCCTTGCACGCCGGATTAAAAATAAATGAGTAAAGCTTTAAACAGCGAAGTAAAAGAGCCGCGTCCGTGGCGGCTCGCCCTTTTGTGGCTGCTGGTACTGGGCCCGGGTTTCTTTATTTTTTACGGGGCGGCCAATCATTACACCGCTTCCTTAGCCCCTGCAAAAGTAGGCAGTATTGTGATGAGCTGGGAGCGGCATATCCCGCTCTGGCCCTGGACCATCGTGCCTTACTGGAGCATTGATCTGCTCTATGGCATTTCTCTCTTTATATGCACCAGCCGTGGCGAGCTCAATACCCACGCCAAGCGCCTTCTGGCCACATCGCTGCTCTCTTGCTTATTTTTTGTGTTGTTTCCTCTTCGCTTCAGCTTTGAGCGCCCAGAGCTAGATGGCTTTTTTGGCCAGCTATTTACGTTGCTGATGGGCTTTGACAAGCCATTTAATCAGGCACCTTCGCTGCATATCGGCCTGCTTACCGTACTCTGGCTACGCTATGCCGTCCATATCCCTGCACGCTGGCGGCCTTTGCTGCACGTCTGGTTTGCACTGATCGGCCTATCAGTATTAACCACATGGCAACATCATTTTTGGGATATACCCAGCGGGTTTTTGCTTGGCTTTATCGTTTGCTATTTATTGCCCAGCCCCGGCGTGCGCCTGTTTGCAGCCAAGCCCCGCCAATGCTCACCCAAGCTCGCCCTGCGCTATTTTTCCGGAGCACTGCTGTTATCCCTTGGCATTGTCTGCCTGCAGGGCTGGGCTTGGCTGCTGCTCTGGCCGATCACTTCTTTGCTGATTCTCACTGCGGCCTATCTTGGGCTGGGGCCAGAGGCAATGCAAAAAGATCACGGGCAAAGACGTTTTTCAGCTCAGGTTTTGCTCTGGCCTTACGCTATTGTCACGCAGCAGGTACACCGCTATTTATTAAAATCGCTACCCGCCGCCGAAGAAATCAGCCGAGGCGTCTGGCTAGGGCCCATCAGCGCAGCTGCCGATCCACGCTTTAAATCCGTACTGGATCTGGCCGCCGAATATGACAGGCAGGCACCGGCTGAGGCAATTTATCATTCATACCCGCTGCTGGATTTGCAACTACCCGATCAGCAAACCCTGCAGCGCTGTGTGCACACGCTGCAATCCATGCCTCAGCCCGTACTCGTTCACTGCGCCCTTGGTATGACCCGAAGCGCAGCGGTGCTGCTGGCATGGCTGGTCGTCAGCAGGCAAGCCAAAGATATTGATGAGGCCGTGGCCTTTTTACAAACAAAACGCAGCCAGTTTGTATTAAATAGCGCTCAATTAAATCAATTGGCCCGGCTTTGCGATGACATACAATGAATACCGAAGAATCACTTATTTTTAAATTAAGCGCAGCAGCGCTCTCTTCCTGCAAAAGCCTGATCTGGCCCACGCCATTTTTATTTTTAATCAGTTACTGGCTTGCATCTGGCCAGCTAATCAGTACAGCTAAAACAATACTGCTTATTTGCTGCAGCGTCGCCTCAGCCATTCAGTACTATTTTTATTGGCGGATCACCCTAGATGAAAAACTATTAAATCAGTTGCAAAGCGAAGCTGATCTGCAGCAGCTGGATAAAGTATTAAACAGCCTCTTTAACATAAACACCCCTCCGCGTGCTTTAGCAATACGCATGTCTGGCATTCAAAAACTGATTCGTTATTTTTTAATCAGCACATTCTGCTCGTGGATCGTATGGCTGATGGCATTGGGATTATTCACCCGCTGATTTTGTACAACAGATTCAGCCCGGAAAAGTGCCGCAATAAAGCGAATTGCCCCTTGCGTGTTAATGTATTGGCATGACGGCAAGCAGGGGATTCAAAACAATGACAGATGTTTTTCCAGCTTCATTAACAGATGGCCATAATGAGCGGCAATTAGCATTGCAATCTTTATTCCGCACTTTAGAAGACAATTCTGAAGGCACGGTCATTGTGGATGAACAATGCAAAATCGTCTGGATTAATGCCCGCTATGCCGATCGTTTTGGCTTTAAAGACCCTGCTAGCGCCATAGGCAAGGCCGTAGAAGAAGTGATTCCGCAAAGCCAGCTCAGAGAAGTGCTTAGAACCGGCCAGCCTATTTTATTAGATTTAATGGAGGCTCCAGACAGAACACTGGTGGTCACCCGCTTGCCGCTAAAAGATCCGCAGGGCAAGCTGATTGGCGCCATTGGCTTTGCCTTATTTGATGAAATTCAATCACTTGCACCCTTAGTGGCTAAATTCTCCGGCCTGCAAAAAGAGCTGGCCGTAGCGCATGAGTCCCTTGCCCAGGCACGCCGCGCTAAATATTCTTTTGGCCATTTTATTGGTGAATGCGATGCAGTGCAGGAGCTTAAACGTCAGGCCCTGCGCGCTGCGCAAAGAGATGCGCCCATTTTATTACTGGGTGAAACCGGCACAGGCAAAGAAGTGCTGGCGCACGCCATTCACGCCGCATCGCCCCGCGCCCATAAGCCACTGGTTACGCTCAATATGGCGGCGATCCCTGAAACCCTGCTTGAGGCCGAGCTGTTTGGCGCAAGCGCAGGTGCTTACACCGGCGCGGATAAAAAAGGCCGTGTCGGTAAATTTCAACTCGCCCACGGCGGCACGCTGTTTCTTGATGAAATTGGCGATATGCCGCCTGCACTGCAAGTCAAATTATTACGCGTTTTGCAGGATAAGGAATTTGAAGCGCTGGGCTCTAATCAAATACAACGCTCCGATGTACGCATTATCGCCGCCACTTCAGCGCCGCTAACCAAGCTCATCGCCGAAGGACAATTCAGGGCTGATTTATTCTACCGCCTGAATGTTCTGACCATTGAGCTGCCGCCACTACGTGCCAGACTGGCCGATCTAACCCTGCTGGCCGATTCCATGATGAATAAACTGGCCGCCAGCGGTCTTGGCCAGCATCGCCTTGCCCCCTCTGCCATTGCCCTGCTGACCCAATACGCCTGGCCAGGCAATGTGCGGGAGCTGCACAATATTTTGGAACGGGCACTGATGCTATGCGACAAAGCCATTTTAGAAGCCGAAGACCTGACGCCGCTGCTCTACCCCGGAGCCCAGCCCAGCCACAGCAGCGCCAAAACCCATGCCGAATCCATGCAGGTTTTTGAGCAACAGCTCATCAGCGACGCCATCAAAAACTGCAAAGGCCATATCCCCACTGCCGCCAGGCAACTCGGCCTTGCACGAGCCACGCTTTATAAAAAGATTGCGGGGTTTAAACCGGAGGAATAATCACCGGTTTACCTACATTGCCCTTGGCCCTTAAATATCCGTCTTTGCAGCTAAGCACCCGCTTACAAAACCGACATTCTACGAAATGAGATTACAGTCTCATTTTTTAGACTCCCTCTCTTCTGAGGGCATTTATCACTTTCTTTTCATTTCACCGCACCATCTTCGATTTTTTGTCTCGTTTTGTAGACTAAAAATCCTTCAATACACTCACCATACCGCATGTTTGCTCGTTTCTTAAAACTGGCACACATTATGCTTACTATATAACTACAGCTTTACTACAAATAAAATAATATTAATACACCTTTCAGAAAAGCTGACCACATAAAAAATATAAGTAGTGCGCCCTGCATTTCAGCTCAAGGATAAACACAATGTCAGATCCTATTTTGCAAACGCGCGGCCTTTGTAAAGAATTTAAAGGCTTTGCGGCAGTCAGCGATATTCATCTTGAAGTGGAGCATGGCAGCATCCATGCCTTGATTGGCCCTAATGGTGCGGGCAAAACAACCGTTTTTAATTTGCTGACTAAATTTCTGGCCCCCACTTCTGGGCAGGTTATTTTTGATGGTGTTGATATCACGGCAGCACAACCTGCCGAAGTGGCCAACAAGGGGCTGATCCGCTCCTTCCAAATATCAGCCGTATTTCCCAATATGAGCACGCTCGACAATATCCGTGTGGCACTACTGCGCATTCATGGCGGCGCGCATCGCTTTTGGCGCTCTAAGCAAGAGCTGAACGCTTTCACCGATACGGCAATGGATTTACTGGAGGAAGTAGGCCTTGCCGAGTTTTCGCATGTCTTAGCAGGCGAGCTGGCTTACGGCAGAAAACGCGCTTTAGAAATCGCCACCACCCTAGCACTCAAACCCAAGCTAATGCTGCTGGATGAACCCACACAGGGCATGGGCATCGAGGATGTGGAACGCGTGACCGCGCTGATCCGTCGCGCGTCTGTCGGGCGCACCATTTTGATGGTGGAGCACAATCTGAAGGTGGTCTCTACCTTGGCCGACAAAATCACCGTATTAGCCCGTGGTCAGCATTTATCCGAAGGCGATTACGCCACCGTGTCGGCCGACCCACGCGTGATGGAAGCTTATCTGGGGATTAGCCCTGCAATTTCCGCCAGCCCACAGGAAACACTCCATGCTTAACAGCCAGGACCATAGCGGTGAAATGTTGCGTGTAAGCGGCTTACATGCTTTTTACGGCGAATCACATATTTTGCACGGCATTGATTTTGGCGTACGCCGTGGCGAGCTGATTACGCTACTGGGCAGAAACGGTGCAGGCCGCAGCACCACACTGAAAGCGATTTTGGGCCTAACCGGCCAGCGCGCCGGATCGATCATGGTGAATGGCCGTGAAGTCATCCGCATGGCCACACACAAAATAGCCCACCTTGGCGTGGGCTGGTGCCCTGAAGAGCGGGCGATTTTTTCCAGCCTGAACGTGGAAGAAAACCTCAACCTGCCACCCAAAGTACGCAGCGATGGCATGAGTCTGGAAGAGATTTATACCTTATTTCCTAATCTGTGGGAGCGCCGCAAAAGCCAGGGCACACGATTATCCGGCGGCGAGCAGCAAATGCTGGCCATGGCACGAATCTTACGCACCGGTGCGCGCCTCTTACTGCTAGATGAAATCACCGAAGGCCTAGCCCCTGTGATTGTTAAAAAGCTGGGCGAAACGGTAGAACTGCTGAAAGCGCGCGGCTACACCATCGTACTGGTCGAGCAAAATTTTCACTTTGCCGCAGGCATCGCCGACCGGCATTACGTGATTGAGCACGGCCAAGTGGTGGATTCAGTCAGCGCAGACGAGCTATCTGCCAGTGCAGGCAGGCTGAATCATTATCTTGGGGTTTAATCGAAGCCTCAATTTAAGCCAACGCCATACTGTAGGGCGGGTGCAACCGGCGTATTTATTCAACCTCGCTAGCAGGTTGCACCCCATGTGCGTTAAGCAGTTTGGTTATTAGTCGCAAACAAAGGCAAAAGATGATGGCTACGCTCTCGACACTGGGCTTAAATTTCCCCCTTGAAACACGCCGGAGAGAGGAACAAGCGGGGCGGGGTTTCGGCAAGGGAGCGAGGAACGAGCCAATCCCGCCCGCCGCCGACTCGATTGTCCGCAGCGCAGGGGCCTTCGTGTTTCGTGGGGTCGCCTTCTTTGGCTTCGTTTCTTGGCGAAGCAAGAAAGGAAGGTCCAGCGGGACGCCCGCACCAAAATCAACGTGCCGAAGGCACTAAAAAGGTCTTTTACTTAACGCTTGAAATATTTCACACAGGAGGGTTACCCCTCCCATCGACAAGCATTTAATGATTAAAAAAACAAACTTACCGCAGTCCCCGCAAGATCTACCCCAAACGGAGATACACCCCATGCAAAGCTGTAAACCTCTTGTTCTTGCTTTAGCACTTGCCCTGCCTGCCACCACTATTGCTGGCCCTATCTCTGGCGACATGGTCAAGATCGGTATTCTCACCGATATGTCGGGCGTGTATGCCAGTGTGGGCGGTAAAGGCTCGGTGATTGCGGCGCAAATGGCGATTGCCGATTTTGGTGGCAAGGTGCTAGATAAGCCCATCGAGCTGGTCAGCGCAGATCACCAAAACAAAGCCGACATCGGCGCAGGTAAGGCACGCGAATGGTTTGATACCCAAGGAGTGGACATGGTGAACGACTTGCTCAACTCTGGCGTCGGCATTGCCGTACAAAAGCTGGGCGCAGAAAAAAAGCGTATCACCATCAATAACGGCGCGGGCTCTACCGCACTCACCGGCAAGGAATGCAGCCCTTACGGCGTGCATTACGCTTATGACACCTATGCGCTAGCCAAAGGCACCGCCACCGCGCTGATGAAGCAAGGTTTAGACAGCTGGTACTTCCTGCAGGCTGACTATGCCTTTGGTGCAGCGCTACAGGGTGACGCCAGCAAAATTGTGGCGGCCACGGGCGGCAAGGTATTGGGCACCGTCAAACATCCGCTTTCCTCTACCGATTTCTCTTCCTATCTGATTCAGGCACAAGACTCCAAGGCCAAAGTGGTCGGCCTTGCCAATGCCGGTGCCGATTTTGTGAACGCAGTAAAGCAAGCCAAGGAATTTGGCCTGAAGCAAACCATCGCAGGGCTTTTGGTATTTGATAGTGATGTGAAAGCGCTGGGCCTGAATGCCGCACAAGGCATGAAATTTACCACAGCCTACTCATGGGAATTAAGCCCAGAAATGGAAGCCTTTGGTAAGAAATTCTTTGCCAAGGCAGGCTTTATGCCAACGATGGACCACGCGGGCATTTACTCCAGCACACTACATTATTTAAATGCGGTGAAAGCAGCTGGCACCGATGATGCCGACGCGGTAATGAAGAAAATGCGCGAAACCAAAGTGAATGACTTCTTCGCTAAACACGGCGTGATCCGCGAAGACGGCCGCATGGTGCACGATATGTACCTGGTTGAAGTGCTTAAACCCAGCGAATCTAAAGGCGCGTGGGACCAGCTCAAGCTGGTTGCCACCATTCCTGGTGATGTGGCATTCAAACCGCTGGCTGGCAGCGAATGTCCTTTGATTAAAAAATAACGGTCAGTTAGCTCAATCTTGAACCACAGAGAACACACAGTGGCACAGAGCGACACAGAGAACACCCAAGCGCTCGACTCATTCGTCATGCTTTTCTCTGTAAAACGCTGTGCCCTCTGTGGTTTGAGGTCTTACTAGGCATTTTTTATCAGCTCACAGATCAAAAATCGCATCGAGGTTTAAATGGACATCCCCTTGCAAGCCATCATGTCGCAAGCCTTACTCGGCTTAAACAATGGCGCTTTTTATGCCTTACTCAGCCTTGGCCTTGCCGTGATTTTTGGCATGCTAAATGTGGTCAATTTTGCTCACGGCGCTTTTTATATGCTGGGTGCTTTTGTGGCGCTATTGGGCTACGACCAGTTGGGGCGGATTTTGGGCGATGAAAGCATTCATATGTCATTTTGGACCGCGCTGATTGTGGGGCCAATTGTGGTGGGTTTGCTTGGCGTATTGATTGAAAAAACCATGCTCAGCCGTCTTTATAAAGTGGATCACCTCTACGGACTGTTGCTCACTTTTGGGCTGGCGCTGATTTTTGAAGGCCTGCTGACCAATTACTTTAATGTGGCCGGTGAGCCTTACAACGGCAAACCAGAAATTCTGGAGGGTGCAATCAATCTGGGCTTTATGGTGTTTCCTAAATACCGGCTTTTTTCGATTATTTTATCGCTAACCGTCTGTTTTGCCGTCTGGTACTTAATCGAAAAGACCAAGTTTGGCTCCCACCTGCGGGCGGGTACAGAAAACCCTGATGTCACCCGCGCCTTTGGCATTGATGTGCCGTCATTACGCACCCTGACTTATTTCCTGGGTGTGGCTTTGGCCGGGCTGGCAGGCGTAGTGGCCGCGCCAATTTACTCAGTCAGCCCTAGGATGGGTTCAGACTTAATCATTATCGTCTTTGCTGTAGTGGTGATTGGCGGCATGGGCTCGATTATGGGTGCGATTCTTACCGGCATTCTGCTGGGACTTCTGGAAGGGCTAGTAAAAGTGTTCTACCCGCCTTTGGCAAACACCGTGATTTTTATCGTGATGGCGCTGGTTTTACTCTGGCGTCCGTCTGGCCTCTTTGGTAAGGAAGCATGATGAACGCACCGATAGTTCAACTCGTCCCGGCGGCTGTCTTATCCAGAAAAAAAACCAGCTTCACGCCGTGGATTGCGGCGCTTATTTTTGCCTCGCTTGCGCCCTTTGTGGTTTACCCCATTTTTGCCATGGAGCTGATGTGTTTTGCCCTCTTTGCCTGTGCATTTAATCTGCTTTTAGGCTTTGGTGGCTTACTCAGCTTTGGCCACGCAGCCTTTTTTGGCAGTGCAGCCTATCTGTGCGGGCATGCGATTAAAAATTGGGGGCTCAGCCCGGAGCTGGGTATTTTATTTGCCACCTGCGGCGCAGCGCTGCTGGGGCTGGCCATCGGCAGCATCGCCATTCGCCGCCAGGGCATTTACTTTGCCATGGTCACCTTGGCGCTGGCACAGATTGTATTTTTCTTATGCTTGCAACTGCCTTTTACCGGTGGCGAAGATGGCTTACAGGGCATCCCTAAAGGCCATCTATTTGGCTTAATTGATTTATCCGCCACCGTCAGCGTGGGCCAGCAGCAGCTCCCTCTGGCACTGTATTTCTTTGTGCTGGCGATTACCTTTGGCGGCTATTGGCTGATCTGGCGCACTGTGCATTCCCCCTTTGGTATGGTGCTCAAAGCCATCAAAGAAAACGAACCGCGTGCACTCTCGCTGGGCTATCAGGTGAATCGCTACAAACTTGCCACTTTTGTACTGTCTGCCGCCTTAGCGGGGCTGGCCGGTGCCACTAAAGCACTGGTCGTAGGGCTTGCCTCACTGAGCGATGTATCCTGGCATATGTCGGGCGAAGTGGTGCTGATGACGCTGCTTGGCGGCATGGGAACGCTGCTTGGGCCGGTCGTTGGCGCGGTTACAGTAGGCACGCTGCATCACGAGCTGGCCTCGTTCGGCTCTTGGGTTACCGTCACCATTGGCGTGGTATTTGTGGTGTGCGTGATGGCATTCAGGCGCGGCATTGTGGGTGAAATTGCTTATCGCTTGAAACGGGATTTGTAATAGCAACTGATGTTATGCACCTAAAACCCAAACCCTGAACCACGGAGGACACAGAGAACACGAAGTTTCACAGAGAAAAACATTTTGCAACTGAGTCATTTATTGGGTTTTGAGCTATTTCACTCTAAGCAAAATGGATGGATACCGCGACTCCCTGCACGGGGCTTAAATCCTCCCCTTGAAACACGCCGAAGCGAGGAACAAGCGGGCGGGGTTTCGGCGAGGACTGTTTGAGCGAAGCGAGTTCCGCAGCCGCCGCTCGATTGTCCGCAGATGAGGGGCCTTCGTGTTTCGTGGGGTCGCCTTCTTTGCTTACTTTCTTGGCGAAGCAAGAAAGTAAGTCCCACGCGGGGGAATCCCGCACCAAAACACCGTGCCGAAGGCACTAAAAAAGATCTTTGTGACTTTGCTTAGCGCACATGGGGAGCCAACGATCCCCTCACCCCAAAACCACGCCATCATTGGCAAAGAGGTAGGAAATGCGATTACTCCTGACAGGCATGGTCGTTTTATTATCGGCCTGCAATAGCAATGATTATTTTGACAACAATATCCGCCCATCTTGGCTGGGCAATGTCAGCCAGAGTCGTTTTGATGGCGTAAGCAATGATTTACTGACTGCAGGCTTAGGCAAAAGCGGCTTGGCACTCGCCCTGCCCGCCTTCGCTGATCCGGCGGCCCCCACCCCAGCCGAGCTGCGCCGGGCTGCTATTTATAATAATTACCGCGCCCTTGTCGACATCAGCAGCAGCGGCGGCTACGGCAGGCTGTACGGCCCAAATCTAGATATCAACGGCAATGACACCTTGGGCGAAGGCAAAATAGCCGGAGAGGAATACCTCGCCTATGCCGATGATGGATCGGGCCGACAAAATGTCACGCTAATGGTGCAAATCCCCTCCAGCTTTAATCAAAGCAAACCTTGCGTGGTCACCGCCACTTCATCTGGCTCGCGCGGGGTGTATGGCGCGGTGTCAGCGGCAGGCGAATGGGGGCTGAAACATGGCTGTGCGGTGGCTTATGCCGATAAAGGCAGCGGCACAGGCATTCATGATTTAAGCAGCGATACGGTTAATTTGATCGACGGCACACGCGCCAACCGCAGCTTTGGCGGCGGTAATTTTGATGCAGGTTTATCGGGCAGCGAGCTGGCCAGCTTTAACACGCAATTTCCTTATCGTATTGCATCCAAACACGCCCACTCGCAGCAAAACCCTGAAAAAGATTGGGGCAGAGATACCTTGCGGGCGGTGGAGTTTGCTTTCTGGTTGCTAAACGAAAAATACGCCACTATTCAATCAGGCCTGCGTAAAGCAGATTACGCTACGCCCTCCACCGTCACGGTGATTGCCGCCAGCGCATCCAATGGGGGCGGTGCGGCATTAGCCGCCGCCGAGCAAGATACAAAAGGATTAATCGATGGCGTGGCCGTGAGCGAGCCACAGGTTCAGCCCGCCTCAGTCGCTGGCTTAAGCATTATGCAAGGCAGCAGTAAAATGCCCGCTATTGGCCTGCCGCTGATTGATTACTTCACCCTAGCCAATCTCTACCAGCCCTGCGCCGTGCAATCGACACGTTTAAGCGGCGTAAATTCAGCCTTTGGCACGGCGGTTTCCCCGTTACTGGGTAGCGCACGCTGTGCATCGCTGGCGGCCAAAGGTTTTTTAAACGGTAGCACGCTCGAAGCGCAAGCCAATGAAGCCTATAACAAGTTGATTGCTGCCGGCTGGCTGGCGGAAGCCGATGCTTTACACGCCAGCCATTACGGGCTGAACGCCACACTGGGTGTAGCACTGACTTACGTTAATGCCTATGGCCGCTTTTCGGTCAAAGACAATATTTGTGGCTATAGCTATGCCTTCACCAACACCACCGGCGATGTGATTGCACCGCTGGCCAATAATCTGGCGGGTATTTTTGGCAGCGGCAACGGCGTGCCGCCTACAGCGGGCATCTCCATTGTCAATAATTTATCCGTGGGTGGCGCTAAAGCCGATGCCATGTCGATTTCGGCCTCAAGCAATACGGCTGATTACAATCTGGATGGGGCAATTTGCCTGCGTAAACTCGCCACGGGGCTGAATCCCCTTACCGGCGCAGCATTGACCGGCAATGAAAAACTGCTAGCCGACCGCGTCGCCATGGGTATCAAAGAAGCGCAGCGCACGGCAAGGCTCAATGGCAAACCCACCATTATTGTGGCGGGGCGATCGGATGCCTTAATCCCCGTAAACCACGCCGCCCGCGCCTATTACGCACTCAACCAGTCACAAGAAGGCAGCGGCTCTAAGCTGCGCTATATCGAAGTCACCAACGGGCAGCATTTTGATTCCTTCCTTGCCCTGAGCGGCTTTCCAACCCGCTTTATACCGCTGCATGTCTATGCAGGCCGTGCTCTAGATGCGATGTGGGCGCATCTGAACAATAGTACGGCATTGCCTGACAGCCAGGTGGTACGCACAACACCACGTACATCAGCTAGCGATAACTTAAATGCCAGCGCCCTGCCTGCTTTTGCTGCAGCGCCTGGCAGTGATGCAATTCGTTTTAGCAATACCACACTGACTATCCCTCAATAAACAGAGCCTCTGCTGGCGGTGCTTCTCCCCGCCAGCAAGCAGCCCCAAAAAGGAAATGGCGGTTATGAAAACCCTATCAGGAAAAAGCGCCTTAATTACCGGATCCACCAGCGGTATTGGGCTGGGCATTGCCCGTGCACTCTCTGACGCAGGGGCAAATGTTGTACTGAACGGCTTTGGTGACGTACTGGCCGCAAAAGAATTTGTCGGGCAGGCTGGCGGTAAAGTGATCTATCACGGTGCAGATTTAAGCCACCCTGATCAGATTGCCGATTTAATGCGCTATGCCGAAAAAGAATTCGGCAGCATTGATATCTTAGTCAACAACGCAGGTATTCAGCATTTAGCACCTGTAGAGGATTTTTCTACCGAGCGCTGGAACAGCATTATTGCGCTGAATTTATCCGCTGGCTTTCACACTACTCGCCTAGCTGTACCCAGCATGAAAAAGAAAAACTGGGGGCGAATTGTTAATATCGTTTCTGTACACGGTTTGGTAGCATCAAGTCATAAATCTGCCTATGTTGCGGCCAAACACGGCATGATAGGGCTGACTAAAGGTGTAGCCTTAGAGTTGGCCCAAACAGGCATTACCTGCAATGCCATATGCCCGGGCTGGGTGCTCACCCCGCTGGTAGAGCAGCAAATTACCAGTAAGGCCGCCCAGCAGGGCATCAGCTATGCCGAGGCTCAGTCTCAGCTCTTACTAGAAAAGCAACCCTCGGGTGTATTTGTCACGCCAGAGCAAATTGGCGCACTACTGTTGTTTTTATGCAGCGATGCAGCCGCAGAAGTACGCGGTGCAGCATGGAATATTGATGGCGGCTGGATAGCGCAATAAGCGTCTGCAGCTTGCCAATGACCCAGCCTCTTACAAACTGACCGAGATAAGTAATGCGACAACTCAGCCCCAAAATCAGCCCATGGCTTGCTACTTTTAATCAACAGCTCAGCAAGCTGCAGGCTAATGGCTACAAGCCCACATGTACCAATATTCGTGAAGGGCTGGCTTATTTAACCGCTGTTTTTGTCACGGACATCCCCCCCATCCCATGGGTACAGGATGATCTGGCGCCCTCGTCCCGCTATAAAGTGCCCGTGCGGATTTACCACCCCAACCCCAGCCGAACACTGCCTGTATTGGTTTATTTTCACGGGGGTGGGCATATGGCGGGCGGCATTACGGTGTATGACGCCATTTGCCGCAAAATCGCCACCGCAGCACAGCATATTGTGGTCTCTGTTGATTACCGGCTGGCCCCGGAATGCCCCTACCCGGCAGGCGCAGACGATGCTTTTTCAGTAGTTAAACATATTTGGGAAATACTGGATCAGCGCCAGCTGCAATACAAACGGCAGCTCTCCATTGGCGGCGATTCTGCCGGGGGCGCGCTGTCTGCCACCATTGCCAGCATCGCGCAATTTGATCCGTCGATTCGTATCCACGCTCAGCTCTTAATTTACCCCAGCTTGGATTACACGCTCAGCGCCCCTTCGCTGGATGAAAATGGCACAGGCTATTTAGTCACCAAAGAAAAAGTGACTTGGTACTTTAATAACTATTTTCAGCACAATGAAGACAGAAAAGCGGCGTCGCCACTCTTTGCAGAATTCAGCGCCAACCTCCCCCCCACACTGGTGATCAGCGCAGAGTTTTGCCCGCTCAGAGACGAAGGCATTGCCTATCTGGCCCGACTAAAAAAAGCCGGTGTGGCATCAGATCATCTGCACTTTGCCGACCTGCCCCATGCATTTTTAAATTTAGAAAATCTGGTCAAAGAAGAATGCCAGCGCGCATATCAAAGTATGGGTGCATGGTTAAACTTAAAGAAAAACGATGCGGAAAATGAATCACAGAAATAATGCAAGAAAATACAAATATTCAATTGTGGTGTTTTACTAAGCAAATAGCGTTATAAAAAATGGCCCGGCATTCAGCCGGGCCATTTTTATGCTTTACGCAAAGTACAGATTACTTCAATGGCTGCGCAGCTAAAGGATTGCCGCCCAATGCATTGGAGATATCTGCAATCGCTTTTTGAGCACGTACGCTATTGCCTGCACCATCCAAAGGAGGTGAAATCACTGCAATACCAAATTTACCCGGTGAAACCGCGATAATCCCGCCGCCTACACCGCTCTTGGCTGGCAAGCCGGTTTTGTACAGCCATTTGCCAGAATCATCATAAAGGCCAGCAGTGGCCATCACAGCCAACACTTCAGGCACGTTTTCTGTTTTTAATGCCTGCTTGCCAGTCACCGGATTCTTACCGCCATTAGCCAGCGTTGCGGCCATCATTGCCAAGTCTTTGGCATTCACGCCTACAGAACACTGACGGGTATAGATATCTGTTGCGCGATCTGGATCGGCTTTAATCTTACCGTAGGCATACATCAAGCGGCCAATCGCCTGATTACGCTGATTGCTAGCTGCTTCAGACTGATACACTTCATCCAGAACAGTCAGATGGCGGCCGGCGAAATCGTTGTAATAACCTAAAATCTTGCTCCAGATTTCATCGTAATTTGCGCCCTTTACCATGCTGGTGGCAGCAATCGCGCCCGGGTTCACCATGGCATTCATTTCTGCACCACGGTTTTGCTCAATCGCAACGATAGAGTTAAACGCTTGGCCAGTGGCATCTACGCCCTGGTTATTCAGAATAGCGTCAGTACCAGACTCATCAATCACCTTGGCCATGGTAAAGACCTTAGAGATAGACTGAATCGAAACTTCCGTCGTCACATCACCCTTGGTGTAAACCTTGCCATCTGCGGTCACCAGCACGATCCCGAATACTTTTGGATCAACCTTTGCCAGCGCAGGGATGTAATCGGCATTTTTGCCTTCTTGCAAGCCTTTGTAATTATCGTAAGCGGCCGTTAGTGCAGCCTCTACTTCACTCTTTTTAAATAAGTCTTTTGCTTGTGCGGCACCACTTAAAGCCAGTACCAATACAACAGCTAACATGCTGCGTTGTTTCATTGTAAAGCTCCTCGTTAACGCGCCTTGGGTCGGAGCGCGCTGTAGGAAAATATACCAAATAAAAACGAAGGAGAAGTTGTACAAAGTCAGTTGCATATTCATCGCAAGAGGGGCATGAAAACAGCCATGACGGCATAATTTTCAACACCAAATAACACAATTTTTTACCCTTTGTTCTCCGTATTAATACCGAAAAACCCTTAGGGTCTGTTGGCGTTTCATTCACGCAGCCATGAATGAAACGCCAACAGCCTCTGGTGAATATCAAACAATTTCAGCGCTGCCCCCACGATGAAAATAAAAAAAGCACTCGATAAAGAGTGCTTTCTCTGAATATAGCCTGACAATTAGGCGTCTAATGTAATCACCGGTCTAAGCGCCGCCCTGATAGTGGCTTCATCAGGCAAGTCTTTTGCCTGCCAGCGAATGACAGGAATCCCTGCCGAGCTTAAGGCCTTATCTTTTTTTGCATCGGCCAGCTGGCGATCCTGCCGCTGATGGCTGGCATCATCCAGCTCGATCACCGCAACGATGCTGGAATCCTTATTACACACCACAAAATCAGCGCTCATACGGTTAATCCGGTTTAACCATGCGAGATAGTTATTCCCTTTTTTAATCCCCAGCAAACTAGAGAGCTGCACCTGCGCCAGCACAATATGCTCTGGCATCGCTTTTAGCAGCCGGAAATACAGCACCTGCTCTGGTGTAGTCAGCGGATTTTTAGCATAAAACGGCCAGACCCCCGCCGTATCAGCCCCCTGTGCCCTGGCTTTTAAGATGGAAATAAACATAAAAACAGCGCCAATCAACAGCAAAAGCACAAGAAATTTCATTTTATTTCCATAAAAAGGAGTGAGTAAGACCCAAGATCAAAACCCTATTGGCTTTAGCAAGCGCCGACACGATTGTTGCTGCACGGCGGGCTTTTAACCCGCCATGCAAATCAGCCACGACGCCAAGTTGTACCCTGAGCGCTGTCTTCAAGCACAATACCGGCAGCAATCAGCTCGTCACGTATGCGATCCGATTCGGCAAAGTTTTTAGCGGCGCGGGCTGCTTTGCGCCCTTCAATCAGCGCTTCAATGGCCGCAGCACTATATTCGCCCTCTGCTTCGCCGATGCTGGCTTGCAAGTATGCTTGCGGCTCGCGCTGCAAGAGGCCCAAAATGGCGCCCAAGGCTTTTAATTGCCCTGCCAATTCGCCCGATTGCTGTTTATTCACTTCTAGCGCCAGCTCAAACAACACCGCTACCGCTTCAACAGTATTGAAATCATCATCCATTGCGGCTTTAAAACGCAGGGCGTAGCTGCTACTCCAATCGATTACTGACTCAGTAGCAGGCACATTTTTCAGTGTGGTGTAAAAGCGGCTTAATGCGCCTTTCGCATCATCCAGATGGGCGTCGCTGTAATTCAGCTGGCTGCGGTAATGGGCACGCAAGATGAAAAAGCGCACGACTTCGGCGTCGTATTTTTCTAGCACTTCGCGAATAGTGAAAAAATTGCCCAAGCTCTTGGACATTTTTTCGTTATCTACACGAATAAAGCCGTTATGCATCCAGTAATTCACATAAGCATGGCCATGTGCGCCTTCGGACTGGGCGATTTCGTTTTCGTGATGCGGAAACTGCAAGTCTGAGCCACCCGCATGAATATCAAAATGGCTGCCCAGATGATGGCAGCTCATGGCCGAGCATTCGATATGCCAGCCAGGGCGCCCTTCGCCCCAAGGAGAAGCCCATTTTGCATCTTGCGGCTCATCGCTTTTAGCGGCTTTCCACAGCACAAAATCCAGCGGATCTTGTTTATTGACATCCACATCTACCCGCTCGCCTGCGCGTAAATCATCCAGCGATTTGCCAGATAATTTGCCGTAGCCTTCAAACTTACGCACGGCATAATACACATCACCATTAGGTGCAGGATAAGCCAAGCCATTGGCAATCAGCTTAGCGATTAAATCATGCATACCTTGCACATGTTCTGTCGCGCGTGGCTCGTGATCTGGGCGAATCACACCAAGCGCATCAAAGTCTTCATTCATTGCCGTAATAAAACGGCCAGTCAGCGTGTTGATTGCTTCGCCGTTTTCTAAAGCACGTTTAATGATTTTGTCGTCAATATCGGTGATATTGCGTACATGGGTAAGCTGATAACCCGATGCCCTCAACCAGCGCGACACCATGTCAAACACCACCACCATGCGGGCGTGTCCCAGATGACAGTAGTCATATACGGTCATGCCGCAGACATACATATTCACCTTGCCGTCTGTAATCGGCTGAAAACGCTGTTTTTCGCGGGCCAGTGTGTTGTAGATATTTAACATGGGTGCTGTTTCGTTGGCGTAAAAGAGTGATTCTACCAAAGCTGCCCTCCAAGCGCTTCATCAGCGAACGCTAAGAATCAGGAAGGAGTGATTTTCACTTAAAGCCAGCAAAACCATCTTACCCTCGTTGACAGAAAAATCTTTGCACATTATAAGAATACTTCTCAACATGACAAGCAGGTAAAACCGTGCGTAAAAAAAACATCGCAATCATTGCCTTAAGCTTACTAGCCAGCGCCTGCAGCAGTGTTCCGGCAGAAAATAAGCAATATGCCGAGATGGATGAAAAGGAATATGTAACCGGCAGCAATATTCCACGCAAAGATCGCAGCAACGTTAAAGTGTATGACAAAGAATTATTACGCGAATTACAAGACCGCCCTGCCGTTTCGCCAAATATGAATTAAGTAGCGTCCTCATTGCATATCAAGCCCGCAATACCCCAATCGTTAAAGCCTGATATGCAATGACTCTACCCATAAGCAATGCCTGTTTTAAACATTGCTGCATGCAAAGGGATGCACTTCATTGTGCCAGCAACTCCCCTCTTTTTTAGCCTGTCCTCTTTTGTTAAAAAAATGAGGGTGCTCCGCGCCATCCATCAGCATAAAAAAGCACCTCCCTCAGATTTGCACTAAAGCCGGAGTTTTTTGTGTTTACACATAAGCATTCCAGCCAGACAAAATATCTGACCTTAAATAGCAAAAAAATGTAAGCAATTTTGAAATATAAATACTACCAAGCTTATGTATAGATGACTGATGAGTAAATAATTCCAATCCACTGGCCCCTTAAATTCGGCACTTAATCCTCTCTGACGGCTTTCTGTCGCAAACACAAAAAACTTCACCCAGGCTCATTATGATAGCTAGCGTAAACCGCCTACTACCTAAGCCAGATCTTCAGGAGCCCCAATGCTTAAATCATCACTGCTCACACTATTACTTGCATCGATTGGTTTTGCCCATGCAGGCACCAATGTTGACATGACCATTACTCCGCTTGGCACGCCCAAGTTTGATTTTGATGATGGTGGTCAGGCCAGACTGGAAAGCCTGCAAGCAAACTTTGGCATCAATCACGATATTAACCAGCGGCACAATATTGGGGTTAATCTTCAAGTGGCCCGTGAAACATGGCACTTTGACCAAAACCCATGGAAAGTCAGCGAGCCTTGGAAGCAATTAGAAAGAGTTACTTTTTCTGTACCCTATCGTTATAACTCCCAAAATGGCTGGTTTTATTCTGCTACGTTTGACGCAAGTAATAGCAAAGAAAAAAATGCCGATACCAAAGAAAGTTGGATTTACGGCATGAATGCCTCTGTGGCACATGCTTTTTCGCCTACATTATTGCTGGGCGTGGGCGCGGGGGTATACCGTCAATTAGAAAAAACGCAGGGCTTTCCTTTCTTGATTATCGACTGGAAAATCACCCCTAGCCTTACACTAGCCAATCCCTTTACCGTTGGCCCCGTTGGCCCTGCCGGGCTGGAGCTGAGCTGGGCCCTTACGCCTCAATTTGAGATTGGAGCCGGTGCTGCCATGCGTCAGTTTCAGTATCGCTTAGCCAAAAATAATCCCCTCGCACCGGATGGTGTATTAGAAGAGCAATACGCCCCGGTCTTTTTACACGCTGCTTATAAAATTCAGCCCAACTGGCGGCTTGATGCTTACACCGGTGTAGCTGCTGGCGGCAAGTTCACCATTCTGGATAGCAATGGCAACGAGCTAAACAATGAAAAAGCCAAGAAAATCCCATTCTTTGGCTTTGCAATTAATGGCCGCTTCTAAACCCTGATTACGGGCAATAGCTTAAGAGTGCCAGCAAAAATCAAAAGGAGAGCGGATTCATTCCGCCTCCTTATTTCCATGCATCACCTCATACCATGTGCATAATTAATACTTGTGTAAGTAATTCAAAGCAGAGATACTTGGACATACTTACAAACACAAGTGATTGAAATGCAATACCCCAGCATTTTCAGGCCTTATACCGCATCCTTGATTGATTTTTTGATGGTTTTACTGATCCTGTGGGCAATTTCCAACTCACCGCTGGAGCCTCTCTTTCACGAATCAGCATTCGGGCTGTTTATTGTGCTGCTGCTTTGCTATGAGCCCATTGCTACCCTGCTCGCCTGCAGTCTTGGCCAGTATCTGATGCGTTTTAGGGTCAGAAACCATTCTGATCTAAGCAGAATAAGCGGGCCTCAAGCCTATGGCCGCTTTTCTATAAAATGCAGCTTAGGCATCGTATCCCTGCTCCTTATTCCCGCACGCAAAGACCGCCGGGCCATTCATGATGTGGTCGCGAAAACCATTGTGATTGAAGCGAAAAAGCCCCCTCTTATTGCCTGAAAATATTCAGATTTAAATCAGGGGATGCAGAGTATGTAATCCAATTGGTCAGAGTATTTTTTAGCACTAAATGGCATGAAATACATCGAATATCGCTCGTTCCGACTCATTAAAAATAAAAAATGAAAAAATTTAATATTCCTCATTTATTTAACAACACCCCTTCACGTATTGTTTTACTATTTTCAGTAGCCTTATCTTGTATATTTGTAATAGTCTCGATTATATTTTTTTCAGTAGTACACGCATTACAGAGCAATTTAATCCAGCAACTTATTTCAAATATTTTTTCATTTACCAGTATATTTCTTCTGCTGCACTTATATATTTTAAAGAATGAGTTTTTAAGCTGGCGCGAATTACTCGGCAAGCCACCTGAAAATTGGTGGTGGGTTTTACTTGCTATTCCCTTAGTAGCACTCACACTGACTTGTACCTACGCTGTTTTTTATCCAATATCGGTCTATTTTCCTGACTATGTACGCAGCTGGATCAGCAATGATTCTTCTGTCAAAATGCTAAAAGGTGAGGTACTTTATAATTTTTTAATCTTCATCCTCATCACTATCATTGGTCCTGTTCTTGAAGAGTTTATATTCAGAGGCTATTTACTAAACCGCTGGGCCAATCGCTTTGGGGTGTACTGGGGAATCATCTTAAGCTCGGCGCTATTTGCCAGCTTACACCCTGAGTTATTAGGTCACTTTCTTTCCTCCATCGCATTCAGCCTGATTTACTTCAAAACCCGCAGTCTGTGGCTGCCCATTGCTATTCATATGCTGAATAATTTTATTTCCTGCATCTGGGAATGGGTATCACTGACAGATAACGCCTCAATTCATCCGCAAGATGCATTAAGCCAGTTTCAAAGTGAATGGTGGCTCGCCCTGCCAGGACTATTAGCCATCCCAGTTTTATATCTATTTTGGCACCGGCATATCCGGGGCTTATTTTCTTCCCCCGGCATTCAACACAATTAAAAACCATGCCCTTAGCAAATAAAATGCTCCACCACCGCCCCATTCAAAGCAGCGATCAAGCCCTCATCTGGGATTTACTCCACATTGCACTGTGGGACCCGCCACCCTCAGGCTTGCGGCCAAAGGAAGTGCTGAACGATGAGCGCGTGCGTATTTATGCGGCAGATTGGGGCAAGGATGGCGACGTAGGCGTTATGGCTTTACTCGGCACACACGTCATCGGCGCTTGCTGGATGCGTCTATTGCCTAGGCAACAAGGCTTGGCATGGATTGATGAAACGACACCCCAGCTTGCTATTGCTCTTTTTGCTGATTATCAACAGCAAGGCTACGGCTCTGGCCTGCTGCGCAGTGCGCTGGATTCCGCCCGTGCCACAGGATATCGTCAGGTGTCACTGACGGTGCATCCAGAAAATCCTGCCAAGCGCCTGTATGAAAAATATGGCTTTCAGGAAGTGGGGCAAAGAAACGGCTACTGTCTGATGCTTTGTAAATTAGGCCCACTTCCTGCACGCTTAGCCCATTCCGTGCAGGTCTTTTTATTTAAAGAAGATCACGGCCAACGGTATTGGCTATTACTTCAGCGCCATGCAAGGCCTGATTTAGCTTTACCGGATTTCTGGCAAGGTGTTTCTGGGGCAATGGAAGTGGGAGAAAGCCTCTGCGATACTGCCTTACGTGAAGTATGGGAAGAAACAGGCATTCGTTTACTGCAGCTCCGCAACACAGGCTTTCATCATCACTATCCGATCAAGCCCCAATGGCGTGCCGCTTACGGCGCAGAGCCAAGCCACGTCACCGAGTATATTTTCTGCGCCCAAATCAATACCGACCCCATCCTGTCAACCGAGCATAAAAACTGGCACTGGTATCCCTTTGAAGCCGCGCTTGAAATGCTTAGTTTTGAAAACAATGCAAACGGCTTAAAAGCAGCACAGGCCTGCATCGCACACACAGAGAAAACCCAATGAACACCTCCCCAGCCGAGCAATTTTTAATAGATTTTCATAATCAGCAACCCGGCATTACTTCCCATTCTTTTCAATCGCTGAGCGCGACCATGAGCGGGCAGCTTTATACATCATCTTACGAATGCCTTGCAAAAGACGTGGCAAGCGATGCCACCGTACTTGATTTGGCCTGTGGCGATGGCTTTTTGCTCTCCATTTTGCCTGCCCGCACCCTTATCGGTGTTGATATGAGCACTGGCGAGCTGGCCGCTGCGCGGCAAAGGCTGGGGGATCGCACCATTTTGCACCACGGCAAGGCACAATCTCTGCCTGTAGAAAACCAACGCTGCGATATCGTGCTTTGCCATATGGCCCTGATGCTGATGGATCAGCTGGATGATGTGCTCGGCGAAATCCAGCGCGTACTTAAACCAAGCGGGCACTTCTCTTTTGTCATTGGCGCGGCCGCACCGCCCAGCGCGGTGATGGATGCCTATATAACGCGGCTTCGGGCACTTTATCAGCACGAAAGCGCAAAAGCGCTGCGTTTTGGCGACCAACGCCTTGCTAAAGAAGAAAGCATCATCAGCACACTGACGCCTTATTTCACACAAATTAAAATTGAAAAAATCACAATCAGCCGCCGCTACACCCCGGATGAAGTCTGGTCCTGGTTTGAAGGCTGCTATGACCTGGCATTTTTAGCCACAGAGCCACGCCAGCAATTTCATGCGGCCTATTTGCAAGAGCTAGCAGCGCTATGTGAAGACGATGGGAAAGTGGCTTTTGCAGATTGCATGCTGAAGATATCAGCAAGAGCAGCAGCGCATAGCCACTGAAAACATGAAACAAAGAGACTTGGGGTGAGGATATTCTGTCATTCTCTTACACTTTCACAGTAAAACAAGCCGCTGGGCCAGTGCGGTGTGGAGAAATGGCGGTGTAATTTTTAGCAATCCCCACGCCAACCTTGCTTATGTCATAAACGTCCTTTAACCTCTGGGTACTTACACATACAGCAAGATGACTAATGACTTTTGATAATTTTATTAAAACAGCATGGGCAGATCACGGCGATCAGCCCTTAGTCGTTGCAGAGCGACTAAGCACCTCGCCCCAGCTGGCACAAACAAGCAGCCAGATTCAGGCTTTCACCCGCTTAATTACCCATGTGTATGGCGAGCATCTTGCGGACTGGGATGCGGGCATTGCCCTGCTGCAATCACTCCCCCGCTTAGCAAACGAGCCCGCCGCGCTCAGCGCCATTGCCGTCAGCACCGCCACCCTCAAATATGGCCGGGGCGATCAGGATGCGCTGGCTTCGCTTACGCCACTTGAGCAGACCATTACACTAGCAACGGCAAGTAGCCTCTTTGCCGCACAGCAAAAACTAGCCATGGCCATAGACAGTTATTCACAAGCGCTGATGAGCTATCCAGAATTCACCGGCCTGCCTGAAGAAATCCCCGTTCATCGCGCGCTTGCCGTGGGGGGCAATCATCTGGCCTGTGTATTAGAGGAGCAAAAGCAGCGCAGCACAACCGAAACGGCCGCCATGCTGCAGGCCGCGCAAAGCGCCCTTAAGCACTGGCAGCGGGCAGGCTCTTGGCTGGAAACCGAGCGCGCTCAATACCGCCTCTGCCGCAGCAACTTGCAAGCCGGGCTTAAAGATCAAGCGGTGCAAGCGGCCCGGCGCTGCTTAGAGATCTGCACGCAAAATAATGCACCGGCCTTTGAGCTATTTTTTGCCCATGCTGTACTGGCCATCGCTCAAAAAGACCAGAACGATGCCTTTGAACTACACCGCGCTGCAGCCATCGTCTGTCTTGAGCAAGTCCCCGCTGATGAACAACACTGGTGTGAGGCAGAGTTGAAGGAGTTGAATAAGTAAAAAGATGCTGGGTGGGGCTGGCCAGCCAATGGGCTGAGCCCTGCTATATCTTGGCAGCAACCACCCTAGAATACTCATCATCTGGCAAATCATAAGCCCCCCACTCAAACACAGGACACCCCATGCGCCTTGCCCTTGTTTCAGATATTCACGGTAATTTGCCCGCCTTAGAGGCCGTGGTTAAAGATATGTCCCGCCGGGGAGTGGACGCGGTGGTCAACCTAGGAGACAGCCTTTCCGGCCCCCTGATGCCGCTAGAAACGGCGCAGTTTTTAATGGCGCAAGACTGGGTGCATTTAGCAGGCAATCACGAGCGCCAGCTTTTGGCAGCAAAGAATATGAATGCATCCGATGCGTTTACACACAGCAAGCTGGGGGCCAAAGAATGGGCTTGGCTGTCTACATTGCGAAGCTGCGCCCCCCTTAATTCTGATGTCCTACTCTGCCACGGCACGCCGCGCAGCGATATTGAATACTTTATGGAAACCATAGAGCCAGCGCGCCTGCGCCTAGCTACTCAGGCAGAAATCCAGCAACGCATGGGCGATGTGCGGGCAGGCTTAGTTGCCTGTGGCCATACGCATCTCCCCAGAATGATGCGCAGCAGCTTAGGCCAGCTGATGATCAACCCCGGCAGCGTGGGCCTGCCCGCTTACGACGATATTCACCCTTATCCGCATAAAGTAGAAAACGGCAGCCCCGACGCCCGTTATGCCATTGTGGAGCAAGACAAAGGCAGCTGGTCTGGCAGTTTAATTGCCGTTCCTTATAAATATAAAGCCATGGCCAAACTCGCGCAGGCAAGACAGAGGCCGGAATGGGCTAAGGCTTTATTAAGCGGATATGTTTAATGACTTTACTCGTTTTAAAAATCAGAAAAAACAGCACTTCAGCAGTCCCCCTTGTAATGGGCTGCTGAATACATCAGTAAATGCCCAATTAAATCATTCTGAATAAATCCAAAGTAAAAACTCCGCAAGAAAAAGTATCCGTAAAAAATGATTACTGTGCTGGCGTTTCCAGTAAAGAAACCACGGCAGCACGCCCCGCCTGTGAGCAAGACTCAACTTTATCTTTGTTAGCCCGCCAATTAATATAAAGGCGAATACGATCTATTAATAGGCGTTGGCTATGCCTGTTCTTGAGATTGTCTCTAAATCACTCAGGCAAACAAGATTAATTTGCCGGGGAGCAGATATCTCGCAATAATTCAAAACCTGACATTTTGCCCACATAAATAATTTCATGCTCCTTACTAAAACTTGCACAGCGATTATCCGCCAAGCCAAAGCAAGCGATGCACTGGCCATCAGCCAGATCCGTGTCGCTGCATGGCAAGCCGCTTATACGCCGTTTATGCCAGAAGATTTTCTAAAAGCGCTCAATCCCGCCTCCCAGCTTGAATCGCTACAAGCCAAGCTAACCGCACCATCGCGAGATTTTTATCTGGCGATAGCCGATCAGCAGAATCAATCTTTGGGCTTTTATGCGCTGGGCAAGCCTCGTTTTGAAAGCAGTGGCAACAGCGCCGAACTCTGGGCGCTTAACGTTGCCCCAAGCGCATGGCGCAGCGGGCTTGGATTTGAATTGATGCAAGACGCCATCACCAAGGCGAAGCACTTTGCTTACCAACGTATTTTGCTGTGGTGCATCAGCGAAAACCACGCAGCACGGGTAATGCCGTTCACTTAAGCCAAGTGAGCGGCATTTTTTATGCTTATCATTACGCCCTTTTGTTTAAATTTGCATTTGTTTATGCCCAGCCATCGTGTTCGCTCCCCTGAAGATTTTGACCCCGCCATCCTCGCTCGCGGCATTAACCCCAACTGGCTCAACGATGCGCTCACTGCAACCGGAACGGCCAGCGTGCGACGCCGCAAAATGCCTGCTGAACGCGTAGTCTGGCTCGTGATTGCCATGGCCTTGTTTCGTCGCCAATCCATGCCCGAGGTGGTCGCTCATTTGAATTTGATTTTGCCTGATGAGATCAATCCAGACATCTCCGCCAGTAGTCTGACCCAAGCTCGGCAACGCTTAGGTGAAGAACCCTTAGCGCTCTTATTCGGCTTGTGTGCTGCGGCTTGGGATGAGCGCCATCAACGCGGACAGAGTTGGCGTGGCTTGAGTCGATACGCCGTCGATGGCACGACGCTACGTGCCGCAGACTCACCAGAAAATCGCGCTCATTTTGGTGCACAAAGTTACGCCTCAGGCGTGGTATCGAGCTATCCGCAGGTGCGCGCAGTGACGCTCACGGCGCTGGCAACGCACTTAGTACGAGAGGCCGTCTTCGGTGAGTACGGCAAAAATGAGATGCGCTACGCGCATGACATCATCGAACAAATTCCAGATAACTCATTGACCCTATTCGACAAAGGCTTTTTAAGTGCCGAGATTTTGCTGCCCTTGCAACAGCTAGGTCGGCAGCGGCATTGGTTGATTCCGGCCAAAAGCAATACCCAGTGGGAGCGCCTGAGTAATGATCCTCACGATTATCGGGTGCGAATGAAAGTCTCACCGCAAGCCAGAGCCAAGCGAGCTGATTTGCCAGAGTATTGGGAAGCTCGTGCGATTGAAGCGATCACTCGACAAGGACAAAAGCGTATCTTATTAACGTCGTTGCTTGAGGCAGAAAAGTACCCTGCGAGTGAAATTGCGGCTCAATACAGCGAGCGGTGGCGCATAGAAACGAGTTATCGAGAAATCAAGCAGGCGATGTTGGGCGACGAAATTACTTTGCGCAGCGGCACGCCAGAACGGGTACGACAAGAGATTTGGGGAGCACTGATTGCGTATAATTTGGTGCGCTTGGAGATGGCTGAAATCGCAAAAGAAGCGGGCGCTGCGGCGACGGATTTGAGCTTCAAGATGGCGCTGCGCTACTTACTGTGTGAGTGGAGTTGGTTGGCGTTGAATAGCCCAGGTACGTTACCGAAAAAGCTGTTAAATCAGCGTAATCGGGTTGGAGATTTACTACTTGCAGGACGAAGACGGGGGCGAGAATGCCCCCGTGTAGTCAAAGCCCAGCCGAAGCGCTATCCGACACGAAAAATCTTGAAAACAGACCTTAAGTGAACGGCATTAACGCAGCACGGGGGCTTTATGAGCGTTGTGGTTTTAAAAGTACTGGCGAAACACGCAATACCACAACCCTCACAGGCTTTCCATTACATGAAGTGTGTTATGAACTACTCCTAAATTAAATCAAAGCGCAGCCGCCCATTGCCATAAAAAAAGACGATTATGCAAATCACCACCACCACCGATATCGAACAAGCCCTATTGATTGCAGCCCAAGCAATAGGCTCACTGGATAACCTTAGCCAAGCAGAATGCGATGAATTAATACCCCATATCGCAGCCAACTACTCGCTTTGGCAATCAAATCAAGCAGCACATTTGTTTTTGCAATGCGTGCATCAAGAACGGATTATTGGCACCATTTTAGTAAAACACTTTTGGAACTTAGCCGAGCTCTATGTATTACCCGAATTTCATGGCCAAGGCGTAGGAAAAAAGCTATTAAATGCAGCATTGGAAATCTGCCAAGTTCAATCGCCCCGTGGCCATTTACGGGTTAATTCATCGCCCAATGCTGTTGGCTTTTATACTCAGGCCGGATTTGATAATTTCGATTTAGCCACACCACTACCCTATGGTTGTGTTCCACTGATCTATTATTTCTCATCAAATAAAACCACTCATATTAATTAAAGAGAAAACATGCTTCACCATTTATCATTCGGCGTCACAGACATCCAACGCTCCGCTATTTTTTATGATGCCATATTCGCCCCGCTTGGCTATATTCGGGTTTGGGAAGATTTTGAAGGCGATGATGCGGCAGTGGGCTATGGCATTCAAGGCGGCGGCGACAAATTTGCAATCAAATTATGCAAAGACGTTGCCATAGGGCAAGGATTTCATTTGGCCTTTTCAGCCAAGAGTCACGCAGAAGTCGAAGCATTTTATGCAGCAGCCCTAGCAAATGGCGGCAAGGATAATGGCCCCGCCGGATTACGGCCAGATTATGGTGGGCACTATTACGCCGCCTTTGTGATTGATCCCGATGGCTACCGGATTGAGGCTGTTTTTAATAAAAAAACAAATCTGGATTAAAACTATCTTCGACTCCAAAAATCTCTTAACAAAATCAAGCCCTCCCACTCTTTTTCTTCTTCCGCTGATGCTTCTGCGATTTTCTTCCATTGAGCAGAAGACAATGCCAACATTTGTGATTTACTGGTTTTTGCATATCCCATATGCCAATCAGAGAAACTACGTTTATTTATTTTCTCATCAAATAAACAAATAATACCTGAATGCTGACGGCTGCCTGAAATACGCTTAAAGGTCTCCCGCAATACACGCTCCGGGCCTTCAAGACACTGCATAAAATCACCATCGTTATAAAGCAACACACCTGTTACATCATTTTTATTATTCTGCTCAACAGCACCCAGCAATAAAGCTTCTAACTCTGCGTCGCTCATTAAATGGGTAGCGGTGCTTACGTAAACCAAAGAATGGAGATCAGACATGATTCAACTATCCTTCCAGCCAAGAGAGAAAAACTTGGCGATTTCAATGAACCATCCCCAAGCCTGTTGATATTCAATTCAAAACAACATTGACTGCCTCCGCCGGTCCAAAAAAGACAACACAAAGTGGTATAAGTAGAATTTATAGCGCGAATATTATAATTTCGCCAATCATAATAAGTTAAATTAAAAATATTCATACTGTAAAAAAACATAAAATTTTATTTTTTAATTTACTTACCTATATTTAAAGACTTACACAGCACTTTTATCCCCTGCAATTGCACGACCTTCTAACTCAAGCACCTGATCACCCTCTAATATTCCTGCTTTGGCAGCGGGTGAAGCAGGTACTATTTTTGTAATAGTAACTGACTGCAAAGTTGGGTCCCAAAAAAATCCATCTGCTTCAATTGAATATCCATAGCCAAAATAACCACGGGCAGCATCAGCCCAGGCTACCCCCGATATAAAAACGAACAATACATGCACGAAAACTTTCTTCATGATTCACCCCGAAATTTTACGCAAACACACGCAATGCAAATGGCATGTTTAAGCCAAGAGAATACACACCCCAATCAATCACAACAATCATTTTATTTTTTAATACCACATTTATATCTGAGCCGGCTCTACTTATTTTAAAAAACAACAAAGCCACTGTCAGGCATAAATACAATGGCCGCACAGCACATAACACGTTAAAAAAAGCGCAAAAAAATAAAACAAATATCAAACAGCAACTGTAAATATCTGGATAAATACAGAAAATATTAGAATATTAAAAAATGTTTTTAATTAAACAGCATATTTTATATTTTTCAAAAAATCACCAACACACGATTTTATTCAATCATTTTGTGCTTACACAAGCGCCCGTCGCCTGCTAGACTTGCTGCCATTCTTGCAGCGTGCGATATAGGAAAAAGTGATGAGTTTGCGTGTTCTTACCGGTATTACCACCTCGGGTACGCCCCACTTGGGCAATTATGTAGGGGCGATTCGCCCGGCAATTGTTGCCAGCCAAAGCCCGGATAGTGATTGTTTCTTTTTTATGGCTGATTACCATGCACTGATTAAGTGCGATGATCCGGCACGCATAGAGCGTTCTCGCCTTGAAATTGCCGCCACTTGGCTAGCAGCAGGGCTGGACCCGGAACGCGTTACTTTTTACCGCCAGAGTGATGTACCTGAAGTCACCGAGCTGAACTGGCTGCTGACGTGCGTCACCGCCAAGGGACAGATGAACCGTGCCCACGCTTACAAAGCCAGCACAGATGCCAACGAGGCGGCAGGTGAAGACCCTGACGCAGGCATTACTATGGGCCTGTTTTGCTATCCTATTTTAATGGCCGCCGATATTCTGCTGTTTAACCCGCACAAAGTACCAGTAGGCCGTGATCAGATTCAGCATATTGAAATGGCACGTGATGTCGCCGCCCGTTTCAACCATTTATTTGGTCAGGGCAGTGATTTATTTGTGCTGCCAGAAGCCCATATCGAAGAGCACGTCGCCACACTGCCCGGCCTTGATGGCCGCAAAATGAGCAAAAGCTACGACAACACCATTCCGCTGTTTGAAGGCGGCCAGAAAGCGATGAAAGAAGCCATCGCAAAAATTGTAACCAATAGCCTCTTGCCAGGGGATGCCAAAGACCCGGATAACTCGCATCTGGTCACGATTTTTGAAGCCTTTGCTTCAAAAGAAGAAACCCGGCAATTTAAAGACGAGCTGCGTGCGGGCCTAGGCTGGGGCGATGCAAAAAAACGCCTACTGGATTTAATTGAGCGCGATATTGCACCGATGCGTGAGCGCTACAACGCCCTGATGGCGCATCCCGAAGAAATTGAAGCACTGCTGCAAACCGGAGCCGCCAAAGCCCGTGCTACGGCCGCACCACTGCTAAAGAAAGTTCGCGAATCACTGGGCCTGCGTGCCATGCAAGCCATTGCTGCGCCTACTGCCAAAGCAGAGAAAAAAGCCGCGCTGCCGCTGTTTAAACAGTTCCGCTTAGAAGACGGCCTGTTTTACTTTAACTTCAGCGCAGCCGATGGCCGCCTGTTACTGCAAAGCACAGGCTTTGCCCAGGGCAAGGAAGCCGGGCAATGGATTGCAAAGCTTAAAAACGAAGGTGTGACCATCATTGCAGGCGGTGCGCCAGTCAGCCTGAGCGAAGGCGTTGCGCCTGAGGATGTCAGCGCGGCTTTGGCACTGCTATTGGCGGAATAACAACACCCCGGCGTTTTGTCGCCTTGGTCAGCGGGTTTATTCACGCATTTAAGGCCGATAAGCCAGCGTAATCCAACATTGGGCGCAAAAGAATGTTGGATTACGCGATAAAGCCACTGAGCGATGAATTTTGCTTAAATTCTGATGTTATGCAGTAAAAACCCAAATCTTGAACCACAGAGAACACGAAGGACACAGAGTTTCACGGAGAAGAACAAGGCTTAAATTAAGTTGTTTTGTAAATTTTAAAATCTTGAAAATCTGGATTCGTATCGCAGCTAACGGCACGGGGCTTAAATCACCCCTTGAAACACGCCGGAGCGAGGAACAAGCGGGGCGGGGTTTCGGCTAGGGAGCGAGGCAGCGAGCCAATCCCGCCCGCCGCCGACTCGATTGTCCGCAGCGCAGGGGCCTTCGTGTTTCGTGGGGTGGCCTTCTTTCGCTTCCTTTCTTGGCCACATGTATAGACCGGAGACATAGGTAACACACGTGCGGACACATGGGTAACACATTTTAGTTGTTTAACTGCAAGGTATTCAAATCGATTCTTCCGAAGTGCTGATGGCAAAAATAGAGGTCAAACACCCCGTCGTTCAGACTATCTGCACGCAGTGCAATAGGTAAACGATGTAAGGCACTAGACACTTTAAATTTATGATTTTGTAATTTTACTGCACCGCCCCAGCCCACAGTAATGACTTGATCGTTGGGGCCGTATTCAATTTCAGGCAAAGCAGAAGGCATGGCAATTAAGCTCGGTTTATAGCGGGTAATCGGTGTGGCTAGCCCTAAGGCTTCATGCGGGCGCTGCTCGTTATAGACCGTGCGCCAGTCGTTAAATGCATGCTGAACATGGGCTAAATCGCGAAATGCCCGGCCATTTAATACTTCGGCTTTTAGCGTGCGATGAAAGCGTTCTTCTTTGCCATTAGTTTGCGGATGCCCTGGGCGGCTATGGCTAACATGGATACCCAAGCGGATCAGCCAGATAGATAACTGGCTGATGCCATGGCTGGCATCACTGGGGCTTCCCCATGGAGAACCGTTGTCAGCGTTGATACGAGCAGGCAAGCCATAGCGAAGAAATACATCCGTTAAGTGAGTCTGGACAATGGCTGCCGTGGTTTGACCACAAGCAGTTAAGGTGAGATTAAAGCGAGAATGGTCGCCTTCGATGGAGTTTGCGCCCTCCCCAAACAGGGTGCTTCTGGCGCAGGTCTACAACGAGGGCTTCAATCTCTGCGGTGGTCAGTGTTGGCGATGATTTGGGGCGGCGAGATCGATCTTGAAAACCTTCTTGGGGGGTATCCAGATAGCGCTGCCGCCACTTGTAGCCTGTTTTAGTTGAGATGCCGAAACGCTGGCAAAGCGCTTTAAAATTACAGTTATCTTGCAGTGTAAGGAGTACAAATTCTGAGCGAATAGACATGATATTCACGGGCATCCAAGGCATGGTAAGTAGGCATCCCAAGCGGTTAAAAACACCGCCAAAGTGTTACCTATGTCCTCGTACAAGTGTTACCCATGTCTATGGTCTATACAGCGAAGCAAGAAAGGAAGGCCCCGCGGTGGCTACCGCTCCTAAATTAACGTGCCGAAGGCACTAAAAAGATGATCACTGCGTAACATCAGTTAAATTGCTAGCATCCTGTCGGAGTTGATTTTCACCCGCCCTGCAAGGTTCAAGAAAAAGCCACTCGTCCAAGAGTGGCTTTTCTTCCTCTAAAACACCGATGCTAAGTTATGAATTTACTCATTCCTCGGTATGCCCTTAATCAGCAAAGGACACTTGACTAGCCATCAGCACGCCATTTGTCAGTACGCCTTTCACATTTACAACACGGCCATTTGCCAAGCTACCGCTTTTTCCTTCCTTTATTTCAGCCTTGCTGGCGTCAACCTTTTGACCCGCTACTTTAAAATTACTCAGCAACACAAAGTCACTTACCGCGCCTTTTACTTCCAAGGTAGTTGCAACACGGCCTTTGATTTCAATTTGCTGCGCTTGTAACTTATCGCCATTTTTAAGCACGGTCACATTGACATTGACCCCATTGACCACATCAGCCGTTTTCCCACCATCCACAGGCGTTGTTGCGCTCCAAAGAATCGTCACGCCATTGAGTTTGAACTGGCTGGCCGTCACGCTACTGATCACCCCGCCCAATTTCACGGGTGGCTCAACTTTAGGCGGGAAGCGTACTTCCTTAACCACCAATACATCAGCCTGCATTTCACCCCGTACCAGCACCTTAGCCCCATTGATAAAGTCGCTCTTACTGGTGACTACATCCGAGCCTATCGTGCCATATTCTGTTTTGTCATTAATTTGCAAGTTAAGCTTCACACCACTTAGGGTGAACTTACCCGTTTTCGAGTCGTAATCTTTCACCTCACCAGTAATGGTGCGTACACCTGCACTGGCGGTTTGGCTGGCATTGGTCGGCGCACTGGCATTGGGCGGCGGTGTTGTCGCAACAGGCGTATCAATTTTCACCGTTTTAGCCTGCACCTTACCATTACTGACACTCCCTTCTATTTTCACCTGCACACCATTGGCCAGATTGCTTGCCGCGCCGCCATCAAACGTCGCCGCGCTGCCATCGACTAAAGCGCCACGCACTTTAAAGCTGGCCAGAGAAATATAATCAGTGACCACACCGCTGAGCGACACCTTAGCGTCTGCGCTGTCTTTTACAAATTTCACACCTGCAGCCACCAATTTATCGGTCTGCCACACACCGCCCACCCGCACCGCCTTGCCATTGGCCAGATCGACCACTACGCCGCTCTCAAACTTGGCCTTGCTGGCATCCACGACTACTTCGCCCAATTTAAAACTAAGCGCCTTAGCATCCAAACCGGCAATCAGGCCACCGATCTGCATTTTTAGCCCATCACCAGCCTGTGGTTTTTTCACTTTCAGCGCTTTAGCTGTCATCACACTGGCGGCACTTATCGCCTGATCGCTCCATGCTGCGACTAACTGACCATTTTCCAACACCACGCCATCCGGGCGCAGCTTTGCGCCGCTAAAGTTCACCGTTAGGCCACTCACCACCAGCGTTTTAGCCGTGTTGTCTAGCGCGCTCACGACGCCAACCACCCGCACCATCACCGTACTTGCAGGGTCTTTACGCTCGATTCGTGTTGCCACAATCACGCCCGTGGCATCGCGGCTGCCATGCACTTCCACAATATCGCCAACCAATAAATCAGCCAGCACGCTGGCACCTTCAAATACTGTGGGAGCGGCCGCATCGGTGGAGACTCTGACGGTTTGCCCCGCCAACTTGAAGCCTGTGCCCACCACTAACTCCGTGATTTTTCCGTAAACCTCGGGCAAGGCCGTCAGCGTTTTGATTTTGTCATCGCTGCCCTGATCGGATTCCACCTTCATGCCCAGCTTAATGTCATTACTGGTGCCGGTACTGCTGACTGACGGATCTTGCTCTACCTTAAAGCTGGCGCTGCTGTCGTCCAACGTAACGCCATCCACAATCACACTACCAAAGCCAGTAACGGTACCCTGGGCGTATGCGCCACCACTGGGGGCTGGGGTGGGCGTTGGAACGGCGGTGGGTACCGTTGTCGGCAGGGATGTTGGGTTCGTAGCCACTGGCGTAGTGCCAGACGACGAGCCGCTGCTTCCGCCACCACAGGCATAAAGCCCCACACTGACCACCAAGGCTAAAGCCAACATTTTTAAACGCTGATCCATCGTCCACTCCTCATAAATATCAGGCAGTAATAAGCTTTATGGATTGTGGTGGGCAAACCTCGGCTGACAATAAGACTTACCACCTTTTCAGCGATAAGCGGTGCAGACCTCACAAACTCAGCCAGCCTAAGTAACGGCCACTTTAGTCAGCAACACGCAAGCGCATAAATCAAAATCTAATCACTTAGTTTTTTAAACGTGTAATTTTACCTATACACCCCAGCCTTTAATGGGTAAATTAAATGCACATTTAAAAAAACACTGAGATACACCATGCTAAATGCCGCCCAACGTGATCTAGTCCGCGCCACCGCTCCTGTCCTCAAACAACACGGCGTTGCGCTCACCACGCATTTTTATGCACGGATGTTTCAGCACAATCCGGAACTGAAACAAATTTTTAATGAAGGCAATCAGCAGTCAGGCGCTCAGCAGCAGGCCCTCGCCATGGCCGTAGCAGCCTACGCTGAGCATATCGACAACCCCAGCGTACTGGCCCCCGTGCTCACCCATATTGCCAATAAGCACATCAGCCTTGGCATCCGCCCAGAGCACTACCCGATTGTGGGCCACCATTTGCTGGCGTCTATCCGTGAAGTATTGGGCGCTGCAGCTACGGATGAATTAATCGCCGCATGGGCCGCAGCCTATGGCCAGCTTGCTGATGTCTTGATTGCCGAAGAAGCGCAGCTCTATGCCGCAGCGGCTTTTAAACAAGGCGGCTGGACAGGCTGGCGTGGTTTTGTTGTCGCAAAAAAAGAAGTAGAAAGCAGCGAAATCACCTCTTTCTATTTACGCCCGGCAGATGGTGGCGGTGTGCCCGATTACGCACCCGGGCAATATATTTCGGTCAGGATGTTTGTGCCGGAATGGAATCTAATGCAGCCGCGCCAATACAGCTTATCTGACGCACCGGGCAATGATTACCTGCGTATTTCAGTAAAACGTGAACAAACCGGCAATATCATCGGTCAGGTGTCTAACCTGCTGCACAACACAGTAAACATTGGCGATGTGATTGATTTAGCTCCGCCAGCGGGTGATTTTGTACTGCATCAGGATAGAACAACGCCTGTCGTTTTAATTAGTGGCGGCGTGGGCATTACCCCGATGATGGCAATGCTCAAACACTTAGTAAAAACCGGCAGCAATCGAGCCGTGCGCTTTGTACACGGCTGCCGCAATAGCGACGTACATGCTTTTAAAGACGTGGTCAATCGGCTAGCGACTCAAGCATCTAGCGTCGAAAAAGCAGTGTTTTATGGTGACGCCTGCCCAAACCATAGCCACGACCATCTGGGCTATGTGGACTTGGCTAAAATAGCCGACAGCATGATTTTGCCCGACGCCGATTACTACCTCTGTGGGCCACTGGCCTTTATGCAAGCCCAGATCAAATCATTACATGCAATGGGAATTAGTGCGGAGCGCATTCATGCGGAGGCATTTGGGACGGGCGGCGTGGCGGCTTAAACACTAGGCACTTAGCCCACCCTGCAGATTTACAAGCAACAAAGCAGATGCAGGGTGGGCATTTATGCCAATGCAATCAAACCCTTGCACCCACCCACTCATCATACTAGCTATGCTTTAATCCATTAACATAAGCCTCGTAAACACCCCTGCACTCAAAAAACGCATCTCGTACTTATTACCATTCCGGTTTTTTTGCTTACTCTCGCCTCAAACACACCTCCCCAGCTTGAATTAACAGCCCATTATGGCCAGCAAAAAACCAGCGTTATGCCAAGACGACTACCCTATCCTTGGCGAGCGGGGGATAAGCTCAGACAAAGCAGGCAGCACGGCGACGCGGTATACCATACACACCCAGCAATTGTGTAGTGATAACAATTACCATTTATCGTTACGTTGACTTTGAAGATCAATCTGAACACTATGCCCCTGCCCCAACCAGGGGCATAAGCATTTACCCTATGCAGCATCTCGTTAGGCGAGGCTCCTGCGCAAATACAGGCCACTGATCTCACGACGTCCAGAGACGCCCAAGATCAGGACAGTTTTCATCGGATTAAGGTGTTAACCCAAGTGGCTTCTGGTTTTACCAGATACGTTGCACAGTGCTAAAGCTAGAACGTGGAGATGAAAAAGCGCCATTCGACGTTATTTCCTGTCCCATACTCGTCCATCAACTGCTGTTTTCTTTTAACACGCACCCATCAAGGTGCTTGCGATTTTGCCTGTCATGATCTGAGGCCATTCAAAATGAAAACACACCAGCACGCCCACACTATTCAAGTTCTCGATTTAACCGCATTGAGAAGCTGGATTGCCACCACACCCCCTTCTGAACGAGCCAATCAATTGCTGGCTCTAAGCGCAGAAGACCTCAACGACGCATTCAACACCTTACCGGTAAATGAAGGCAGTGCGCTCATTGCCTCTTTAAGCACAGAAAATGCTGGCCAATTGTTATTGCGTTTGCACAGCAAGATCATCAACGCGCTTCAGGACGGCATTCCCCGCCGCGATATGCTGACTATTTTGCGCAAAATGGAAAACAACGATCGCGGCAATTTGCTCTCGTATTTATCCGAGCAAAATAAGCACAACTATACCGCTCTGCTTAAATGGCCTAGCGAATCAGTTGGCGCGCATATGCGCAATAACTATATCAGCATCCTCGTTGAGCAATCAGTCAGTGATGCAAAGCAAGTAATCCATGATGCTTGGCACCAAGCTCAGTTATTCCAGCATATTTATATTACCAACTCCAACGGGCTATTAATTGGCGGCATCCCGCTTAAGACGCTATTGATTGCCGATTCGCAAATCAAGTTAAGTGATTTGATGGATCCAAACCTCGTGCGTATTGATGCACAAACAGATCAAGAACAAGCGGCTCGCCTCTTGGTGGATCGGGATTTATCATCCCTACCCGTAGAAGATCAAGGCAAGCTAATCGGGGTGTTTCACGTTGATGAAGCGGCAGATATTCTAGAGCAAGAATCCACCGAGGATGCTGAGCTACAAGGCGGCTCTTCCCCATTAGAAACGTCCTACCTAGCAGCAACACCTTGGCAACTTTGGCGTAAACGCATTGGCTGGCTGCTGCTGCTGTTTGCTGCTGAAAGCTACACAGGGACGGTATTACGCGCCTTTGAAGAGCAATTAGAAGCCGCCATTGCCCTCGCCTTTTTTATCCCACTCTTAATCGGCACGGGCGGCAATAGTGGCACCCAGATCACCACCACCATTATTCGTGCAATGGCGGTGGGTGAAGTGACCATGCGCAATATCGGCGAAGTCCTTAGAAAAGAGGCCTCCACTGCGCTATTAATTTCGATGGGGATTGCTTTGGCCGCTTGGGTTCGTGCTTGGTCGCTCGGCGTTGGGCCTGAGATTGGTCTAGTCGTTACCTTAACCATTGTCGCCATCATTATGTGGAGTGCGATTGTTTCCTCCATCACACCATTAATTCTGAAGCGCCTAAAAATTGACCCCGCCGTAGTGTCCGCGCCTTTTATTGCCACACTTGTGGATGGAACAGGCCTCGTTATTTACTTTGAAATCGCCCAGCTCATCCTGCCAGAGCTGAAATAAACTCACTGTCCTAAAATGCAAAAAGGCAGCCTAGCTGCCTTTTTGCATTTTACTGTCCACCACACCCTTTACTCAAGATCACTCGACCAGCCATCCGGACGAACCAAAGCGTTTTCAAAACGGGAATGCTGGCCCACAAACACCAGCGGAATCTTACCTACCGGGCCGTTACGGTGTTTACCAATAATGCATTCGGCAAGGCCTTTAAACTGGCTGTCTGGGTTGTAGTATTCATCGCGGTACATAAATAAAATCAAATCCGCATCCTGCTCGATCGCGCCCGATTCTCGCAAGTCGGACATCATCGGGCGTTTATCGGTACGCTGCTCCACCGAACGAGAAAGCTGCGAGAGCGCGATAATCGGCACTTTCAACTCTTTAGCCAGCGATTTTAAGCCACGCGAAATTTCGCCCAGCTCGGTAGCACGGTTCTGATCTTTCGCCCCCGCCCGCCCCGCCATCAGCTGCAAGTAATCGATCACAATCAGCCCAAGCTGGCCGCCGCATTGCCGCGCAAGCCGTCTGGCCTTAGTACGAATATCCAGCGCGGTCAGCGAGCCGGTTTCTTCAATAAAAATCGGCGCTTCATTCATGCGGCCCACGGCGTGGGTAAGGCGCACCCAATCTTCATCTTCAAAACGGCCAGTTTTCAGCTTATGCAGATCAATCCGGCCAATCGAACCCACCATACGCATACCCAGCTGGGTTGCGCCCATTTCCATGGAGAAAATTGCCACCGGCAACTTAAGCTCAATGCCAACGTGCTCGGCAATATTTACCGAAAACGCGGTTTTACCCATGGAAGGTCGGCCCGCCACGATAATTAAATCGCCTGCCTGCATACCCGAAGTCATCCGATCAAGATCCAAAAATCCCGTCGCAACGCCAGTGACTTCAGATGGATTATCCTGCTGAAACAAATGATCAATGCGCTCAACAATTTCTTTTAAAATCGGTGGCATGCCGATAAAGCCTTTCTGCCCGCGGGACGATTGCTCTGCAATTTGAAACACAGCCGATTCGGCCTGATCCAAGAGCTCGGAGGCTTCGCGTCCGCTGGGGCTGTAGGCGGCATCGGCAATATCGGTAGCCACAGATGCAAGCTGGCGCATCACAGATTTTTCGCGGACAATCTCACCATATCGGCGGATATTGGCCGCAGATGGGGTGTTTTGCACCAAGGAGCCCAAATACGCCAAGCCCCCCACATAAGACAATTCTTCGTGAGTATCGAGCGCTTCGGCTACGGTAATCACGTCTGCGGGGCGGCCTAATTCAACCAACTTGGCGATCACAGCAAAGATGCGGCGGTGATCATCACGGTAGAAATCGGCTTCAAATAAGGTATCAGCAATCTTATCAAAAGAGCTGTTATCCAGCATCAGGCCACCAAGCACAGATTGCTCAGCCTCAACCGAATGCGGTGGCATGCGGATGTTTTCAAGTTGCGTCATGGAGTGGTCGGGGTTACGATGCTCGGTCATTTTTTTACATCTGGTGTGCTTGCTGGAAGTCCGGCATTTTACGCTACAAACAACGGTGCGGCGGATAGTAATATCTCACGCTGCCATATAAAGACAAACTATGCAGTCTATTCGTAAAACCGTACTCGTTACCCACTGTGCAGATCGCATGTTTGACTTGGTCGATCGCGTCGAGAACTACCCTCAGTTTCTGCCATGGTGCGGCGGCGTTGAGGTACATGAACGCAGCGAAACCATTTTAGATGTCACGGTAAAAATCGAGTTTCTCAAAGTAAAAACTTTTTTCCGCACCCGTGATATCAAATCCAAGCATATGATCGACATGCAATTTGTTGATGGCCCATTTAAGGCTCTGCATGGCGTGTGGCGTTTTATTCCGCTAATGGAAGACGCATGCAAAGTTGAATTTGAGCTGGATTACGAATTCTCCAGCCGCAGCTTAGAAATGATAATTGGCCCGGTCTTTAATAAAATCACCAGCACCTTTGTGGATGCATTTATTAAACAAGCCGATAAAATTTACCCTTAAAGATTCGCTGAGTCATCATGAGCACATTAATTAATGTGGAAGTCGTTTATGCCACACCTGCGCTGCAAAAGCTAATTGCTCTTAAAGTGGCTGCGGGCACCACGGCTGAGCAAGCCATTTTGCAATCAGGCATTTTAGATTTTTTTCCGGAAATTGATTTATCGGACAATAAAATCGGCATTTTTTCCAAAGCTTGTAAAGCAGATACCGTTTTGCGCGAAAAAGACAGGGTAGAAATTTATCGCGCCCTGCTGGCCGATCCTAAAGAAATACGCAGGCAGCGCGCACTAGAAGGCAAAGTAACAAAAAAAGGCGGCGCAGGATAAGCAGGCCGCCAGCTAATCAAGATACCGTGATGCTTGAGCTCATTCTTTGCAGGATAGGCAAAGCATCACCAAAATTGAATTTCTCCAGCGCAATTCTAAATGCCGCAAATTCAGCCGGATCAAAAAAATCGGCCATCGCATCTCCGTATTTACCCATGACGGTAAGCGCCTCAGCATCCATATCCATCAATAAACGCTCCAGCCAAGACAGCAGGTTTTGCAATTCTTTGACAGGCATTCTGCCCGAGGGTGCAGGCGCATTGGCAAAGGGATCTTCGCCATTAATATATTCATTGACCTCGCGCATCAGCACACTCAGATGTTTTTCGAGCAAGAGCAAATCTTCCCTCACCTCATTTAAGCCACCGCCGTGCGAAATGGCCGATTCAATCCGCCCCGCTATTTCAGAAACCCGTGTCCCGCCCAGCGTTGCACTGAGCCCTTTTAATGTATGTGAAAAACGTAAAGCAGGCTCCAACTCATTAGCAAGCAATGCGGCATGTGTTCTTTGCACACAATCGGATTCACTACCGCAAAACTGCTTCAGCATCCGCAAATAAAGCGAAGGATTATTCAGCACATAGCCCAGCCCTACTTTTACATCCAGCTCCTGCCTGCCTGCCGGTGTTGCAGGTGCTGGCGTCACTACAGGAGCGACTACTTGCGACAAGGGAGGCGGCACAAACGCAGCAGATGCAGGTGCTGGCGCAGCTTGCAGAGGCAGCGTGATTTCTGCTGACACAACACTGGTCTTTAAGAGTTTGGGCTTGCCATCAGGTGCTGTGACCCGCCAGTGTTTCAGGCATTCAAAAAACTGAATCGGGTCTATCGGTTTTGAAACATGGTCATTCATACCCAAATCAAGGCAGCGCGCGCGCTCTTCCACCATGGCATGTGCAGTCATGGCGATCAGCGGGATATGGCTGTAGCGAGCATCCGCACGAATATGCTTTGATGCTTCGTAGCCATCCATAACCGGCATTTGCATATCCATCAAAATAGCATCGAAATGGATGTCGCCCATTGATTCCAGTTTTTCCAACGCCTCTTTGCCGTGGTTAGCCACCACCACATCAACACCTACCGAACTGAGTAATTCTGTAGCAATTTGCTGATTAATCGGGTTGTCTTCGGTGAGTAATACCCTCATGCCCTTCAGCCCGACTTCCTCCTCATCACGCGGAGCGGCCTGGGCATCAGAAACATCATCATCCGCAAAAATAGAAATCAAACAATCTGTCAATGAAGATGAATTCACCGGTTTAGTTAAAATGGCGCTGATATTTAGGCTTTGAGCTTGGATATAAATATCTTCGCGATCAAACGCCGTTACAATCACCATTTTAGGCGTGTCATTTTCCAATACCTCTTGGATTTTTTTGGCCGCCTGAGCGCCATCCATAATGGGCATTTGCCAATCCAGTAAAACTAGGCCAAACGGATCACCCCGCTGATGGGCTGCACTGCATAATTCCACCGCCCCCTGTCCTGAGCCCACATGTTCTATACGAACCGAAAACCGTTTTAAAACTTCAATAATCGCGAGGCGTGCATGTTCATGATCATCCACCACCAGCACACGCATATTATTGATTTCTGCCGGAATAGCACGTGTTCTGATTTCTTTATGCTCTACACCAAACCACGCAGTAAATACAAACTGGCTACCTATGCCGCTTTCACTTTCGGCCCAGATACGCCCACCCATTAATTCAACCAGCCTTTTACTAATTGAAAGCCCCAGCCCTGTACCCCCAAATTTGCGGGTAGTACTACTGTCAGCCTGAGTAAACGGCATAAATAATTTACCCAGCTGTTCTTGGGTCATACCAATGCCAGTGTCCCTGACTCTGAATTCTAATTGTGTTTGCTCATGGTTTTTTTCCATGCAGCGAATCGTAATTTCAACCTCGCCTGTTTCAGTAAACTTCACCGCATTATTGACTAAATTAATCATAATCTGGCTCAGTCTTAAAGAATCCCCCAACAAACAAGGCGGAATATCAACCGGATTATGAATAACGAATTCCAAACCTTTTTCAAACACTTTCTGGGTGGTTACCGTGCATACATTATTGAGTACTGTTTCTAAATCAAAAGGTGCAATTTCAATATTTAATTTGCCCGCTTCAATTTTAGAAAAATCAAGGATGTCATTAATAATCCCCAATAAAGACGTGCCTGCATGATGTATTTTAGAAAGGTAATCGCGCTGCTTAGGTGGCATTTCTGCTTTTAATGCCAGATGAGATAAACCAATCACCGCATTCATTGGCGTGCGAATTTCATGGCTCATATTGGCCAGAAAGCTTGATTTCACAGAGGCGGCTTCTTCAGCCTTGGTTTTAGCCAATTGCAGCTCTTGCTCCACAATTTTGCGCTGGCTGATATCCCTTGCAAATAAAGTGCCACTGCAATGCCCATCCATACTTAAAACAGTCATTCCTACTTCAATAGGCAGCAGGCTGCCCGAGCGGTTTCTTGCGAGTAATTCCCAGAATCTTGCGGTGGTAATCCGAGAGGTGACTTCGCTCAATCCCCGCTCCAGCACCAAGGGCAAATCACCATCCCCTTCAATATGAATCAGGCTTTGCAGTTTTAGCCCCACCACTTCGGCAGCAGCAAAACCAAAAGTCAGCTCTGCTGCACGGTTCCAATCTGTAACACAGCAGTCCTTATCAAGCAAAATAACGGCAATCGGCGCACCTTCAATCACGGCCTTTGATTGCATCTCACTTTGCTGCAAAGCCATGGCACGACGACCTACTTCCTGCTCCAGCCCCTGTTTGTGAGCGGCCAGCTCAGCATTGCTCACAGTGAGCACAGACATCAGCTCATCACGGGTTTGCTCATTAACAATGTTTTTAACCTGCAAGATCGCATCAGGATCCTGATGATCAATTCGGAATGCCAGCTGTACCGTACCATCCGATAAAGTATTCTGAACATCAAAAAAGGCGGAGAGCGAGTGCTTCGCCCATCCACCTTCAGACTGCACCAGAAAGCACAGCGCATCCCCATCCATCCCCACCGGCAAAAGGTGATTTAAGGTTGACTGCCGGACAAACTGACAAAGCGAGTAAAACCCCGTCAGCAGAAAATCGCTGCGCATCCGGTTAAGTTTTAAGCATCCCAATGCCCGGCGCAATTTATCGCGGGCAATGAAAACACCTTCTTCGGATCGCAGATCCAATACACCAAGTTCAGTCATAATGTGCACTTTATCGCCAGACAAGTGGCATCGTCGTAAAGCTTTCCAAAACGGCTTAGCAAATTTGCAACCATTTGGTTCAGGCTATTTCTGCGCTCAAGCAAAATATCATCCGCAGCAATATGTTCCTGTATGCCATCCGTCGCCAGAACAAAAACATCGTCACTTTTAAAGTTAAATGTCTCAATTCTTATACTGCGTAAAATAATACCCAAAGTGCCCGCCTGCGCCGGAAAGGTAAAGCAGTCTTTTCCCAATTTACGCATCACGGTATTGCCAATGGTAATGCACTGCGCATTGCCATCATCACCCAAAAAAGCCATCGTAATGGCCGTACCACGCGATCCGCGGATATGCTCATGCAAAGATTTAAGCATCCATTCGAGATCTTCGCTGCTATTTTCTTCCAGCCACTGCTCGCAAAGCCTTGCCAGCTCATGCGCCTCAGGGCCATGCCCCAGCACATCCAGAATACCAACCAGTACGCCATGCTCCATTTGCTTAATAAAAGTGCCATCACCACACACTACTTCTCCATAGCATGGACGCAAACAACGTGCATATTCAAAGTGCATGGCTTATTTCCATTTGCGAAACAGGACGCGGGTCCCTATTTCTGGCTCTGAGCTAATCTCAAATTCATCCGCTAAACGACGCGTCCCCGGCAAACCCAGCCCCAATGTGCCCTTGGTACTGTAGTGCTCAGACATGGCAAGCTCTAGGTCTTTTATGCCAGGCCCCCGATCTTCGGCCATCACCTCCAGCCCCTCACGATTTTTAATCACTACCCACGAAAAAGACATCACACCCTCGCCAGCGTATTTCACAATATTGGTGGCCAGCTCAGATGCACCCGTTGTTATTTCTGTGATCGCCACAGGCGAAAAACCGCATTGCTTAGCTAAAGAAAATGTATAAGCCACCAACATCGCCACATCAGCGTCATTGCGGATTTTTCGCCAGACCGTTGCCATTTCCATGCTAGGTTTCATGAAGTAAATCCAGTGCTTGCCTAATGGTCTGGCAGCCACGCAACGCAGATAAATCGCTATCTAACGCTGCCAAACCGGCAATGACCCCGGGCCTGAAACCGATAAATACTGTTTTTGCCCCCATTATTTTCAGCATTTGCGTTAAATCTACCAAGGCTGCAAACCCGTCTACATCCAGCGCATCTACTTCGGATAAATCAAGCATGACCCCTTTTGCCGCCATTTTCGTGACCTGTTGCAATAATTTACTTTGCAGCGCGATCATCGTAGCGGGCCGCAAATCACTCTGCACACAGGCAAGCAAAGCATCTTCAACAACAGAAATCGCAACTCCTCCCCCGGATTCACGCTCATCCATTACCGCCCCCTAAACCTCATCAAGTCTTTTCATTCTGATGCCCACGCTCTTGAAGGCTTGTTCCAAGGCATCCCGTAATGTGGCATGAGTCGTCATTCCTTCAATATCAATGCCAAGGTGCACAATTGTCTGGGCAATTGAAGGAGAGACACCTGATATCAGACTAGTACAGCCCATCAGACGTGTTGCCTTAGTAATTTTAATTAAATGATTCGCCACGCCTGAATCCACAATCGCCACGCCGGAAATATCCATAATAAATACGCGTGAACGCGTTTCGGCAATTTTTAATAAAATGGCCGCCATAATATCCTGCGCCCGTTTTGAATCAATAATCCCCACCACAGGCAGCATTAAAATATCCTGCCAGATCATGGTCACTGGCGTAGACATTTCCATTAATGCGCGGCTTTGCTCATTAATTCTTTCATTAATCAAACGGCTATAGGTTTCAACCACAATAGTGGTATCCAGATGCAATAGCTTGGTAATGGCCGCCACTGCTTTACCGTATTCCTCACTAAATAAACCACCGTCGTATAGTTTTTTTGTAAACAGGACAAATGAGTAATTCATTCCTGCAAAATAGCTGGGCAAAGATAAACCAATCCGCGCATGCGTTTCGCCCAAACGGCGCCGATCTTCCATATAAGCATCGTCCAAATGCCCCGCAAAAAATGTTTTCCAATAGGTAAGCTGGGCATTTTGTGCACGTTTTTTAACTTCATCATTCGCCATCAGCGTTTGATACTCTGGCAGCTCACGCATCCATTCATAAAAATGCGTAATGTACTCACTCATCCTGGGCACAACCAAAGCGCCATATTTACGAACCACTTCAAGATCAACTTCGTCAATATCATGCAAACGCATTACGTCTTTAATCGATGTTTGGCTGGTATGTTCATGCATCTTCATTCTCCTTCGCACAACTTAATACTGACAAAAAACCATGTTGGATAACAAAAACATGGCCAACTTTTCTCAAGGGATTTTCTGAAAGCAAAAAAAAGATAAAACTGCTGTCTTTCTAGATAGGCAGACGAAAGAACTTTAGCAATACATAAACTCAAACTTTCCAGACCTAGTGATTAATTACAGCAAAAAGAAAGCAAGATGAAAGCAATAAAACAACAAATCATGCTGATGTAAGATAAAAAGCGCAGTCAAAAAAAACAGTCCGTCCAGACGAAAAAAAACCGCCTGAAGAGGCGGTTTTGGCTTGCTTACAGATTATGGGCAAAAACGCTTGATATTTGCCTCTGTGCTTGCAGTTTCGGCTTTGCGCCGTGAGGCTTCCATAAACTCAAGCTTGCCTTTTTCATTCACACTGGAGAATTTTTTTGAACCTTGTAAATACCCCAATCTGGCCATGGCTTCTTTACAAGCTTTTTCGTCTTTTTCACCTTTAGCAGCCGCCACTGGCGCGCTGGCCGGAGCGCTGGCTTTCACCGCAACGGTGCTTGCAGCAGAGGCCTCACGCTTCTGTTGGCCTGACATCGAGCTAACAGGCAAGTCCTTGGTTTTTAGCACTTCTGCTTTATTACCCTTAGGCGGCTGATCAGAATAATGCATCATCCCGTCAGCATCTTTCCATTTATAAATTTCTGCATGTGCGCTTGCTGTAATCAGCAAAGCCATCAAAATTAAGATTTTCATTGCATCAACTTCCCTGTTTTCTTGCAGCACGACAATAAGCCATATTGAAATAAGCGTAATCAATAAACGCTCTCAATGCCATTGGCAATTCTAATTAGCTGATATGCTGCATACCCGATTAATTCAAAAACTCTTTAACACAGCCCGATACAAAGCGCTCATTCTTTGATTTCCATCATATCCTGCTTTTCAGACAATGAGTAAAACCCAATAAATCAGGCAACCTTAAATATTGGCACTATCAGCAATTTACCATTCAATGAAACTTTCTTCGCTAAGGCTCGTCCACCTTAAATCAACAGAAGGCAAACGCCAGGCAATATCAGTGCGGTGAAGGCCTTGCTTCTCTTTTCATCTATACACACCCACGCACTTAATTACAAACAATAGCAGATGACAGAAAGTAAATTACCCATACAAACCAAGAAAATGTAATCAATACTAAGGGGTGGGCAGAGAGGCTCTGCTGCTGCAAAACCAGAACCATCATGCTGCCCGGGCCCAAATTGATGCAAACGCTGTTTAAGAGGAAAACGCATGAGCGCCATATTTTTTTACGATGCACACCTGGCCTGTCACGGCGAGCGCCCACGCCAAGATGATTTGGCCCGCTGGCAAGAATCCGGCACCCTGGCTGACTGCAGCACCTTGTTAAATGCTTTAAACAGCGCATCAGCAGGCAGCTGCTTAATTGCCATGCACGGCGCTTACTTCCCGGCTGCGGCTTGGCCTGCACTACTGCAGTTTCTAAAAAACGGCGGCAATTTACTTAGCATGGGCAATATGCCCTTTTCTGCCCCGACCACCTTGTTCAGAGATTTAAACATTCACGAAATGCTGGCGATAGACAGCAGTGAAGCCCTTAGTCTTGAGCCCTCTGAAGAATATCCACTACTGAGTGAGCATTGCAGCTTATTTGCACCGCAAGACGCCTGCTGCGGCTTTGTACTGATGCCAACCAAGCATAAGGATCACCCTAAGGAGTCCAGCTCCAATGGGCCAATGGACGCACGGATTTACCCTTTACTCACCGCCAAAGATGGCACTGGCCGCCCAATTGCCGCCCCAGTAGTGCTGATCGAAAACCATCGCGGTGTATTTGCCGGCAGCCGCTGGCTGTTTGTAAACACCGACGCCACAGCCCTTTTTTGGGACCAGGGCGGGGGCGAAGCGCTGATCGCCTGGGCCAAGTTTTGCGCCCGTGGTGTCACAGAGATCTGGATCAAACCCGATTTTGCCTGCTACTACCCCAGCGAAGTACCTACCTTCAACTTACAAATTGAAGCCTTACGTAGCAACACGGCGTGTCAGTGGCAATTTGAAATCAAAATCATGCACGCGGGCAAGATACTGATCCAGGAAACGCTGGCCCTCAACACCACCGCGCACGGCCCCGTATTTCACCGCAGCACGTTGCCCATTGTAGTTTTGCACGGCTATTACAGTATTCACTGCCGTGCCGTCTCCTCCTCTGGTGAAATCCGTGAATTACAGCAGGGCTTTTGGGGCAGGGATCACCGTTTACTTGAAGAAGGTCAGCCACTGTGCGCGGGCCGCGATTACTTCACCCGTGGCGGCAAACCAGTGCCAATTGTCGGCATGACCTATATGGCCAGCGATGTGCATCGCAAATTTTTGCAGCTACCCAACCCGGCCGTTTGGGACAAAGATATGGCCGAATTTGCCCGTATGGGCATCAACTATATTCGCACCGGCATCTGGACCGCATGGCGGCAAGTGATGTTTGCCGACGGCCACGCCCAAGAAGCCGCCTTACGCGCTATCGACGCCTTCTTACACTGCGCCAAACGCCATAATCTGGAAACTTGCTTTACCTTTTTCACCTTTACCCCAGAAACATGGGAAGGCCAGAACCCCTATCTGGACCCACGCGCCATCGCCGCACAGAAGCGTTTTATTTCTGCCATTGTTAGCCGCCACAAAGACAGCAGCCATGTGCACTGGGATTTAATCAACGAGCCATCCATGTTTAACCCCGAACAGATTTTCCTTGGGCCACGCAGCGTACAAGACCCCATTGAAATCACCGCATTCAGAACATGGCTGCAAGAGCAAGATGCAGACATCGCCAGCTGGCAACAGCGCTGGAACCGCAGCCCCGCAGATTTGCCCGACTGGAATGCCGTACTGCCGCCGCTGGCGCAGGAAGTAGCGTTTAATCCCACCGAGATCACGCCCAAACAACACGGCATCTGGCTGGATTACAGCCTGTTTAGCCAAGCCATGCTCAAGCGCTGGATCGCCGATTTAAGCGCCACCATCCGTGCCATCGCCCCGAACCGCCTTATTACCGTCGGCCAAGACGAGGCACTGGGCATGCAGCGCCCCTCGCCGATGTTTTTTGCCGAGACAGTGGATTACACCAATGTGCACAGCTGGTGGCTCAATGATGACTTAGCCTGGGATACCATCTTTAGCAAAACGCCTAATAAGCCAAGCCTGGTGCAAGAAACCGGCATGATGCATATCGAAAGCCCTAATGGGCGCAGTAAGCGCAGCGAAACCGAACTCGCCCATATGCTGGAACGCAAATATGCTTACGCCTTTATTAATGGCGGCGCGGGTGCGGTGCAGTGGTTGTGGAATATCAACTACCACATGGATAACATCAACGAATCGCATATTGGGGCTTGCCGCGCCGACGGCACCCGTAAGCCCGAAGCGATGATTAGCGAAGATTTCGGCAGCTTTTTTAAAGCCATTGCCCCGATGATGCAAGGCAGACAGCTGGAAGACGTGGCGGTGATTTACCCCTTTAGCAACGATTACGGCAACCGCCGCTTTGCGCTAGAAGCCACGCAGCGCCTGGTGCGCGTGATGCAGTACGAGCTAAAAGTGCCGGTACGCGCCATCAGCGAATATCATCTTGCCGATCTGGACCACGCCCCCGCCAAGCTGATTATCATCCCCAGCCCGCACGCCCTTTCGCAAGCCGCTCGCGATTGGATCAGCCAATGCAAAACACCTATCTTATTGACCGGCCCCTGCGATTTAGACGCTTACTGGCAGCCTTGCCAAGCCCTGATGAGCGAATCAGACACGCGTAATCTGCAGCGTGAAGAATCCATCCATATCGGCAGCCACAAGTATCGCGCCAGCTTTGGCGGCGATAAAATCGCCAAGCTCTGCAAGGGCAATGCACTGGGGAGCTTACAAACCAGCGCCAATATCATGTGGTGCCCGCTCCCCTTGGAAATGAACGATCGCACCGAGCCGCTGCTTGCGCTCTATCAGGCCGCAATGGATTGGGCGGGACTAAGCTCCCCCTTAAACTGGCTGTCGGGTGAGCAGCCCGGCGTATTCGCGCAGAAACTCAGCTTTGAGCTTGGGGCATTATGGATTTTGGTCAACGAATCAGGCCATGAAGAAGCCATCAGCTTTGAAGACAAAGCCAGTGGCTGCAGCTACTCACTCACCATCGCAAGCGAGCGTGCTGTCTTGTTTGCTACAGATAGCAATGGCAAGGTGACGGCAAGACTGAGAAAGCACAAGGTGAATCAGCTGTAAGGTAGTTACTTAAAAACAGCTAATTTCACATCCTGACTGCGGGTACTCCGCGAGTACCGGTACCGAGATCATCTTGATGTATTCCCCCCTTTGAAAAAGGGGGGCTAGGGGGATTGGGCACTTCATCTTTTGATATAAAAAGCACACGCCAATGCAAAAAGCCCCCCTCCATCCCCTTTTACCAAGGGGGATGCTACAGCGCTGAAGTGCCACCTGAATGATATAAATACCTATACCCGCGCCGACTACTTTTGCAGTCCCTGGCAAGTACCGTAAACCTTTCCATAGCCGAGCCATCCCTTGCAGCCACAAAATTTCCATAGCACCGCCGTCAACGACCATATCGAAAACATCAGCCAGCACATCGCTGATCCCGCATTAGAGCGCTTATTCCGCCAGTGCTACCCCAACACCCTAGCCACCACCGTGGTGTTTAAAACAATAAACAATTTGCCAGATACCTTTGTGATTACCGGCGATATCCATGCCATGTGGCTGCGGGACAGCGCGGCGCAGGTTTGGCCTTATTTAGCGCATATCCAGCAAGACCCTAGGCTTGCCGACATGATTGCTGGGCTGATCCGCCGCCACAGCGCCTGCATCCTGATCGATCCTTACGCCAATGCTTTTAACGATGGCCCCGCCCAGAGCGAATGGCAATCGGATAGCACCACCATGTTACCCGAATTACACGAGCGCAAATGGGAGCTAGATTCGCTGTGCTACGCCATCCGCTTGGCACATGGTTATTGGCAAAGCAGCACTGACCGTAAACCTTTTGATGCTCAATGGCTGGCAGCCATGAAGCTGGTTGTTGCCACCATGAAAGCACAGCAGCGCAAAGAGAATCGCGGGCCTTACTCCTTTACCCGCAGCGGCAGCTGGCAAGCCGATACCTTAGCTTGCGATGGCTGGGGCAATCCTGCCCGGCCGGTGGGGCTGATCGCCTCGATGTTCAGACCATCGGATGACGCCACCGTTTTACCATTTTTAGTGCCATCTAACTTTTTTGCCGTGATCAGCCTGCGCCAGCTTGCCAGCATGGTGGTCGACCTCTTTTATGAGACTGCCTTTGCCGCCGAATGCACCGCTCTGGCCGATGAAGTCGCCACAGCGCTGCAAGCCCACGCTATTGTTCAACATCCTAAACACGGCCCCATCTACGCCTATGAAGTAGACGGCTACGGCAGTGCGCTACTGATGGACGATGCTAATATTCCTAGCCTATTGTCCTTACCCTATCTGGGGGCTGTAGCGCGGAATGATGAGGTCTATCAAAACACCCGCCGCTTTGCGCTCTCCACAGACAACCCGTGGTTTTTTAAAGGGGACCTGTTTGAAGGCAACGGCAGCCCGCACACCCTTGCACCCATGATTTGGCCAATGTCCATCATCATGCGCGCGATGACCAGCGATCAGGACAAGGAAATCAGCCACTGCTTGCACATGCTTAAAAATAGCCACGCCGAAACTTACTTTATGCACGAATCATTTCACGTCCATCAGCCACAGCAATTTACCCGCAGCTGGTTTGCATGGGCCAACACCCTACTGGGTGAGCTGATCAGCAAAATCGCCCAAGAGCGCCCCCATTTACTCTCTGCCAAGGATCGCCATGTTTCGCACTAGAGAATTTCTACTTAAACATATTCGCCACACCATGGCGTTTTACGACCCGATTTCGGTCGATCCGGCGGGTGGTTTTTATCATTACTATATGGATGACGGCCGCGTTTACGATAAGGAAAACCGCCACCTCGTCTCGTCCACCCGCTTTGTATTTAATAACGCCATGGCGTGGCAGGCGTTTGGTGAAAAAGAATATCAGGCACGCGTCAGACACGGCATCGATTTTATCCGCAAGGTGCATTTCAACCCGCAGACCGGCGGCTACGCATGGGAAGTTAAAAACGGCGAAGTGACGGATGCCACCAATCAATGCTACGGCCTCGCATTTGTGATGCTGGCTTACGCCTGCGCCTATCGCTGTGGCATGGATGAAGCCAAAGTATGGTTGGATGAAACTTACGACACTATGGAGCAACACTTTTGGCTACCCGAATACGGCGTATACGCCAGCGAAGCCAGCAGAGATTGGGTGCTGGATGATTATCGCGGCCAAAACGACAATATGCACGGCTGCGAAGCCATGCTCGCTGCCTTTGAAGCCACCGGCGAAATTCGCTATTTAGACCGTGCAAAACTACTGGCAGCCAACTTTACCCAGCGCCAGGCGGCCCTTACTGGCGGCGCAATCTGGGAGCATTTCCGCACCGATTGGACGCCCAATTTGCAATACAACAGGGGCAACAAGACCAACATCTTCCGTCCTTGGGGCATCCAGACCGGCCACCAAACCGAATGGGCCAAACTGCTGCTGATTTTAGACCGCCACGACCCGCAGCCCTGGCATCTGGCCCGCGCCCGGGAATTATTTGATGCGGCGATGGAATCTGGCTGGGATGAGGCGCACGGTGGGCTCATCTACGGCTACGACTTAGACGGCGAGCCTTACGATCAGGATAAATACTTCTGGGTGCAAGCCGAATCCCTCGCCGCCGCTGCCCTGCTGGCGAACCAAACCAAGGATGAAAAATACTGGCAAGCCTACGATAAAATCTGGGCCTACAGCTGGGAGCACTTCGTAGACCACCAACACGGCGCGTGGTACCGCATCCTCAGCCCAGACAACCAGAAAATCGACCAGCACAAATCCCCCGCTGGTAAAACCGACTACCACACCATGGGCGCGTGTTATGAGGTTTTGAGGGTGGTTGATTAAGGGATATGAACTAAAATACCAATAAACCGAAAGCACAATTGCAACTGTGATTGTGCCATCGGTAACTTACATTTCAAGCACCACGACGAACCAACTTCTTTTTATTAAGCATCTAATGAAATGCAAGCTATCTCACCCTATATAATTATCAATTAAATCATTCAGAGAAAACGTATTAAATGTCTATTGCACAAGACCTATTACACGACAACATTGCTACTTTAGAAAAACACACCCATACCAAAAGTAGATTTATTGCTGATATTTTTTATGGTGCAGTTGCAGTCACAATCATTTGGGCAGGTATTATCATCATACCACTTATGATTTGGAACAATGCAGTCCATTGGATTATTCCGAAAATCATTGCTGCATGCATTTATCTAGGAATCACCCTCGATTCATGGAGAAGCATAGGGGAGCGAAGTGTGACGATAGACATTTCGTTACGCACTCTTATTATTAAAGAGCACTTTCCCAATAGAAAAAATGGCACTCAAACCCGAAAAACACCATTCAATTGCCTGCTATTTTTCCGCTACTGGAGAGCAGAGAGCGACAATGAGTCAGCAGCCTTTATCATAAAACTGGCTGAATCAAAAAATATATACAGACCTGATTTAACAGGGTACATATTGCATATTGAACCTGCACATTCACAAGCTGAACAAGCAGACGTCGCGAGTAATCTACTTGCAGATCAGTTCCATACACAAACAGAAATTGAATACCTAGATATACAAAAAAGCAAAAATCCAAAATATGCACTTTGGACTAACGCTATGCTTTCAAACTAAAACACCCATCATATTCGATATTAAAAGCCGTAGAACGCAATCATTGCATGCAACACACCAGATATACCGAGCAGAATTATTTTTTTGTAGCCCATACAATAAGAATAATATACCTAGTACCTAAATCGAGCCAAAAAGTTTTCATTTATAATAAGAATTTACGGGGTAGAGTTTCGTTTTTGATTTCATCTTTTTCCCAACAAGTGACGAAGTAGTCACTTCCACATTCTTGCCATCGGAAGTAGTCGCCTCAACCAGCGAATAAACAACGTAAAGCCCCCGCCCAGGAGATACCGCGTAATGCGTGGTCTGGTGCCAGCAGCACCCACTTTTCTCAAAAGTAATAAGCCGCTTGCGGGCTTTATCAACTGAAAACATGCCTAGCTTTGTAGTGGCTAATTCTGTCAACTCATCGCTTAAAACAAACTTCCGTTTACTTATGTTATAAACATAAACGTCATAGGAAGGGCCACCATATGCGCTATTGTTACCATTTCTGATTGCAATATCTGTGGAGCCATCAAAATTAAAATCATCAGCCACCACCGCGCTTTGATCGCCATAAAGCACAGTATTATTAGCTGGCAACTTTCCGTTTGTATTTAAATAAACAGCAAGATCAGGTGTTTTAAGGGTTTGGACCAAGGCACCATTCTTTTTTGTAATACGAATTTCAGCGGGCCCTTCGCATTGTTCACTATTACATTCGGCAATGACTTTTATTGTGTATTCATTCGCTACATCAGAAATAAGAAAGCTTGCTGCCTGTGCTGAGGTTGCAGAAAAACCAGCCATCAATGCAAAGGCATATTGGATTTGAATTAACTGTTTCATTTAATTACCTGAAATTTACGGCCCAGAAAGTAAGTAAAATACTTTAATGCATCTGCTTATTTAAACAATAAGACAATATTTAACACAACATACTGCGATATGCACTCAAGTCAGATGTGTACCGACTAAACATAACATTCGCCTAGAAAGACAAACAAGCGGCCCACTCGCCATATTCTGAAATGAATTCCGCACTGCCTCTGGCCATTTTCAGCACATTAGCAAAAGTAAGTTCACATCACTGCATCAAGCATTCCAAGTACATATCTACGACATAGTATAAACCGCCCATACACGCTATATTGTTTGCCCCAAGTACCTGCAATTGTACAAACAGCTCATTTATGGTTTTCGTTGAAAATGCCTAATAGCTGAATAATAAGTACAGCAGCAGCTTAATCCTTTCAAGGAATTACGGAATTTTCCAAGCAATTAACAGCCCTTACCTTTTACTAATGAATATCCTTTACCGCTATGCTCATAAAAGCTTTTTGAACATGAGCCTGCATTTCCTTCTAATGTACTGATCGTACGAAATCCATTCTTAATCTTGTCATTCAGCGTGATTGAAACCCCAAATCCATCAAGGACGATACCGGGGGCAGAACCAGTATCCTGAACAATCCAAACAGAGCCACCAGCCGATCCCCATCCACAACCGTCACGGGTTGCTACCACATAAGCATCTTTCTTTTGCGAATCTTTAAGCCCAATAGCTACACCAACAACTTTGCACCCGGAATCTTTAAAAAACTCTGCATTCTCTTTAGAGCCATACAAGGCTTTCTCTATTCTTGCCGGCAGCTTTATAAAAAGAGGATTTTCCTCTGTATTGTAGGTTTCAGCTGATGCTGCAGCAGAGGCTAAAAACAAAACTGCCATCCATACAAACTTCAAATCCATAATTTTTACCGCGATCGTTAATGATGGGGGCTAAATGGCCTTGCAAACAGGCGGCCTTTTAAAAAAGGATCAGGCACTGGCATGCTTACTCTCAAAATTACTTCTGTACTTAACGAACCCCTGTTTTGAAGAACCCGCAAAACCCGCTCGCTCAAAAAAACGGTGAGCATCAGTTCTTTGTGCGGAGCTTAGAAGCATGATCTTTGAACAATCTCTGCTTAAACAAAATCCTTCAATATGCTGCAACAAAGCAGCCCCTAAACCACGGCCTCTGTATATTTGACTGACAACAATATTTTCAACGACTGCGAAAGGCTGAAAACCAAACATAACATCAGTACAAAGACATACCAATGCTGTTCCTTCCACCAATCCATTGTGCTCAAAGACAAAAAGGCAGGTATTTGGGTCAGCTGAAATCTTCGCAATGCATTCGGGCAGAACATTAACTGCCGGATTCTCAACCAACTGTGCGTAGAGTTCAGCTATCCGATTACTATCCGTTGGCGTAGCCATCCTTACATGATTCATCAATTTGGTTCCAGCTCCCAGCTTAGGGGCAATGTTAAAGCCAAGTAGCAAACAAAAGTCAATAAAAGGAACTAGCAAGGGCTGTTCATTTAATCAGCTCAGGCTGCCTTCAAGTAACCGCATACGTATTTAGTTTAAGACACGAGTGCTATTTGTACTGTCCGTTAGCCGGTATAACTCAATTTGTGCAATTTTCATCTCCAAAACTTCATTTGTTATTACACCCTGATCACACAACCATTTGAATTTTGATTTTTCTCTTTCAGGCTCATTATCAAAATCAATATTTCCATACCAAGCTAATAGTTGCTTGTTTTTTCTGGCCATAATTTCTTCTATTATTCTGTCATGACTATCTGTCTGGACAATAAACAAGCTGCCTTTTTCTGCATGAAAAACAGTATATTTAATCTTTGTAAAATAAAACCAAGCAAGACACATGGCGCCCAAAAAAACCCAGAGGGCTTTAGCGATGGTAAAGTAGCCTGCATATATAGCAAACCCTGCCTGAAATACACCTAATATCAGCCATAAACAACCCACGTTTTTAAGCCAGTCATTTTGTTCAATACGAATACTCGACTTTTTAGGTATATCTGCATAATATAAGTCCACATCACCTGAACCATTTTTATCTTTATATGCAAAGTTGATCGCATCATCCTTAAACAAAAATGTATGCTTATTTGAACCCTTTTTTTGAATTACTTCCACGACAATACCTCAGATATATTTAAATAATTCCAAACTATAAACATACGCATTCTAAAATGTATATTTATTCATACCAATATCATAACGCTAATAAAAACCACGCTTTATCCGTGTCCAATATATGAAATAAATTACGACCAGCGAAGCAAACACAAAAATTCAGCGTCACGATTGCCAGAAGCACCATACATCAAGATTCGTGTAAGACTTTGCAGCCTAAAGACCAAGCAACCGTATGTCAACTGCGTACGGATATTTTTTCTCTCACCACATACTTTCTACCCCAACCACCCCGCCACCACATAGATCAACAAACCCACCAATCCCCCCACCAACGTCCCGCTCACACGAATAAATTGCAGGTCGGTGCCGATATTTAATTCGATGCGCTCCACCATATATTGCTCGTCCCATGTTTTGACTTGGTCAGAGATAAAGATACCGATTGTTTCGCGGTATTCTTCAACAATGGGCGGAATGGCGCGTTCGCATTGGGTGTTGATCCATTCTTGCATTTCGGTATTTTCATTGAGTTTTTTACCCATATCAGCAGCCAATAACATGATATTGGCACGGATGGTGGAATCCACCCGGTGCAAATCACTATGCAACCAGCGCAGTAATTGCGCCCACAGTGTTTCGATATATTCACCTACCGCCGGATGGGCAAGCAATTCATTCTTAAGCTTTTCGCCTCTTTGTTTGAATTGCTGATCGTGCTTTAATTTATCGACAAAATCCGCAATATAGCAATCAAATTGCAGGCGCAAATGATGGTCTGGATTATCTTGCATGGCTTTTAATTCTTTTTGCACCGCGCCAAGCATTTTTTCGGCAAGGTATTTACCTGCTACTTTATCCAGCACCATATATTTTAGAAATGAGATTTCCTCTGCGGCCACATGGGCCATTGCTTCTTGTGTTTCGGTGCGGCCAAGTATTTTTTGTAATTCGTGCAATACTTCGCTTAATACATGGTGGTGGCGGCCATTTTGCGTGAGCGATTCTAAAATATGGCCGCTAAACTGGCTGATATCGATGCGCTGTAATTCGGTAATTAAAGTGCTTTTTAAAAAAGCCAGTAATCGTCCGTCATGCAGTGAATGAAGGCTATAGCTCAGCACTCTGATTAATAAATTAGAAAAAGGCCGCGCGTTTTGTGTAAGCCATGCGGCCATTTTAAGCGCGGGGTTAAATTCGCGAATTTTGCCAACAATGCGCTCTGGCGATAAAAAATTACTTTGAATAAAGCTGCCCATGCTATCGGCAATGCGGAGTTTATTCCTAGGCACAATGGCAGTGTGTGGAATCGGCAAACCTAAGGGGCGGCGAAATAACGCCACCACGGCAAACCAATCCGCCAAAGCCCCCACCATGGCCGCCTCTGCAAACGCCGTAATATAGGCCAGCGCCGGATAGCGTGATTTATATATCGTAGCCATCACAAACACCACGGCAAAGAATAGCAATAATGCCAGTGGCAAGAGCTTGGCTTGCTTTAATTTTTGGCGTTTAAGCGCGATTTCGGCACTTTCTATGGCCTGGTAAAGATGATTAGATGAGGTCATTGGCATAATCGGAATTGAATCATGGGATAAGGGTATCACTGTCTATCGCCGGATGTTATTTCCTCTATTAACAATCAACATTCGTTTTTCTGCGTGAAACGCCGTATTCGCCGCGCCCTCCGTGATTAAAAACTTAGGTTTGGATGCATCAACACTCGCGCTATAATTTGCCGCTTCTATGTAATACACGAGTTTAAGCCATGCAAATCTGGGTTGATGCCGATGCCTGCCCCAAGGTGATTAAAGAGATTTTGTTTCGCGCTGCCGAACGCTGCAAAATCGTCTGCACTTTTGTGGCTAATCAGTATATTCAAACGCCTAATTCACCTTTTTTAAAGTCGCTGGTAGTGGAGCAAGGCTTTGATGTTGCCGACCGGCGAATTGTCGAGCTATGCACAGCAGGGGATTTGATTATCACCTCGGATATTCCGCTTGCATCGGATGTGATCGCCAAAGGCGGATTGGTACTGGATTCACGCGGAGAGCGTTTAAGTAAAGAGAATATCGGCGAGCGCCTGAATATGCGTGACTTTATGGATACCTTACGCGCCAGCGGCATCGACACCGGCGGCCCGAGTGCAATGAGCACGGCAGACCGGCAAAACTTTGCGCGGGCGCTTGATAGTTTGCTCAATAAAGCACAGCGTTAGCCAAAAAGCAGAGAGAGGCAAGCCCTCTCCGCTTTTATCTTAAAAGCCTTTACCAGCCACCATTTTTTTAGCACGGGCAAGCGCCAAAGGCTTCATAAACTGCGATATGAAGTCATCCCCCACCACCCACTTATCCCCCACCTGTTTCAAATCGATCGTTGCTTTAAACTGCACCTCTGCCGAACCACCCAAAGCAGAAAGTAACGAATCGGTGTAATCAATCAATACTGGGCAACTTAGCTGCTCTTTTGCAGATGAAGTACATTTTCCATCAGGCAGAACACCCCATAAGCCATCAACTCGTGAAGTTTTATCTTTCAAGCCCCGTGCCAATTTATTATCCATTGCAGCATCAATAGACTTCAAGCCATCCCGCACCGCCTGATTTAAAACTTCGCCACTCAAAGGCCCGCTCAGCGCCGGATCAAGTGCTTTAGGCCCAAAACGAACATTGAGATAGTCAACGGGCTTAAACGTAAGACTAAATGACTCGGTTTTCTCTTTCTCTTTCTCAGGAGCAATCAAATAACCAAGAGCTATTTTTTCACCCTCACTTTCAAAAACAACACGACAGGCACGAGATCGGCTCAGCTTATCGTATCCAATTTCTTCGGCTGGATGAATATGAGACCTTTGCTGCTCCTTATTCTTATTTGCAGAAGGGCGGAAAAGATTATTTTTGGCCTCAATTTGATAAAGTGTCACAGAGACACTACTTTCAACGTTCTCCGCATTGCACAATAGTGTCGTTGCAGGTAGCGGCTCCGTTACAGGTTGCTGCTTTAATCCCTTAAATCCAATCACACCCACGATAAAAAGAACCAGTGCGGCACAGCCCCACCGAACTATTCTTTTATCCGAAGCCTTATTTTGCTCCAGACGCACCTGCAACATCGAGGTCGTGCGATCTAAATCCAGCGCTTTTAAAGCATGAATAAATGATTCTGTCAGCAGACTTGTTTCAACTTGCCCACTAAACAAATAGGTTTTTCTTTGCTCCGCCTCTTGCTGCTGAATGTAATGGCTGGCTATTAAATAATCTAAGAGGCCATTGATGGATGTATCGTCATACTCCGGCAATACGCCTTCATCAAAGTGGGCTTGCAGATTTTGATATTGTGCATGAGCGAGAAAACCCAATTCCTGCAACTGCTGAAGATATCGCTGGCTAAGCAAGGGGTGCAAAGTGGGATTAACGCGCTCAGGATCAATCGGGCGCATTCGCAATAATGTATCTGCATCAAACGCATATTCGGCCAGCAAAGTATCAATCGCATTTTGCACCTGGGATGCACTGGAATACCCCTCCGCAACCAGCCAGTTAAGCACATCCTTCAGCAAATAATGCTCATGCGAAAGAGAGCCTGCCTGCTCTAAATGCGGCTTGGCCAGAGCCGCGTTTTCATCATTCAAAAATTGATGCTTTATCAGAAGATCTAACATCAATTGCTGAATTTTCTTGCCGATCAGTACCGGATTAAGGCTTAAGAACTTCTCAAGATAGAGTGCATTTTCAGGCGTGGTTTCATCCAGCAGCACATCAAGCGCCAGCTTAATTAGGGGCTCATCCGTATCCCCGTGCCGAACCAACCAATCAAGGGCGTCTCTGAGTGAGCTATTTTCAAACTGAACACTTAAATCCCCCTGCGCGCTTCCAAGACGCTCCCAGACAAGATCAATACGGTTATCAAACAAAAAACATTCGTATTCCAACAAAACAAACATCGAAGCACAGGCAGAACACTTACCACGTAAGGAAGAACTAAGCACAATTTAATCCAAAATAATTGAAAGTAATTTTTCTTGCAGCTTTCGCAAGCCAAAATTATTGCACTTAACGCCCTTAGCCACACTGCCTATAACTACCTACAAACGTCTTTCTAACTGATCAAGCGATAGCCCACGCCGGTTTCGGTAACGATATGCTGTGGCAAAGCGGGGTCGGTTTCCAGCTTTTGCCGCAAATGGCCCATATATACGCGCAGATACTGGCTGCTTTCCGAGTGCGATGGCCCCCATACGGCTTTGAGCAGCTCGCGATGCGTAAGCACTTTGCCGGGGAAGCGTGTCAGGGTAGTGAGTAAGCGATATTCAATAGGCGTAAGATGCACCGGCACGTCACTTTTATAAACCTGACGATTTACTAGGTCGATTTTAATCTGGCCAAACTCGATAGACTGCTGTGCGCCCTGCCCGCGCGTATGGCGGCGTAGCAAAACGCGAATTCGCGCCAAGCACTCAGGCACACCAAAGGGTTTGGTCAAGAAATCGTCGGCTCCGGCATCCAGCGCCCTTACTTTTTCTGTTTCTTGCGTGCGGGCAGAGAGCACTAATACGGGCAGCTCGCACCATTCGCGCAGGCGCTCGATCACCGTTACACCATCCATATCGGGCAGGCCTAAATCTAAGATAATGAGATCAGGCTTACGGGTGGCAACCTCAATCAAGCCCTGCTTACCGGTTTCCGCCGTAAACACCTGCATGCCCACATCCAGCAAGGATTCAGACAAAAAATGCCGTATCGGCTTTTCGTCTTCGATGATGACAACGGTAATAGGGATATCTGACATGCTGGCCTATTCTTATAAATGGTGAATACAAAATAATCGAAAATACAGCGCATCCCCATTTTGCAAAAAGGGGGCAAGGGGTAATGCCGTTCACTTAAGCGGTTTTGACCTTAGCCTCCCCCTTTGTAAAAGGAGGGAACTCAAGCAAAACGGCTTAAGTAAACGGCATTTGGGCTAGGGGGAATTTTAATGCCAGGTGCGCAGCGACTGCGTCGTTGTACAACCTATAAAAGCGAGCTCATGGTTTCTCTGTGTTCTGCCTTAAATCTCTGTGTTATCTGCATCTACAGACGCTAGGGTATTAAATCCACGCTTTCAAATACAGGCGGTGTACCCAATGGCAGGGTGAATTCAAACTCTGCACCATGAGGGTCTAGGTTTCGGGCGCTGATTTGTCCGCCGTGGGCATGAATAATGCTGCGGCATATTGCAAGGCCCAGCCCCACGCCGGGCGCACCGGATTCGGTTGTACCACGGGTAAATTTATCAAATAAGCGCGTGCCCTCTGGTAAGCCGGGGCCGTTATCGCTGACGGCTATTCGTGCCATATCACCGTCTTTTTTTGCTGAGATCGTTATGCTACTGCCAGCAGGGGTATATTTGGCAGCGTTTTCCAGTAAATTAACCAAAACACGCTCCATCAACACGGCGTCATACTCAAGCAAGGGAAAATCGCTAGGCAGATCAACCTGAATACTGTGAGCCGTAAGGCTGGCCCCTGCCACCCTCACCGCGCCGCCTACAGACTCCTCGAATAGCTGCCATTCTTTATTCGGCTTTACCCCCGATTGCAGCTTGGCCATGTCTAATAGATTACTGACCATATGATTCATGCGCATCGCTTCTTTTTGCAAGCTTTGCGAAACATGCCGCAATTCTGCAGGGGTTTCATCTTTATCCAGCAGGCTGGCAAGACCAACAAGCGTGGTCAGCGGCGTACGTAAATCATGCGAGACTGCAGACAATACGCCATTACGCAAGCGCTCTGATTCCATGACCACAATGGCATCTTGAGCAACCTCTACGTAATGCACGCGCTCCAAGGCTAGCGCAATCTGGCTGGCGGCGCTTTCTAATAAGCGCTGTTGCTCAGGTAAAAACACAAGCTGGCTGTCGCCAGGTAAAACCGCCAGCACGCCTCGGGTACGCATCGGGGCTTTCAAAGGAATATAGAGCAGCGGCGCGGCAGGCAGCGTATGCGTGCCAAGGCCCGCAGGCTGCTGATAATCATAAACCCACTGGGCAATACCTAAATCGGCACTGGCATGCTCGTGCGAAGCACGCACTTTTTCTTCGCTATCTGGGATAAACAGCAGCGTTTGTGATTGAAAAAGCCCATCCAGATGGCGCACGCTCATTTCTACAATCTGGGTAGCGGTCAGCGCGCCAGACAGCTCGCGTCCTAGCTCGTACAAGGCCCGCGTGCGGCGCTCGCGGTAGGTGGCCACATTGGCTTCAAAGCGTAATCTGGAAGTCAGATGACTAATAATCAGCGCCACCGATAACATCACAGCAAACGTCAGTAAATACTGGGTATCTGACACCGTAAAGGACATGCGCGGTGCAACAAAAAAGAAATCAAATGCGGCCACCGATAATAAAGACGTCACAGCACCCGCACCGCGCCCATAACGCACCGACACCAGCACCACCGCCAGCAAATACAACATCACCACATTGGCTAAATCAAAAAAATGCAGCAAGCCTGCTGTCAGCAGCGTAGTTAAGGCGGCTGCGCCCAGCGCGGCAAAATAGCCATGGCGCTGGAATTTGGGCGTTGCTTCGTCAAACAGCAGGCTATTGGGTTTTGCATCGCTGGGCAGTGCATCGCTTAGATCATGCGCCACCACATAAACATCGACATCGCTGGCCTTATCAATCAGCAGCTCGGATAAAGGCCGCCGCCAAAGCCTCGACCATGTACTGCGCTGCGATTTGCCCACCACCATTTTGGATACATTACGGCTACGCGCAAAGGCCAGCAGGGTATCCACCAAATCCACTCCCGCCAGTACGCTGGTTTCCGCACCTAACTCCTGTGCAAGTTTCAGTGTTTTTAATACCTGATTACGCGTTGCATCGCCCTGGCGCTGCAGCTCCGGCGTCTCTACATAAACCACCAGGCAATCAGCATGCAAGCTGGCGGCCAGCCTGCATGCGCTGCGAATCAGCTTGTCCCCGCCTGAATACGGGCCAATGCTGATCAATAAACGCTCGTGTGCTTTCCACACGGGATGAATAGACTGATCCGCGCGGTAAGCACGCATCTGCGCATCCACCCGATCAGCCGTGCGGCGCAGCGCCAGCTCACGCAATGCCAGCAAATTGCCTTTGCGAAAGAAATTCTGACTGGCCCGCGTGGCCTGCTCCGGCCGGTAAACCTTGCCCTCTGCGAGGCGCAGCAATAATTCATCAGGCGGCAAATCGACAAGGGTCACTTCATCGGCCGCATCAAACACATGATCCGGCAGTGTTTCGCGCACCACAATGCCGGTGATCTGCCCTACTACATCATTTAAGCGCTCTAAATGCTGCACATTCAGCGAGGTGTAAACATCTATCCCTGCAGCCAGCAGCTCTTCCACATCCTGCCAGCGCTTAGGGTGGCGGGATCCGGCCACATTAGAATGCGCCAGCTCGTCGATTAAAATCAGCGGCGGTTTAATAGCCAGTGCTGCATCAAGATCAAATTCGGGCAGAGTTTGCCCGCGATGCTCTATTTTTGCAGGGGGTAATACTTTTAAACCGATCAGCTGTGAGGCTGTTTCGCTACGGCCGTGTGTTTCCACCACGCCAACAAGAACATCCACGCCCAAACGCTGCTGCACATGGCCGGCGGCCAGCATGGCGTAAGTCTTACCCACACCCGCACAGGCACCAAAAAAAACCTTCAAACGCCCGCGGGCAGCTTGCTCATCGCTTCGTTTGATTTTATCGAGCAGGGAATCGGGATCGGGTCGGGTATCGGTCATTGATAGGCTTGTGGCTAAGGGTTGGGGGTTAAAAATCGAAGTTCTGTGTAGACACGCAGGACAGGGGAGAACACAGCGACCATGGAGAAAACCAAAAGAGAGAATACATTCCCCTCTGCCTACTCATCTTTCATATCATCAAAAGGCGTATTCGACGCGAAGTGCAATACGCCAGAGCATCAGTATCTACCCAACTACTTACTATCAATTCCGTGCCACACCTCCCCCTTTGAAAAAGGGGGGTTGGATGTTGAATTGGCATGAAATCAGATGAAATTCCAATGCTAAATCCCCCCTAGCCCCCCTTTTCAAAAGGGGGAACGTACATATCAACTTGTGTAGATAATGATGATGCCAGATGGGGAGATTTATCCGGCGCAATGCCAAGGCGGTTGCGCCCTAAGCAAGCAGTTTGACTATTTCGCCAATGGATATTGCTCATCCAGCGCGATATTGAGCTTTAACACATTGACTCTAGCCTCGCCAAATACACCAAACTGACGGCCTTCTGTGTTTTCTACTAGCAGTTTACTCACTTTATCGCTTGATAGCTTACGCGCTACCGACACACGCTCTAATTGATATTGGGCGGCAGCGATGCTGATATGTGGATCTAAGCCACTACCAGAGGCGGTAACCAGATCAACAGGAATTGCTCCAGCTTGATTAGGGTGGGCTTTTTTCAAGGCCTCTACCCGCCCTTTTACCGCATCCAGAAACGCAGGATTAGTCGGGCCAAGGTTTGAGCCGCTTGATCCGCCCGCGTTGTAGCCCATCGGCCCTGTTGCTGACGGTCGGCCCCAGAAGTATTGTGGCTCGCTGAAATTCTGCCCGATCAGGCTGGAACCTACGGCCTTACCCTGCAATTGCACTAGGCTACCATTGGCCTGATCCGGCATGGTCGCTTGAGATACACCAGTCACTAGCAAAGGGTAAGCAAGACCAGTGATGGCAGAAAGTAGAGCAAAAATGACCAGAGCGGGTCTTAATTGAGCATTCATTTTAAATCCTTCGTTGCGCTTGCCTTAAGGCTTGCTTCAAGAGGTAAATCTATCCATAAGTGGCGAGCAATGGCGCACCACATCAAATTTCGCTGCGCCACAGTACGGTTTTGCAGCAGCTGCACATCGTTTTAGAGCGCACGGCGTACAAATGATCACTGGTCAAAGGGTAAAATGCGCCGCAGCGATAGCAGCCCACCTCTCCTTCCCCTTTGCAAGTGGCATGCTTTGCCAGATACTCCTTAAGCGTGGGCGAGCGCCGCCAAAACCAAAGACTGCAGCACCTCACCGCATACGCCAACAGCAGCATGAAAATAATCAGCAATAAGTTTCCAATCATATCCATACGCGTGCCCTCCAAATCATCCGGCACCGGCCGGATGACGCACCACTTAAACTAAGCCCATTGCACCTAAAGCCATATCAATGATTTTAATTCCGGCAAAAGGCACTAATAAGCCACCCAAACCGTAAATCAATAAATTATTACGCAGTAATTGCGCGGCAGCCTGAGCGCGGTATTTCACGCCTTTTAATGCCAACGGAATCAGAAATACAATAATTAAGGCATTAAAAATCACCGCCGACATCACCGCCGAATCAGGGCTATTTAATCCCATTACATTTAATGCACCCAATTGCGGATAAGTCGATACAAAAGCGGCCGGAATAATGGCAAAATATTTCGCCACATCGTTGGCAATACTAAAGGTGGTTAAGGAGCCGCGTGTCATCAGCATTTGCTTGCCGATTTCTACAATCTCAATCAATTTGGTTGGATTGGAATCCAAGTCCACCATATTGCCCGCTTCTTTAGCCGCTTGCGTACCGGTATTCATCGCCACCGCCACATCCGCCTGCGCCAGAGCCGGTGCATCATTGGTACCGTCACCCGTCATCGCGACCAACTTGCCTTCGGCCTGGTACTGGCGAATCAATGCCAGCTTGGCTTCTGGTGTCGCTTCAGCTAGGAAATCATCCACACCGGCTTCGGCCGCAATGGCTGCAGCCGTCAGCGGATTGTCACCGGTGATCATAATGGTTTTAATCCCCATCTGACGCAGCTCGGCAAAACGCTCTTTAATGCCGCCTTTCACGATGTCTTTTAGCTCGATCACGCCCATTACTTTAGGGCCATCACTTACTAATAAAGGTGTAGAACCACGGCGGGCAATGTCGTCTGCAATCTTGCCTACTGCATCAGGGAACACACCGCCCATAGATGCAACATGCTTTTTAATCGCGTCGATCGCCCCCTTACGGATCAGGCGCTCATCGTAATTCACACCACTCATCCGGGTTTGCGCAGTAAACGCAACAAACTCTACTGCGTGGCTTAAAAGCTGGCGTTCACGCAAATTAAATTTCTGCTTAGCCAAGACCACAATACTGCGCCCTTCCGGGGTTTCATCAGCAAGAGATGCCAATTGTGCGGCATCTGCCAGCTCTTCCATTGTCACGCCAGGAGCAGGTACAAAAGCCGATGCCTGACGGTTACCCAGTGTGATCGTGCCGGTTTTATCCAGCATCAATACATCCACATCCCCTGCTGCTTCTACTGCGCGGCCCGATGTAGCAATCACATTGGCCTGCATCATACGGCTCATACCTGCCACACCAATGGCTGATAAAAGCGCGCCAATGGTGGTTGGGATCAAACACACCAGTAAGGCAATCAAGGCAGTAATGGTAATCGGCGAGCCTGCTTTGCTTGCTTCTGCGCTAAACATAGAGAAAGGCAGCAGCGTCACCGTCACCACCATAAACACGATGGTTAAGGCCACCAGCAAAATCGTTAACGCGATTTCATTCGGTGTTTTCTGGCGTTTTGCGCCTTCTACCATGGCAATCATACGGTCCAAAAAGGCTTCACCCGGATTGACACTGACGCGCATCACAATCCAATCAGACAACACCCGCGTACCGCCAGTTACTGCTGTAAAGTCGCCGCCTGATTCACGAATCACCGGTGCAGATTCACCGGTAATGGCCGATTCATCCACCGATGCCACGCCTTCGATCACTTCGCCGTCCGCAGGCACCACATCACCGGCTTCCACCAGAATGTAATCACCTTTACGCAGGCTGGCACTGTCGGCAATCGATTTGCCAAATTTTCGACCAGGACCAGTCAGCTTTTTAGCAATGACGTTTTTCTTGGTATTACGTAAAGATGCAGCCTGCGCCTTGCTGCGCCCCTCTGCCAGGCTTTCAGCAAAGTTAGCAAACAACACGGTAAACCACAGCCATGCAGTAATACCGGCAATAAAGCTCAGCGCCGCTTCGCCGTGGCCGGCAAGGGCCTGAATCAGCAGCAAGGTGCTTAAAATACTGCCCACATACACCACAAACATCACTGGGTTTTTAAGCTGGGTTTTAGGTGCCAGCTTTTTAAATGAATCGACCACCGCTGGCCCAATCAGCTGCGGGTCGAGCAAAGAAAGTTTTTTGCCTGCGGCAGCAGGTACAGAGTGCGCAGCCACTGCGGCAGCAGCAACAGGCACTGCGGCGGGCTTTGTACGATTCACGTCAGTAGTATTCATCGCTTTTTACCAAAAGGAGTTGCAATGGTTTGATTGCAAATTTACCGGGCGGAAAAAACCACAGGCCTTCCCGCCCAAAGCTGTTATTTAACAGGTGCAATCATTTGCAAATGTTCAACCACAGGGCCCAGTGCCAGTGCAGGTACATAGTTCAGTGCCCCCACCAGCAACACGGTTCCCACCAACAGCACCACAAATAAAGGCCCGTGCGTTGGCAGCGTTCCGCCTGTTACGGCAAGGCGTTTTTTAGCCGCCAAAGAGCCTGCCATGGCCAGTACCGGCACAATAATCAGGAAACGGCCCAGCCACATCGCAATACCCAGCATCCCGTTATAAAACGGAGTGTTCGCAGATAAACCAGCAAAAGCACTGCCGTTATTATTTGCAGCCGAGGTAAAGGCATACAGCACTTCACTTAAGCCATGCGCACCCGGGTTCAGAATGCCTGCCTTACCATCAGTCAACATCAAGGCAATGGCTGTACCCACCAGCACCAGAATTGGCGTCACCAGGATCGATAAAGCGCTCATCTTCATTTCAAAGATTTCGATCTTTTTACCTAGGTATTCAGGCGTGCGGCCCACCATCAGCCCCGCAATAAACACCGCCAGAATCGCAAACACCAGCATGCCGTAAAGGCCAGAGCCAACACCACCAAACACCACTTCACCCAGTTGCATCAGCAGTGTTGGCACCAGCCCGCCCAACGGGGTTAAGGAATCGTGCATTGCATTCACTGCACCGCAAGAAGCCGAAGTGGTTACCGCTACAAACAAGGATGTCGCAGTGATACCAAAGCGAGCTTCTTTACCTTCCATATTGCCGCCAGCTTGCGTGCTGCTCAGCACCTGATCCACGCCAAGTGAATTCAGACCGGCCGTACCTGTTTGCTCGGCCATCACCAGTACGGAATACATCGCCACAAAGATCACCGTCATGGCTGCAATAACCGCCCAGCCCTGACGTTTATCACCCACCATGCGACCAAAAACAAAACATAGCGCAGCAGGGATCAGGAAAATCGCCAACATTTGCAAAAAGTTTGCAAATGGGGTTGGATTTTCGAAAGGATGAGCAGAGTTAGAGTTAAAGAAACCACCACCATTAGTACCTAAAAGCTTAATCGCTTCTTGCGATGCAACCGGCCCCATGGCAAGCGTTTGTGTATGGCTGATCACGTCTTCCATAACAGGTGCGCCCTTGGCATCTTTCACCACATCACCATGGCTATCATGCTTAGGCTGCTGAAATGTAGTGGCCTGTACGGTAGGCACTTCTTTATATGCAGACAGGTTTTGAATCATGCCTTGGCCCACAAACACCAAAGATAAAACCAGAGACAGCGGCAGCAAGATATATAAAGTGCTGCGGGTTAAATCCACCCAGAAATTACCCACGGTGCTGGCGCTATGCCGCGCAAAGCCACGGATCAAGGCAATCACCACCGCAATACCAGTCGCAGCAGATAAAAAGTTCTGCACCGTTAAACCCAGCATTTGCGTGAGGTAAGACATGGTGGATTCACCACCGTAGCCTTGCCAGTTGGTATTGGTGACAAAAGAAATAGCGGTATTGAGTGCCGAATCCGGGCTGACCGCGCCAAAACCCTGAGGGTTAAATGGCAGGCCACCTTGCACACGCTGCAAGAGATAAAGTGCAAATGCGCCCAACGCATTAAACAGTAGCAAACTGATCGCATAAGATTTCCAGCCTGTTTCCTGGCTGGAATGGATGCCTGCCAAACGATAAATTCCGTTCTCAAGCGGCTTTAAAACACGTAAAGGGCCTTGAATCTCGCCCTGCATCACTTTATTGATCACAATCGCCAGCGGCCATGACAACAGCAGTAAAACGAATAAAAACAGCCCCAGTTGGAGCAAAGCATCGGTAGTCATTTAAAAACGCTCCGGTTTAAACAGCGCGTAAAAAAGGTAAACAAATAAAACAACGGTAACCAGCGAAATCAATACGATCATGATTCGCCTCCAAGGTGGCTACACAGCAGTAAAAGTAAGGCGGGGCATACCGCTATTACGCATAAAGCGCCTAAATAGATCACATCCATGGCTAACTCTTATAAAGAGGAATCGACCCGTATACTTTATGGAATACAGCGTAAAGACTTTGGTAAAAACGCAGGCCATCGTATAAAGAAAGTATAAAAATTATAAAAATTTGTACTTAAAAGAGCCGTCATGACCGGACTTCGGTTTTGAGCGCGATCAAGACCTAGAGCCCACAAAAGGCCACAGCATCAAGGCACAGGTATAAATTTTTCTGCAAATAGCCACTCTCCCGTGCTGCACTGCAAGCGCGGCCGCCTCTATCTGATATATGACTTACGCAATAAATGGCTTCATGCAATCTAAAATGGCTTTTTTTGCCTGATCCCCTGCATATAAAAATGCCCGTGCCCATCTTGCATCAGCGCCCCCGACCTCTTTTATGCACGTTTTATCAGGCGGCTCAGCGCAAAATAATCTGTGGAAAAAATGACTGAATCCATCACCTTCTTTTGCTTTCCATTTCAGAAAGACAATCGGCAGGGTAAAATCAGCCCCAAAGCATCACCTTTACATCACCGGCTTTTTTAAATGTGGGGAAGCAAAATGTCAGACAATTTTTGGATGGCGCTAATGATCGTGGGCAGCCTCGGCTTTGTGCTCTTGCAGTCATTAACTGATCGCTTAAGACGGATTGAAGCCAAACTTGACCGGCTGCTCGCCCTGCAGGGGATTGATGAAAACAAATGGCAGGCGCCATCCGCTGAAGTAATCAAATTAGCAAGGGCCGGGGAAAAAATCAGCGCAATAAGACTTTATCGCAGGCAACAAGGGGCGGGGCTTAAAGAGGCAAAAGAAGCGATAGAAAAATACATCAGCCCAAATACATGAATATAAAAATGTAAAAACAGCTCAGGCAAAACTAAGAAGCATTCATTAAGCAGATAATGCCCCCCAGCCCTGTCAATGCAGGAGATAGACGATGACCCCCACCGAAATTCGCGCACTGATTGATCAGTACATCCATGCTTACAACCGCAAAGACGTAACAGCCATGCTGCTGACCGTGCACCCTGATGTGGAATTCAAAAATATCGCGGATGGCGTTGTAAATACCCACACCACAGGCCGGGAAGAATTAAAAGTGCTGGCGGAGCAATCTGTCGCCATATTTTCGGAACGGCATCAGGAAATACTCAGTTTTGAAAGCAGCCCCCACAAGGCCAGCGCATCCATCGCCTTTCGTGCCGTCGTTGCCGATGATTTGCCCAATGGCTTAAAGAAAGGCCAGACGCTGGAATTATCCGGCCGGTCTGAATTTGAATTTAAAGACGGCCTGATTGCCAAGATTACCGATTTAAGCTAGCCCGCCATCTTATTGCCGTATTGACTTGGCCCACCCAAACGCAAAGCAAAGGTCTTACCCATGAATATGCTTACCGCACTGCTCGCTCAACCCAGAAAATTCACAGGGCACGGCACAAACCACGAAGGCGAAGACTTTATCGGACATATTGAAATTAAAACACTGCCTTCCCCGGTTGCACTCATGTTGTACTACTCAGCATGTGGAGCAGATGGACAACAGTTTCACAGTGAAGCCACGCTGCTTGGAAACACAGCAGAGGGCAAGCTCTGCCTGTGGCCTGTGATGGAAGAGTTGCCCTTTGTATTACCGCATACGGAATCAAGCAGTGCCGTTATGACTGACGGAGAATTCATTGCTATTTTTTCCAGCGGGCCACGTGACAGAACAGAAATATTTCGCGAAGAAATCACAATCAAACTACAGCCTGATGGCGGCATTAGCTATGCACATAGCTGGGGCATGCCGGGCGGCACATTCGAAGCCAGATCAAGCTGTGTACTCTTTCCTTCTGAGCATTAATACTGCCGTACTACACACACAAGCCCCAATTAAACCCAGAGCACTTTCTATGGCCGATATCAGTTCACAAATTGTTTATGTTTTAACCAATCCAGCCATGCCGGGCCTCGTGAAGATAGGGAAAACAACGCACGCAGAAGTTGAAGAAAGAATGAAGCAATTATATGGAACAGGCGTGCCTGTACCCTTTGATTGCGCGTTTGCCTGCCAGGTTAGAGATGCTGGCGAAGTTGAAAAAGCGCTTCATTTTGCCTTTGGCAATCATAGAATTAACCCCAACCGGGAGTTTTTTAAAATTGAGCCTGAGCGGGTTATTTCTGTGCTTAGATTATTAAAAGTAGAAGATATAACGCTTGAATTTGAACAGCAGTTAGATTCTGATATTGAAGATATCGATAAACAATCGGCAGATCATTTCAAAAAAACCAAACGCCCCAGAATGAATTTCCATGAGCTGGGTATTCCTGATGGATCCATTTTAATTTCTAAAGACGGCAGCCAGCAGGCCATTGTGATTGGAGAAAAAAAAGTACGCTTCGCAGATGAAATCACCTCATTAACTGAAGCAACCCGAAGACTACTGGGATTAGCAGAAGGCAGCCCTATTCAGCCTTCGCCTTACTGGACATTTAATGGCGAAACCATAAAAGAAATTTACGAGGCTTTTCACACAGAGGGTGAAGAGTCGTGATTTTTTAACCCCTAAAGAAACCCGCCACCCCCCGCTGTACCGTCCAGCCAGCGTATTGGTATGTCCCACAACGCTATCCTATGGTGAACATCAGTAGTAAGAAAAGCAGGCGGCCTGCTTAAGCAAGGCTGTTGCTGTTCACCCTAGGAGCAAATGATGAACGTTACTCAAAGATTATTAACTCTGGTTGGAACAGCCTTGCTGGGCGTCATTGCCGTTACCGGAGTGGGGCTTTATCAGATTGACAAGGTGTATAACAGCGCCAACTATGCCACGGTAAACAGCGTACCCAGCCTTGTAGTGCTTGATGCCGCTTTTGATCATTTTGTCCAGCTGGATAAAATGCTGAGCGAACATGTATTAACCATAGATGCAGCAGCCAAAGCAGACTTAGCGCAAAAAATGCCGCCCGTTTTATCTGCCATTGAGGCCGAATTCAAGCGATACGAACCCCTGCTGAGTAATGACAGCGACAGGCAGATGTTGGCGGATGACCGGGCTGCACTGGCCAGCTACAACTCAATCCGGCAACAAACATTAACAGCTTCTGCAGGTAATCAGGCTGATGAGGCAAGAAGCTTATTAAACAATAGCGTCAGGTCTTTTGAGAAAGTACGCGCTTTAATCGAGGCTCACCGTGGCTTTAACGTTGCGCTGGCCAATCAGGGCGACAAAGATGCACAAAGTGCTTTTGGGCTGGCCAAACAGTTATTTCTTGTTTGCGGTGTGCTGGCTGCAATTTTGAGCATCATTTTGGGCATTATCACCGCGCGTGGCATTGTTGTGCCCTTACGGCGCACCATCGGTATCGCCAACCGTATTGCCTCCGGCGATCTGACCAATGACACCCGCAGCCAAGGCTGCGATGAAACATCACAGATGATGCACGCCTTAGGCGATATGCAAACTGCGCTGCGGCAGGCCATTTCTGCAATGCGCACCCATGCTGATTCGCTAGCCATATCAGCCGCCGGAATGGTAGAGCATTCAGAACAGGTATCGCTCAGTGCAGGGCTACAGAGCGATGCCGCATCCAATATGGCGGCAACAGTTGAAGAAATGACCGTCAGCATCGGTCAAATCAGCAATAACGCTGGGGATGCACAGAAGGCATCGCTGCAGGCCGAAGCCAGATCCAATGAGGGCGCGGTGGTGATCCGGAATGTGGCGGATGAAATCCATAGTATTGCTGCAGAGATCACAGAAACAGCCACAAAAATAGCGGCCTTGGGAGATGAATCACAACGTATTTCCAGCATTGTGGCCGTGATCCGCGAAGTGGCCGAGCAAACCAATTTACTGGCGCTTAATGCGGCCATCGAAGCAGCACGAGCAGGTGAGCAAGGACGCGGCTTTGCCGTTGTTGCCGACGAGGTAAGAAAACTCGCCGAGCGCACCAGCGGGGCAACCAGAGAAATTGCCGATATGATCAGGCTGATCCAGGACCGGGCCGACAGCTCGGTAGCAGGCATGAATCGCACAGTGGAGAAAGTAAGCAGTGGCGTTACTCTGGCCAGCCTTGCCGCTGAAGCCATAGGCAGCATTGCAGACAGCGCCAAAGTGGCCGAAGCCGCCATATCTGCCATCTCTTCCGCCCTGCAGGAGCAATCCACAGCCAGCGGGCAAATTGCAGGCAGCGTAGAGCGGATTGCACAAATGACAGAAGAAAGCAGCGTGGCCGCCAAAGGCAGCTCTTCATCAGCTGCGGCCCTTTCGGCATTAGCCCAACAAATGCGTGGCGCCGTCTTGCGCTTTAATCTGGAATAACAGGGGCGGCAGCGCTCTTACTTCAATCAACCAGCGGAACCACTGCCCCGCTGGCAAACGGACATCAAAAGGGCAATGAGCGCCTTGCACGCTGTTTTCATCTCACTCATGCCGGGCTTTACCAGAGGGTTTGCCCAGCTCGTAAGCGCTAATCCCGCCCACCTTCCGTGGCTGCGGGTGTCAGGCTTTTTGCCAGTTTAACTAATTGCAAAAACTCACCCCGATAGCCAAATGCATCATCACCACGGGCATTGCCGGCAATAGCGGCGACTTTTGCGTAGTTGAAGTCACTCATATACCGCCCATTACGCAATAATTGCCCGAAACCCGCCACGGCAGTGGCAAAGCGGAATTCATTACTGGCCTGATTAAAGCTGTTTAGTACATCACGGCGCTGTAGCGGGATTTCGATCAGCTGGCTTTTATTGCTATCGGGCGCTTTATAGCGCAGGCGTAAAAAGCCCAGCTCGTCGCTCAGCGTGGTTTTTTTAGCGGGTTTGGCTTCATAACGCAGCGGCTCCAAATAACCCGCTTTACCGGCAAAAGTCACTTCATAGAGTGCCGTCACGGTGTGGCCTGCCCCAATATCACCGGCATCCACCTTATCGTTATTAAAATCTTCACGCTTAAGCTGGCGGTTTTCATAGCCAATCAGCCGATACTCTTTGACCTGCTCCGGGTTGAATTCAACTTGGATTTTGACATCTTTGGCTACGGTGGCCAGCGTAGAGCTCATTTCATCCACCAGCACTTTTTGCCCCTCGTTCAAATTATCAATGTAGTGGTAATTGCCGTTGCCCATATCGGCCACCTGCTCCATCAGCGCATCATTGTAATTTCCCATTCCAAAGCCCAAAGTGCTTAAAGAAACCCCTGCCTCACGCTCTTTTTCAACCATTTCTTTCAGCGCATCAATACTGGTGACACCCACATTAAAATCACCATCGGTGGCCAGCAGGATGCGATTGATCCCGCCTTTAATAAAACCCTGCCGTGCCATCTGATAAGCCAGCTGAATACCTGCCGCACCTGCTGTGCCACCCCCAGCAACCAGCTGATCAATCGCGCGCTTGATTTGGTTTTTATCCGCACTTGGCTCCAGCACCACCTTCGTACCGGAGGCATAGGTCACTAAGGAAACATGGTCTGCTGCTTTAAGCTGATCCACCAATAATTTAAGCGAAGCTTGCAGCAGCGGTAGTTTATTAGGCTCATTCATCGAGCCAGATACATCCACCAGAAACACTAAATTTGCCGCAGGCAACGCGGCCGCTTTGATGTCCTGCGCCTTGATACCAATGCGGATCAGATGCTTATCCACGCCCCAAGGCGCGGGCGCTATTTCGGTGTATACGGCAAAGGGGCGGCTACCGGCCTGATGCGGATAATTGTAAGGAAAATAATTAATCATCTCCTCTACCCGCACCGCGTCTTTGGGGGGTAACTGACCCGCTTGCAAAAAGCGGCGCACATTGGTGTAGCTGGCGGTATCCACATCAATTGAAAAAGTAGAAACCGGCTCTACAGCCACGGCCTTCACGGACAGCTCTTCCAGCTTGCTATAGTTTTCACGGCTAGGCTCAGCAGATGCAAGCGGCGCATTGGGCTGTGTACGCACACCTGCCTCGGCCATTGCTTGTATTTTGCTGGCGACAGGCGCAGGTGCTGCTACTCGCTCTGCAGGCTGGCTGTTATGGGGAAGACTTGTATCGTACTTATTAAATGCGGTTCCTCCGCAGGCGCTAAGTAAAACCACGCCGGATAAAACACTTAAAGACAGGGGAAACTTAGTCATGGCATGAAGTCCTGAATAAAGGGGAACAAACAAGGAAACAAAGTTACCAGAGAGCCTATCGACGTTTCATTCGCGGCTTAGCCAAATTGTGAATAAAGCGTCAACAGCCCCTGGAAAGATTAAATATTTTAAATTATTCCTGCGAACTGCCACTTCAGCGCGAGGGCTTGGTTTCTACTCAAATACGGTGTTCATGCTATTTGAGCAAACTTAAATCCTGCAGTGTTTTATGCCCGCGACTCAAAAATCACACAACATGCCTAGGTTTTTCCGTATAGGAGGGGGCAGCACGCTGTTTATAAGCCCAATCAAACCTCAACACTCACCCTTCTGCACTGCTAGGCTGTGTGTTTTTTAAGCCCATCTAGAAGATGCTGACAGATTTCGACGCCCTGCGTGTTATTTCTAAAATGGCAGTTTAGCGTATTCAAACAAGACTTACCTTTTAAGAAAAGCTTGCTCCTACCCTGTTTATTTCCTCTTCTTGATGTCCCTCATTTTTAGCGAACGCGAAAATCCTTCTTGACTTCATTCTATATTTCTATAATTATAGAAATATGAATACAAAAACTGCCGTCACACTCCTAGCCGCACTAGCTCAGGACACTCGCTTAGCAATCTACCGACTACTGGTACAAGAAGGACCAGAAGGTTTGGCTGTTGGCCAAATCGGTGAACGTCTGGAGGTTGCCAATGCCACCCTGTCCTTCCATCTGAAGGAGTTAACGCACGCGGGCCTGATCAATCGGCGACAAGACGGGCGCTTTATCTATTATTCCGCTAACTATGAGCAAATGAATAATTTGCTCTGTTTTATGACTGAGAACTGCTGCCGTGGCCAAGCTTGTGCGCCCTCTGACCCTCAATCTTGCGACAGCAGCTGTATTTAACATTTATCTCATCGGGGTTAAAAAATGAAACGCTTTCATGTCCATATCTCGGTACCAAAGCTGGACGACAGCATACGCTTTTATTCTGCGCTGTTCGCGGCCGAGCCGACCGTGCTCAAGCCCGACTACGCGAAGTGGATGCTCGACGATCCACGCATTAATTTCGCCATCTCGCAGCGAGGCGCACCGGCGGGCCTTGATCACCTTGGTTTTCAGGTCGACAGCGACGACGAGCTGACCGCCTTGCAAAACCAATTAGCCGCTGCCGACATCTCTGTGCTCAGCGAGCCAGGCACAGCCTGTTGCTACGCCCAATCAGACAAGCACTGGGTTACTGATCCGGCGGGCATTGCATGGGAAAGCTATCGCACCCTTGGCAGCATCCCAACTTTCAACGGCAGCGAATCCACAATAGAAACCAAGGCCTGTTGCGCGCCCAAGGCTGTTGCAGTAACGCCCACTCCCAAAAACAGCTGTGCCCCCGGCAGTAACTGCTGCTAAAACCAATGCAAAACCTCGGAGATTCACGATGAGCAACAAAGTCTACAACGTCCTTTTCCTGTGTACGGCCAATTCGGCGCGCAGTGTCATGTCCGAAGGCTGGCTGAATATGCTGGGCAAGGGACGCTTTAAAGCCTTCAGTGCGGGCAGCCACCCCAGCGGCCAAGTCAACCCGTACGCGATCACCCTGCTAAATGAGATTGGCTACGACACCAGTGCACTGCGCTCGAAATCATGGGAAGAGTTTGAAGCCGCTGACGCCCCGCACATGGATATTGTCATCACCGTTTGTGACAACGCCAAAGGAGAACTCTGCCCAATTTGGCCAGGGCATCCGCTAACAGCACACTGGGGCTATGAAGACCCGCACGGAGAAACAGAGGAAGAAAAACAAGCTTCGTTCCGCAAAGTTTTCTTGCAGATAAAGCAGCGCGTCTTGCTCCTTGCGAGTCTGCCTGACGAAAAGCTGGCCAGCTTAGCGTTGAAAGACGTGGTACGTGATATTGGCGAAAGCAAACTCGACTAGCAGCTGCTGTTGCAAAGTGATTCATCCGAGGCTGCACGCGCTGGTCTATGCCGTGCAGCGCCCTAAGATTGAAAATTGGAGTGCATGATGTCCGCACAATGTGAAGTGACCGGCCAACGTATCGCTGCCGCACCCATGAGTTTTTTCGAGCGCTACCTCACCATTTGGGTGTTTTTATGCATTGTTGTCGGCATTAGTGCAGGGCAATTATTCCCCCGCGTATTTCATGCCATTGGCAAACTAGAGGTTGCACAGGTTAATCTGCCGGTGGGTTTGCTGATATGGGTCATGATTATTCCCATGCTGATCAAGGTTGATTTTACGGCGTTGCATGAAGTACGCCAGCATGTTCGCGGGATTGGCGTAACCTTGTTTGTGAACTGGCTGGTCAAACCATTCTCAATGGCATTATTGTCATGGATCTTTATCCGGCAACTGTTTGCTCCATATCTGCCCGCTGATCAAATTGATAGTTATATCGCTGGCTTGATCCTGCTTGCGGCCGCACCGTGTACGGCAATGGTGTTTGTATGGAGCAAGCTAACTCATGGCGACCCGTTGTTTACCTTGTCTCAAGTGGCATTGAACGATGCAATTATGGTCGTCGCCTTTGCGCCACTCGTGGGTTTTTTACTTGGCATGTCGGCCATTCATGTACCTTGGGATACGCTGATTATTTCAGTCGTGCTGTATATCGTTATTCCGGTGCTTATTGCACAAATCATTCGAAAACGTTTACTCAGCCAAGGCCAAGCCACCTTTGATAGCACAATGAACAAGATTGGACCATGGTCAATTTCTGCTTTATTGATCACGCTGATCTTGCTGTTTTCATTTCAGGGTAAAGCAATATTAGATCAGCCACTGGTCATTGCCTTACTGGCCGTACCCATTTTGATTCAAGTGTTTTTTAATTCAAGCTTAGCGTACCTGCTAAACCGTGCGGTGGGTGAAAAGCACAATATCGCCTGCCCGTCTGCCTTGATTGGTGCGTCGAATTTCTTCGAGCTGGCCGTTGCAGCGGCAATTGCATTGTTTGGTTTTAATTCAGGCGCAGCATTAGCAACAGTCGTTGGCGTTTTGATTGAAGTACCGGTGATGTTGCTGGTCGTCAATATCGTAAATCGCACGAAACCTTGGTATGAACGCGCCTGATTGCTGGACGGGGCAATTTTAAATACAACTCTGCTTCATGCCCGCACTTTAAATGCCACACAAGGGATTTAATTTTTTACAGCGGGCATGACTCACTTTATGACCCCCATTAAACTGCAACATTCACCCTTCTACCCGGCTCTGCAGCGGTTTGTTCGAGCACATCCAGTATATGCTGATAAATCCCAACGCCCTGCGGATCGTTTCTAAACTGGCAGGCCGCAACGCTTTGTTTGGCATAATCAATAAAATTCCATTTTTTTAAACGGCGGCTTTCATCTTCAGCGCGTGGCGAGCCGTCTTCATTGATATTCAGCCGGTGTGAAATGGTGATCGCCCCCAACTCATGCAAGCTGATTTTGCCGTCATTGTACAAATCTGTGGCCAATTTTTCCGCTTCACCTGCCGTCATATTTGCCGGATCGTACAATCTAGAATCCCCCGCTGGGGCATCAGGCGGATAAGGGATTTTGGGCCGCAAATGCGCGGGTAAAATACTGAGCGGAGAGGCGGCTGAAACATTCATGGATCACTTCCTGATTGTTTACCAAACAAATAAGAAAGCAATAAATAAGCCAGAATTCAAACCACGTCAAAAACAACCCCATAAAACTTACACAATAAAGGGCAGGCGCATCATCGCCTTTAAACCACCCTCTTTCCGATTAGCCAGCCAGATTTCCCCACCGTGGGTGCGGGCAATGGCGCGGGCGATGGCTAGGCCCAAGCCGCTGCCGCCGGTGTGGCGCGATCTGGAAGTTTCCAGCCTGACATAGGGCTCAAATACCCGCTCCAGCTCGGCATCTTCAATGCCATCCCCCTGATCTTCAATCATAATCAGCAGTGCGGCAGCGTCTTCTTGCACGGTGAGGATAATGAGATTCCCCCCGTAACGGCGGGCGTTATCGAGCAGATTACTTAGGCAGCGCCGCAGCGCTTGGGGCCGCCCTGTAAACACCTGACAGGCTTGCCCCCTTACGCTGATTTGTGCGCCCAGCGCCTCTATATCTTCAACAACGCCTTCGAGTAAATCCATAAAATTAAGTTTAACGCTGGCTTCAGCGCTATTGCCTGCGTGCAAAAAGGCGAGGGTATCGGCAATTAAGTTTTCCATTTCTTCTAAATCCCGCTCAATTGCCTGGTTTTGTGCCGGGTCTGCGCGCTTTTCCAAGCGTAAGCGTATGCGGGTAATCGGCAGACGCAGATCATGCGAAATGCCTGCCAGCATTTGCGAGCGAGTACTTAAATACAATTTAATGGCGCATTGCATGCTATTAAAGGCTCTGGCCAGATGACGAACTTCTTTTGGGCCTGTTTCGGGCAAAGGAGGCTGGTTAATATTCCGGGCAAGTCCCTCAGCCGCTGTGGAAAAAACCGAAAGCGGCTGCGTTAAGCGCCTTACCGCCCACACAGATAACAGCGCCGCGGCCAGCGCCACTAAGGCCAGCCAGCCCACAATTCGCCATGGCTCACGAATGAGGACATTACTCATTCTGGAAGAAGAAAACGTCACAATCGTGCCATCTTCCAGCTGCGCTTGTAAGGTGAGATTAATCAGCACGCTTTCTGCTGCCTCCAGCCCGCCAGACACACTGCGCATAGATTCTGGCAAAGCACCGTAACTCATCGAAACCACCTGCATGCGCTCTTGCTTTTGCAATTGCTTGGACACCAGTTTTTCAAACTCCAGCACATCTGCAGCGGGCAGCCTGGCCTGTTGCCATGGTGTATCTAGGCTCACTTGCAAGGCAGGGCTGTTTAAGGCCCTTAATAGCTGCGTACGAAAAGCCGCAGGGGTTTCACCCAGCACATTAATCGAGCTGGCAATATGCTCTGCCACATATTCAACCCGCAATACGCGGGCCAGCCTTGCTCTGTCATTAATCACCAGCCAGACACCTGCCGCATTAGCGGTAAACAAGCCCGCCAGCATCACCAGCAGGATTTGCCCGAATAAGGTTTTAGGCCAGTAACGCATGAATTTATTTACCTTTTATGAGCGGATTCAGCCAACGCGCAGCGATGGCCTTGCGGGCTAAATTGAAAACACATAGACCAGTCACTACCTGGCCTCTACCTTACAAACCAGCATATAGCCGCTGCTTCTGATGGTTTTAATCAATACCGCTTCACGGGCTTCATCGCCCAAGCGGCGACGTAAGCGCCCTATCATCACATCAATAGTGCGGTCAAACGGCGCGGCATCCTTGCCATTAATGGCATCCATCAGCTGATCTCTGGATAAAACACGGTTCGCATTTTCAGCCAGGGCTTGCAGCAGGCGAAACTCGCCGGTGGATAATGAAGTCACCACGCCGTCGGCCCCCAGTAAATATTGCGCGGCCAAATCCAGCTCCCAACCGGCAAAGCACAGGCGTGTGGCCTTGCTGCCTGCGGTAGGGTCAGCGGCCCTGCGCAAAATACTTTTAATTCTGGCCAGCAGCTCTCTTGGATTAAAAGGCTTGGGCAAATAATCATCCGCGCCCATTTCAAGGCCAATAATCCGGTCCAGCTCATCGCCTCTGGCCGTTAACATCAGTACAGGCAAATTAGAGCTGGCCCGCAAATTACGACACAGCGTTAAGCCATCTTCACCCGGCAGCATTAAATCCAAAATCAGCAGATCAAACTGCCCCTGCTCCATAGCCCGGTGCATGGCGATGCCATCGCCCACCGCCGTCACGGCATAGCCTTGGTCGCCAAGGTAATCACTTAATAAAACGCGTAAATCAACATCATCATCCACGAGGAGTATTTGCGTACCCATGCTCTGCCCATCCATTTTGTTGATTACAGAATACCCCGCGCCCGCGCCCCTTACGACCATAAAGAGGCGCTGTTTACATTGCATTTACAAAATGCCTGTTTTCACCCTCAAACGGTTTACATCCGGCCTGTTAAATAGCCCCTGTCAACCCGGCATTAAAAGGAAGTAAATCATGAAAAAGGCAGCCACACTGGCCCTGATAATCAGCGCAGCACTCAGTATTCCTACGCTTAGCCTTGCCGCTGCAACCCCTTTTGCTGAAGGCAGCCGCCCTGCGATGGACGACAACTCAACACTTGCTCCGGCATCTGCATCACAGATAAAACCTTTCTCACAACGCAGCCGCCCCGCAATGAATCAATCGATTTCCGTACCCGCTGCGACCAATACGCAAGCACGCATCACCCCTTTTTCGCAGCGCGAGCGCCCGGCCATGAATAATCAAAGCAAAAAAACTAAAAAACCCCAGGTCACCGCATTCAACGATCAGGATTCCAGTAACTGGCATCCTGGCCGTCTGAAACACACGGTCTACCGCTAAAGCCTGTCCCCCTGATTGCTTTAACTTAAGCCCCGGTTCGCGGGGCTTTTTATTTAATGGAAGAGCGCCTAGATGCAAATGAAATGGCTTTCCCTTTGTGCAGTGTCGCTGCTTGCAGCCTGCCAAGCTCCGCCTGCCGAAACACGGACAGCCCCCCTTGAAGTGAGTCAACTCGTCATTAAGCCGCTTGATATTGCCCTGCAAAGCGAATTTACAGGCGAAACAGCAGGTGTTCGTGATGTTGAAGTACGTGCCCGTGTGGCGGGTATTTTATTAAAGCGTACTTATGCAGAAGGCCAGCCGGTCAAACAGGGGCAAGTGCTGTTTGAGATTGATCCTGAGCCTTACAAAGCCGTATTGAATCAGGCTAAAGGTGAGCTAGCACGGCAAGTGGCTATTTTTAATAAAACCCGCGCCGATCAGGAGCGCATCGCCCCGCTGTTTAAAGAAAACGCCGTTTCAAAAAAAGATTACGATGACAGCATCAGCGCTTTTGAAGCCGCGAAAGCCAGTGTAGAAGCAGCCCGGGCACAGGTGCGCACCGCCCAGCTAAACTTAAGCTACACCCAAGTTACCGCACCTATCTCCGGCATCAGCAGCAAGGAGGTGCAATCTGAGGGCAGCTTAATCAATAACAACAGCCCGCTGCCGCTGACCACCATTTCGCAAATGTCACCGCTATACGTCAATTTTTCGGTTTCCGAACAGGATTACCAGCACTTCAGCCCCGGCAAATCGCTGCAGGCCACGCTCAGGCTGGCCAATGGCACAAAGTACCCCATTCAGGGGAAGGTCAATTTCCACGACAACCGCATTGATAACAATACCGGCACCATCAATATGCGGGCGCAATTTGATAACCCTAAAGGGGATTTATTGCCCGGTCAGTTTGTACGCGTGCGGGTTGATCAGGGTACCCGCCAGCAAGCCATCACCATTCCAGAACGCGCCATTGTTCAGTTGCAGGCTGAAAAACGCGTGCTGCTGCTCAATGACAAAAATATCGTTGAATCACGCAAAGTGACACTAGGGGAAAGCATTGGGCACGAGGTGATTGTGGAATCCGGCCTGAAAGCGGGCGAGCGCATTATTGTCGATGGCTTAGTCAAAGCACGCCTTGGCCAGCCAGTCAGCATCAGAAAGGAGGGCTAAATGTTTTCTAAATTTTTTATCAACCGGCCCATTTTTGCCACGGTGATTTCCATTGTAATTGTGCTGGCGGGCTTGGCTGCGATGTTTTCACTGCCTATTCAGCAATATCCCAATATTGTGCCCGCCGTCGTTTCGGTGAGCGCCAACTATCCCGGCGCCACCGCTGAAACCATTGCCCAAACCGTGGCGTCCCCGCTGGAGCAGCAGATTAATGGCGTAGACAATATGCTCTATCTGCAATCCAAATCTGCAGCAAACGGGCAAATGAATATGAACGTCTATTTTGCTGTTGGCACTGATCCGGATCAGGCCACGATTGACGTCAACAACCGCGTTCAAGCCGCTCTGGCCAAAATGCCGGATGAAGTCAAACGCCAAGGCGTATCGGTCAGAAAGAAATCCACCGAAGTATTATCCGTGATTTCCTTAGGCTCACCGACAGGCCAGTATGATCGCAACTTTATTGCCAACTACGCCCTACTCAATATTCTGGATGATTTAAAACGCATACCCGGCGTGGGCGACGCCAGCATGATGGGCGGCACCGATTACGCCATGCGAATCTGGCTGAAGCCCGATCGCTTAGCCCAGCTCAAACTCACCCCTGCCGATGTTGTGAAAGCCGTGCAAGAACAAAACTCACAATTTGCCGCAGGCAAGCTGGGGGCCGAGCCAGACAATGATCCGGTTGATTTTACCTATACCATAAACGCCAAAGGCCGCCTAGCAGACCCAAAAGAGTTTGAAGCGATTATTGTAAAATCGATGCCCGATGGCGCAAAAATCCGGCTCAAAGATGTGGCCCGTGTAGAAATGGGCGGTAATGATTATGATATTTCCGGCATGCGAAATGGCAAACCCGCCGTGGGGCTGGTGACCTATGCACAGCCAGGTGCCAATGCGCTGGATGTATCCAAGGCCATTGCCAACAAAATGCAAACGCTCTCTACGCGCTTTCCTCAGGGGATGGACTACGCCATTCCCTTTGACACCACAAAATTTGTAAAAGCCTCGATTGAAGAAGTCGTCGTCACCCTGCTCGAAGCCATGGTGCTGGTGTTCTGTGTGGTGTATTTATTCTTGCAAAACTTCCGCGCCACGCTGATTCCCTGCATTGCCGTGCCAGTATCACTACTCGGCACTTTTGCAGGCTTAGCTATGTTTGGGTTTTCTATCAATCTACTCACGCTATTTGGCATGGTGCTGGCCATCGGCATTGTGGTGGACGACGCAATTGTGGTGCTCGAAAACGTCGAACGGATTATGCGTGAGACCGGCTGCTCGGCCAAAGACGCGTCGATTCAAGCCATGCAGGAAGTATCTGGCCCCGTGGTGGCGATTGTGCTGGTGCTGTGCGCGGTGTTTTTGCCCGTGGCCTTTATGAGCGGCATGACGGGCGTGATGTATCAGCAATTTGCCATCACCATTTCAATATCGGTGATTATCTCTGGCATTGTGGCGCTGACCCTCTCCCCCGCCTTATGTGCACTTTTGCTTAAATCTGATCACCACGAACCCGCCCGCTTTTTTGTGTGGTTTAACCGTTTTTTTGAACGCATCACCGGCGGCTATATTGCAGGAGTCAAATTTCTAAACCGCCGCGTTGGCGTGGCCTTTGTACTGTTTGCAGGGATTTTGGCCAGCACGGCGGCGCTGTATGCCTTAGTGCCCGGCTCCTTAGTCCCAGCAGAAGATCAAGGTACGATGTTTGTCAGCGTTGCCCTGCCCGATGCCGCCTCACTGGCCCGCAGCCGTCAGGTAAGCGCCGAATCAGATACCGCGCTCAGTCAACTGGCCGAAGTTAATAATGTCACCACCTTTACCGGCTTTGATATTTTATCCGGCTCCAAGCTGACCAATCACGCCACCAGCTTTGTCACGCTCAAGCCATGGGACGAACGTAAGGGCCATGGGCAGGATTCGTTTTCGCTGGCAGAAAAAGTGATGCAAAACGCCCGCTCTATCCAAAACGGGCTGATCGCCGCCTTTACCCCGCCGCCGATTATGGGTATGTCGACTACCGGCGGCTTAGAAGGCTATTTGCAAGACCGTAATGGTGAAGGCTCGCAGGCGCTCAGCACGGCGGCACAAAAATTGATTGAAGCGGCAAAAAAACGCCCTGAGTTTGCCAAGGTCACCACCACTTTTCGCGCCGATGTGCCGCAATATTTTGTTGATCTGGATCGCGAAAAAGCCAAGGCGTTGGGTGTGAATATCAACGATGTATTCAGCACCATGCAAGCCACCCTAGGCCAGCTCTATATCAATGATTTCAACCGCTTTGGCCGCACTTACAAGGTACAGCTGCAATCTGAAGCCCAATATCGCAAACGTCCTAAAGATCTGGCGAATATTTTTGTGCGATCTGCCAAAGGCGACATGATTCCACTCACCAGCCTAGTCAGCATTAAAGACACCAGTGGGCCGGAGCTAGTCGAGCGCTTTAATATTTTTGGCGCGGCCAAAATCATGATCCAACCAGCGCCAGGTGTTAGCTCAGGAGAAGCCATCAAGGCGATGGAAAGCGTAACCGCCACCGCGCTCAGCAGCGATTACACCCTTGCTTGGACAGGCAGCGCTTACCAAGAGAAAGAAGCCAGCGGCACAGCCGGCATTGCCTTTTTACTTGGCATTGTGATGGTGTTTTTAATTTTAGCGGCGCAATACGAAAGATGGAGTTTGCCGTTTGCCGTGATTACCGCCGTACCCTTCGCGCTCTTTGGTGCGCTGCTGGCAGCGTATCTGCGGGATATGAATAACGATGTGTATTTTCAGATTGGCATGGTGACGCTGATCGGTCTGGCCGCTAAAAACGCCATTCTGATTGTGGAATTTGCCGTGATGAAATTCAAAGAAGGCATGAGTTTATCTGATGCGGCCATCGAGGCAGCAAGGCTGCGCTTCAGGCCGATTGTAATGACTTCGCTGGCCTTTATTCTAGGCTGCGTGCCGCTAATTACCTCCAGCGGCGCGGGGGCAAACAGCCGACATTCCTTAGGGACGCCCGTAATTGGCGGCATGCTGGCCGCTACCTTTATTGCCATTTTCTTTATTCCGCTGTTTTTCCGCCTGATTATGGGGTTCAGGAAAAACCAGTCCTCAGGCCAATAAGCCCGCGCGCCTGCTGGTAACGGCAGGCGCACACCTTGAGATCTTCACGATGAAACACTCCCTGATTGCCAGCCTACTGGCCCTGCTTTGCACCGCATGTGCCATCAGTCCTGAACAAACCCTGCCCAAGCTTGATCTGCCCCGGATGCAAAACGCGCTTCCTCTAGCAGATCCTGGCGAGGCCAGCTTTAACGACCCAGTACTTAATACATTGATCGGCCAGGCTTTGCAGCACAATGCCAGCCTGGCCATGGCCGTGGCGAATATAGATGAAGCCCGTGCCCGCTTAGGCATCAGTCAGTCTGCAGAATGGCCGAGCCTTAATTTACAAGCCGGTACGCAGCGTCAGCGCGATGATGTGCCTGCCCGATTTCACCTAGCTGGCGCAGCAAGCTGGGAGCTGGACTTATGGGGCCGGCTGGCCAATGAAACCGAGGCGGCAAGGCAACAGTTTTTATCCAGCCAGGCCGCACATACTGGCCTGCAGCTGGCGCTCATAGCAGACGTAGCCCAAAGCTATATTAATTTGCGCGCCTCAGATGCACAGCTGGTCGTGGCAAAGCAAACCGCAGAAGCCCGCCAAAAAGCATTTTCCCTACAAACAACCCGTTTTAAGGGCGGGCTGATCAGCGAGCTGGAAACCCGTCAGGCAGAAAGCGATCTGGCCACCGCACAAGCCATTGTGCCTCAGTACCAAAGCCAGATTGCCCAATTAGAAAGCGCACTCTCTGTGCTCTGCGGCCTTTCCCCCAGAGCGCTGATTGAAGCAGGTATTCCGCGCGGCAAAAGCATCAGCGAAATCAACAACAGCAGCCCTATCACAGCGAGTATTCCATCAGACCTCTTGCTGCGTCGGCCCGACATTGCCCAAGCAGAAGCCACGCTGCGTGCCAGCCATGCAGAAGTAGCCGCGGCCCGTGCGGCATGGTTTCCGCGCATTTCCTTATCCGGTCTGCTGGGTGTGGCCAGCCATCCTTTAACTGATTTATTTGCTGCGGGCAGCAAAACCTGGCAATTTGCGGGCAATCTTTCCATGCCCCTGTTTGACGGGGGCCTCAACGCAGCGCAAATTGATCAGGCCAAGGCAAAAGATAAAGCCGCAGCAGCAGGCTACCAGCTTGCCGTTCAAAATGCCTTTGCCGACACCTTGGCTGCACTGAAAAGCCGCCAGTTCAGCATGAAAAAAACCCAAGGGCAGCAGCGCCAGATCAAGGCCTTAGAACGCCAGCTCAAACTGGCCATCATGCGCTACGACAATGGCTACAGCGATTACCTAACGGTGCTTGATAGCGAGAGAAACTTATTTAATGGCAGGCTGGAGCTGATTGCCGCAAAACGGGATCAGCTTCTGGCGCAAGTCGCCCTGTATAAAGCTTTGGGAGGAGAAAGCGCACTGCAATAAAAAATCCAAAATAAAGCCGGCTCAATACCGGCTTTATAAATGGCCCTGGATGTATTTCACAGGCAGCCATTTTTCTATTTCTAATTGCAGCGCATCAATGCTGATGGGCTTAGATAAAAATCCATTCATGCCTGCATCAAGGCAACGCCGCATATCTTCTTTAAAGGCATTTGCGGTCAGGGCTAGAATAACTATATTTTTTTTATCATTTTCTAAATTACGGATTGTACGTGTCGCCTCAAAACCATCCATTTCCGGCATCTGGCAATCCATCAGCACCAAATCATAATTTTGCTGCTCAACGGCTTTCACAGCGGCCAAACCATCGCCCACCACATCAACCCGGAAACCCATTTTCTCTAGCATTAATACGGCAATTTTCTGATTTAATAAATTATCCTCTGCCAGCAATAAATAGGGCTTAATCACCGCCCTTTGCTCTTCAATCACACCCATTGTCAGCAATTCACGCGCGGGAGGCTTTCCCTCGGACAAACTAAACACCACTTCTAGGCAACCGTATAATTGCGATGTGCGAATCGGTTTACTTAAAAACGCGGTGAATCCTGCCTGCTGAGCCATACCCGTTTGCCCCACGCCGCCAATAGAGCTTAACAACACCAGCGGCATATCGGCATGGGCAGGCATTGCATTAATGGATTTAGCCAGCGAGAAGCCATCCATATAAGGCATATGGCCATCCAGAAAGGCCACACTAAAATCATTACCTTCATTGAGCCTGAGTAAAGCCGCCACAGCCGAGCCAAAAGCTTCGGTTTCTAAACCCATAGATTGCAATTGCAGCGAGAGTAATTCCCGGTTTGCTGCTAAATCATCCACAATTAAAACCCGCTTTCCTTTTAAACTTAATGGCAAAGAAGGCGGTAACACATTAACCTTGGCACGGTTTAATATAATTTCAAACCAGAAAGTAGCGCCTTTATTGGGCTCGCTGATCACATCTATTTTTCCGCCCATCGCTTCCGCAAGACGTTTACAGATTGAAAGCCCAAGCCCTGTTCCACCAAAACGACGCGTCGTGGAGGCATCTGCCTGAGAAAAAGGCTGAAATAAAATCGCTCTTATTTCTGGATCAATTCCAATACCATGATCTTCCACTTCGATATGCAATTGATATTGATCATGATATACCGCCTGTGCCCTGACTCGGATTAATACAGGGCCAGCAGAGCTAAATTTAATCGCATTATTAAGCAGGTTTAAAACAATCTGCCTCAGCCGCACCGGATCGCCATTCAGCCGCCATGGAACCGAAGGATCAACAAGGCCGACCAATTCCAATCTTTTCTCAACGGCTTTAGCGGCCACTAACTCCAGTGATTCTTCAATAGAGCGGCGCAAATCAAAATCAATATATTCCAGCTCTAATTTACCCGCTTCAATTTTAGAAAAATCCAGCAAATCATTAATTTGTGATAATAATGCATCTCCGCCGGTATTAATTGATTCTAAAAAGTCCTTTTGCTGTGGGGTCAGTTCGGTATCCAGCAGTAAGGCAGAAAACCCCAGAATAGCATTCAGGGGGGTGCGTATTTCATGGCTCATATTCGCCAGAAAGTCACTTTTTGTCTGATTAGCCCTGTCTGCGGCCAACTTGGCCTCTCTTAATGTCATGGCTAATTGCCGGGTTGATTCTTCTACCCTTTTCCGATCGGATATATCATTTAACAAACCCTGCAACATATCTTCTTCAATCGGATTTAGCACCAAGCTCAGCCATTTATTTTCTTTCTCCTCGATAAAAGACACAAAAATATCTTCACTTACGCCTTTGTTTTCTCTCAGCGATAATTCAATCAACTCGCAACATTTAGCCGAAGCTTCTCCCATATATTCCTGCAGCATTCTGACAGGGGAATGAGACAGCGAGGGCTCTTTCAGCCCAAGCACACGGGCAAAGGCCCGATTATAAGAATATAAACGGCCAAAACGATCTACAACAAAAATACCGGTTTCAGCATTTTCAAAAATGGCCCTGAATTTCTTTTCTTCAATCCCACGCTGAATTCGCAAATTGCGCTCATCATCTAAAATCATCACAAGGCGGTTTAATAATGCATTAACGTCATCAACCAACCGCCCAATTTCATCGTGCTGATGTCCGGCAGGAATATTTAATTTTGCGCCTAATTCAGCAGATAAATGATGCAAACGGTCAGAGATGTTTTTAATGGGCCGGGTAATCAATTTAAGGACCATCAGCACTACCGCGCAGGCTACAACAAAAGCCTGCATCAGCAGTAAATAAACCACCAGCAAGGAGCGCTCGGCCACGCTTTGCTGAATCACATCCGGATTTAAATCCAGCATGATTTTGCAAACCACTTCCTGGGAATTAAATGGCGATGTGACTTGCCGTACGATTTGCCCGCCACCTAATAATTGTAAATCTTCTTTAACCTCGCCTACCTGAGCCAGAATATGACTGTCATTCTGAATCATTACCTGGCTGATAAAATGATTTTTAAGCAGGCCCCGCCCGACTTCTGCGGCCAAATTTTTATCATTTAAAAAACAGGCTATTTTTACGGTGTCTTCAACCGTACTGAGTAATTCATTCATGCGTATTTGATGCTGAGCGCGCTCTTTTTTTGCCATTACCACATAAGTCATACCTGAGAAAACAGCACCGGCAAGTAAGGCGATACAAAGCACAATAGCTGCGCTGCGAAAAACCAAGCTGGTACTAAATACATTCAGCATACCAATCGCTTTGCGAAATTTGCAAAAAACAAAGGCATATCGCTTTTATCACCGGTTAAAATCAAAAACAACTTTCACTTTGTCGGTGACCTTACTCTTATCGCAATAGGCTATATAATTAATATTACTTGCCACCATTTGAATCACTGCATCACTGTTTTCTATGAGCAAGGGCGGGGCAACCTGCCCTGAAAACTTAAGCCGGGCCCAATAAGAATCGACCTCGGCTAATTCCTTATTTAATAAACCACGATAAAATTGCTCTCTTCCTGATACAGGGTGCAGTACATCCAAAGGCATTGCGCTTTGCCCGGATGGAAATTTACGATAGCGGCCCATAAAGATATTAATAACTTCTGCTTTGCTCAATTGTGTAACGCCGCTATTAGGATGCACAATCACTACCCAATCGCTACCCCACGCTATATTTGCAAATAAAAGGCTGATAAAGAAAAAGAGGTTTCTCATCAAGATCACCTTAGAAAATAAAATCTAAGGTCAAGCTGTAAATGGTTGCGCGTCCATCCCAGCTAGGCTGTTTATTTGCCCACTGAAATGAATCCCGGCCATCAACCCGATCGACTTGAAATTTAAGATCTAAATTGCGCATTACATCGTAACGCACACCCAAAGAATAGGTAGATTGATCGTTCAAAGGATAAGGCTGAATCAGCCTAGATAAACCATTAACCTGAGAAAATGCAGGTATATCTGGCAACCCCACATCGTGCTTAATGACTTTAGGTTTGACGATGGAATAAGAAACATAGGGGGTAAACGGGCCAACGCGATAAGCCAGCATTAAATATCCGGCATCATTATCCGGGTAAGAAATGGTGGTCGCTAATAATCTGCGCAGCATCAGCTGAATTTGCAAAGGACCATTATCATAAATCATACCGGCTGAGATAAATTCAACCATTTTCCCTTTAATCATGGCATCGTCTGCAAATTGTGCAGGGCCAGGAAAGGACTGAAGCTGAGGCGAGCGCAATACATTTAGCAACAGATCTAAATCGGGTAATTCATTTTCCAAATTTAAGCGGGCATAGCCCACTCTGAATTGCCAGTTTTGTAATTGATAATCTAAATACCCACCCCAGAGCGGTGAGCCACTTAAATCCAGTGAGTGATCTGAACCCTGAACGGGAAGCTTTTCGCGGGCATAGCCCATGGCTAATTCAAGCCGCGCAATGCCCTCTCCTATGGGATGTTTTAAAACAACATCCACGCCATCCAGATAGCTGATAGGCAAGCCACCGTAATAATCCACCGGCGGGCGCACCGGCAAATAGGAATACCCCACACTCCTTGAGTCTGCCTGCATATACACATCAAAACCCAGCCGCCCGATACGCGCTTGCACACTGTCATTTGGGGTATATTTAACAAAACCCCAATTTAATTCAGGGGTGTAGCTATTGTCATAGCGCCGATGGCTGAGAAGCTGAGCCGATGCAGAAACTTCTGCATTAATTTTTGCATCCAGCTGCAGGCCTAATAAGGAATCCAAGCCAAAATCAAGCTGCCGTGTGTAACCTGCACCTTCCCGCTGCGATAAATCTCGTAAAAAATCGGCCTGATCGGTGCTGTTATAAACCGCGCCCAAGGTGGCAAAGCCACTCAGCGAAAACAGATCTTGCTCAGCGTATTCCTCTGCCCGCCCCAAGCCGGGTAGCAGCATCAACAACAACATCAAAGGATATCGAATCAAGTATCTGAACATCTTCCTTTCCCGGCTCCTGCTTTACCCAACTTTATACTGACACCTCCTTGAAGATAGCTAAGAAGCGCATAACATCAAGCTCTGGCTGCTTAATCTGGTTTTTATAACAAAAAAACACGAAAACCCTTCTTGAAGCTTACCAAGCATAGGGATAATGAAAGTTACAGGCAAAAAAAACGCCTCTGATGAGGCGTTTTAATCAATTCAGTCTTTACGCAGCAACAAAAGCCGCCACAGCCCGCTCAAAGCGTTGCATTCCCTCGCTGATATCCGCTTCTGTAATCACTAAAGAAGGCGCAAAGCGGATGACATTCGGGCCAGCCATTAAAATCATCAGGCCTTCTTTAACCGCCAGATTTAATAAATCTTTAGCCTTGCCAGCAAAAGCGGGCTTAAGCTCTGCACCAATCAATAAGCCCATGCCGCGCACTTCGTCAAATACTGGATATTGCGCGTTGATTTTGGCAATACCCGCCACAAACAGCTCACGTCTGGCTTTAACGCCCTCCAGCACAGCAGGTGTATTCACCACATCCAGCAGAGCATTACCTACTGCACAAGCCAAAGGATTGCCACCATAAGTCGTGCCATGCGTACCTACAGCCAGATGCTTGGCGATGTCGGTAGTGGTAAGCATGCAGCCCAGAGGAAAGCCACCGCCAATGCCTTTGGCACTAGTCAGAATATCCGGCACCACGCCGTATTCCTGATAAGCATAAAGGCTGCCGGTACGACCAGCACCGCTTTGCACTTCATCAAAAATCAGAAAGGCATGGTGTTTATCACAGAGGGCACGCACGCCAGCAATAAACTCGGCCGTCGCAGGCAACACACCGCCCTCGCCCTGAATGGGCTCGATAATGACGCAAGCGGTTTCGTCGTCGATCAGCGCTTCTAAAGCGGCCAGATTATTGTATTCAAAGTATTCAATACCGGCTGGCTTTGGGCCAAAACCGTCGGAATACTTAGGCTGCCCACCCACGCAGACAGTAAAAAAGGTACGGCCATGAAATGAATTCAGCGCTGACAATACTTTGTGTTTTTTATCACCAAAACGCTCAATTGCGGCGCGGCGGGCTAATTTAAGCGCCGCTTCATTGGCTTCAGCGCCCGAGTTACAAAAGAACACGCGATCAGCAAACGTGGCATCAACCAGCTTTTGGGCCAGGTCAAGCGCAGGCTCATTGGTAAAGGCGTTAGAGAGATGCCAGAGCTTACTGCCCTGCTCGTTCAGCGCAGCCACCAGCGCCGGATGGCAATGCCCAAGGGCATTCACCGCAATTCCACCGGTTAAATCCACATACTCGCGATCAGTCTGATCCCAAACTCGGCTGCCCGCACCGCGCACCGGTACAAAGGCTGCGGGGGCGTAATTAGGGACCATATACTGGTCAAAATCGGCGCGGGTATGGGACATATTCTTTCCTTATTTAAATAAACATAAAAACGGCGGGTCCGATTTTGTATCGTAACCCGCCGCTGATGCTTTATTCAATACTCAAGCGTATTAATTGCAATGCTAAACAGCCCCTTTCCTTTAATAAAAGGGGCTGTTCAGCTTATTTTGCTGCTGCACCTGATAAATACAACCATGTTTCCACTACGGTATCTGGATTCAGAGAAATCGTTTCGATTCCTTCTTCTACCAGCCACTGCGCGAAATCAGGGTGATCCGATGGGCCTTGGCCACAAATCCCCACGTATTTATTGGCTTTGCGGCAGGCTTTAATCGCCATCGACAACATGGCTTTCACCGCATCATCACGCTCGTCAAAAGAAGTTGAAACCGGGCCACCTGAATCACGGTCAATCCCCAGCGTCAGCTGAGTCATGTCGTTAGAGCCAATCGAGAACCCATCAAAGAAGTGAAGGAATTGATCAGCCAGCACCGCATTAGCAGGAATCTCGCACATCATGATCACACGCAAGCCGTTTTCGCCACGCTTCAGACCATTACGCTCCAGCAATTCGATCACGCATTCGGCTTCTTTCAGGGTTCGGACAAAGGGAATCATCACTTCCACATTGGTCAGGCCCATTACATCGCGTACTTTTTTAACGGCGCGGCATTCCAGCTCAAAGCAATCACGGAAGCTCTTATCCACATAGCGCGCTGCACCACGGAAACCAATCATCGGGTTTTCTTCGTGTGGCTCGTATTCTGTACCACCGATCAAATTAGCGTATTCGTTCGACTTAAAGTCTGACAAGCGCACAATGACTTTTTTCGGCGAGTAAGCAGCAGCAAGCGTGGAAATCCCTTCAGCCAGCTTATCAACATAAAAATCAACGGCCGTGCGATAGCCCGCAATACGCTCTTCAACCTGCGCTTTCAGCTCAGGCTGCAAATGTGGGTAGGCCAGCAGTGCCTTTGGATGCACGCCAATCATGCGGTTAATGATAAATTCTAAACGCGCCAAGCCCACGCCTTCATTCGGCAACTGGCAAAATTCAAACGCCAGCTCTGGGTTACCCACGTTCATCATAATTTTAACGGGCGATTCTGGCATATGACTGAGCGAAGTATCCATACGCTCAAACTTCAGAATCCCTTCGTAGACATTACCAGTATCGCCTTCGGCACATGATACGGTGACCAGATCACCTTCTTTTAAGACGCGAGTTGCGTCACCACACCCTACCACGGCCGGAATACCTAATTCACGCGCAATAATTGCGGCGTGGCAGGTACGGCCACCACGGTTGGTCACGATGGCCGAAGCACGTTTCATAACCGGCTCCCAATCAGGATCGGTCATATCAGAAACCAGCACATCACCTGCTTCTACACGGTCCATTTCAGACACGTCACGAATCACACGAACACGGCCCTGGCCAATTTTTTGCCCTACGGAGCGGCCTTCAGCCAGCACCTTGCCGCTTTCCAGCATGCGGAATTTGGTCAGTTTTTCGGCATTGCTTTCTTGCGATTTCACTGTTTCCGGGCGCGCTTGCAGGATGTAGAGCTTGCCATCAATCCCGTCGCGGCCCCATTCCACATCCATGGCACGGCCATAGTGTTCTTCAATCGTCAGGGCGTAGCCAGCCAATTCTTCTACTTCTGCATCGCTGATCGAAAACTTACGACGCTCAGCTGGATCAACATCAACGGTTTTAACAGATTTGCCTGCAACCGCTTCAAGATCGAATTCCATCTTGATGGCTTTACCGCCTAAATGGCGACGCACAATCGCCGGGCGGCCAGCGCGCAGCGTTGGCTTATGCACGTAAAACTCATCAGGATTAACCGCACCCTGCACCACGGTTTCGCCAAGGCCATAAGAGGCCGTGACAAACACCACCTGATCAAAACCGGTTTCGGTATCAATGGTAAATAACACGCCGGCAGCGCCCACGTCCGAGCGCACCATGCGCTGAATACCTGCAGACAAGGCGACCAGTTTATGATCAAAGCCTTTGTGTACGCGGTAGGAAATAGCGCGGTCGTTGTAGAGGGATGCAAAGACTTCTTTCATCGCCACTAAAACATTTTCAAAGCCACGGATATTCAAGAATGTTTCTTGCTGACCCGCAAATGATGCATCAGGTAAATCTTCGGCGGTCGCAGAAGATCGCACTGCAACAGTTACATCGTCGCCAAGCAGTTTATAATGCTCACGAATCTCGGCTTCTAATTGTTCGGGGAAAGGCGTTTCCAAAATCCAGCTACGAATTTGCTTACCTACCGTGGCAAGCGCACGGACATCATCGACATCCAAGGTGCTCATGATCGCATCGATACGATCCGCAAGCCCTTGTTGGGCCAGAAATTGCCGGTATGCTGCAGCGGTGGTCGCAAAACCACCGGGTACACGAACGCCTTTTTCTGTAAGCTGAGAGATCATCTCACCGAGCGAGGCGTTTTTACCGCCTACTTGTTCTACATCGTGCATGCGCAGATGAGCGAAATCGATCACATAGCGTTCGGACATGGTGCGGGCCTTATTGAAATGTTGCGTTGCGATAAACTGAGTGCATTTTAGGCTGAGAGCGCCCAGAGAAAACTCAGGATAAACCATTACAGGAAAATCCATTACTTGTGCACAGACGGAATTATTCCCTGGCTGTACTCAAGACTTGCCTTACAACAGTTTTCTTGCATTTTTAGACGAAAAGCTTACTATCGAAATAAAAAGTGCGTGAAACACCTCAGAATCGCGTTTTTTATTGCAAAACATGCTTTTACGGACAGCCTACCGAAAGCCAATCGGTAAGCTTTATACGCTTAAATATTTGGAGATTTACGATGCGTCGAACGGCTTTCTTTGTCTCCGATCGAACTGGTATTACTGCCGAAATGCTCGGCCACTCACTGCTTACGCAATTTGAAGACGTTACCTTCCATCGCGTCACTCTTCCCTATGTGGACACCCCGGCCAAAGCCATGGAAGTCGCACTGGAAATCCGCAAGCATTCCGTGATTGATGGCTGCAGGCCGCTGGTTTTCAGTACGGTGGTTGATCCGGTGATCCGCAAGCTGACCCACGTTCCTGAAGCACTGGTGATCGATTTCTTTGAAATGTTTATCGGCCCCTTAGAAGCTGAGCTTGGCCAGGATTCATCGCATACCGTAGGTAAATCGCATGCGATTGTTAATTTTGAAGAATACAAAAACCGAATCGACGCGGTTAATTTCACGCTCAACCACGACGATGGCGTGATGCCCAGAGATTTATCTGAAGCCGATTTGATTTTGGTTGGCGTTTCCAGATCAGGAAAAACACCAACCTGCCTCTATCTGGCGCTGCAATTTGGGATTAAAGCCGCTAACTACCCGCTGACTCCCGAAGATTTTGGCAACCATACCATGCCCAAATTGCTACTCCCCTACAGAAACAAATTATTTGGCTTAACCATTGAGCCTGAGCGCCTTGGCGAAATCCGCGAAGAAAGAAAACCCGCCAGCAAGTATTCATCCGTTGAAAACTGCCGTTTTGAAATCGCAGAAGCCGAAGCCCTGATGCGCCATGTGGGCGTGCCCTACCTTAATACCACCAGGATGTCGATTGAAGAGCTGGCCACCACCATCATGCACAGAACGGGCCTTGTAAGACGCACGTATTAAAAGTGACGGCAGTGGGCCTTGCCCACTGCACAAAATCCCGCAAACTGTGGATATGAAGCATCAGCCCCGGCCCCGTATATCATTCATTTGCGCTTACGCCATAACACAGCTTCCTTGACGTAGCGCTACACGGTAAACTCTCACACTTCACCGATCAAACGCTTACCTGGCTTACGCGCATGACAAATCCTGCTACTGATTTAGACAGCATTTTTGAATTTAAAAGCAGCAGCATTAAACTACTGTCTTTCGTCCCGGCCACACTTGACCCTGCAAAATTAGAAGCCGCTCTGTTTGAAAAACTGGGCGGGCGCGAGCACTTTTTAGCGGGCGAACAACTGATTATTGATTTCACCAGCCTGCCCGAGCTGCCTTCTGCGCTTGAAATGGGCACGCTGGTGCGGCTTTTGCAGCAATTCAGCCTACTGCCCATTGCCGTGCATGGCGGCAACAGCGATCAAAAGTTAGCCGCATCGGCCGCAGGATTGGTTGTTTTACAAGACGATTCAATCTCTGCCCCCCTGCCTGCCGTCAATAAAGCGCCGCCCCCTCCTCCGGCACTGGTCATTACCCGCCCGGTACGAACCGGGCAGCAGGTTTATGCCAAGGGTGGCGATTTAATTGTGCTGGCATTGGTGTCTGCAGGAGCCGAAGTCATTGCAGATGGCAACATTCACGTCTATGCGCCCTTACGCGGCCGTGCACTGGCAGGCGCAAAAGGCGATAATCAGGCCAGAATTTTTACTACCTGCATGGAAGCAGAGCTGGTTTCAATTGCCGGCATTTACCGCTCATTGCAAGAAGACCTGCCTAGTTCAATCAGAACCAAGCCGGCACAAATTTATCTCGATCAGGAAAAAATCGTGATCGAAGCTTTAAGCGAAACTAATTAAATAAAAAATTCAGGGGATTTACAGTGGCAAAAATCATCGTTATCACATCCGGCAAGGGAGGCGTGGGCAAAACCACTACCAGCGCGAGCTTTGCTTCCGGCCTAGCTTTGCGCGGCTTTAAAACCGCCGTCATTGATTTTGATGTGGGCCTGCGCAATCTCGATTTAATCATGGGCTGCGAGCGCCGTGTTGTTTACGATTTTGTAAACGTTATCAAAGGCGAAGCCACGCTGAATCAGGCGCTGATTAAAGACAAAAATTGTGACAATCTTTACATCCTGCCCGCATCGCAAACCCGCGATAAAGACGAACTATCCAAAGAAGGCGTAGAGAAAGTTCTGAAAGAACTTGAACACACCGGCTTTGATTACATTATTTGCGACAGCCCAGCCGGCATCGAAACCGGCGCGTTTATGGCGCTGTATTTTGCCGAAGAAGCCATTGTGGTCACCAACCCGGAAGTCTCTTCCGTACGTGATTCCGACCGTATCATTGGTATTTTGGATGCAAAATCCAAACGAGCCGAAGACGGTGGCACGGTAAAAACACATTTGCTGATTACCCGCTATAGTCCGAAGCGTGTTGATTCTGGCGAAATGTTATCGCTGGATGATGTGCAGCATCTGCTGCGTATTAAATTGATTGGTGTGATTCCAGAATCCGAAAGCGTCTTGCAAGCGTCTAACTCGGGCAGCCCGGCCATTCACTTGGCGGGCAGCGATGTTTCTGAGGCTTACAAAGATGTGGTCGCCCGTTTCCTGGGTGAAGAGCGTCCATTGCGTTTTATTGAAACACCCAAGGCACCGTTCTGGAAACGGTTATTCGGGGGTTAATGCATGTCTATTTTGAGCTATTTCTTTGGTGAAAAGAAAAAAACGGCGTCCGTAGCACGCGAACGCCTGCAGATTATTCTGGCGCATGAAAGAAACGGTAGAAATACCCCGGATTATCTGCCCCAATTGCAAAAAGAACTGATTGCCGTCATTTCTAAATACGTGGCAATCAATCCAGAAGACATCATTGTGCAGCTTGATCGCAAAGATGACTTTGAAGTATTAGAAGTAAACATTGTGCTGCCAGAAGCCAATAAGCGCTAAGGCACAAGAATTACTATCATTAAAGAACACCCCGAAGAGAGGCCGGCACTGCCAGCACTCTCTTCGCTATTTTGAGGCCCACATCATGAGCATTGTTATTAAAAACGCCGACGACATCGCCAAGATGCGCGTTGCTGGCAAATTAGCCAGCGAAGTACTGGATTACATTACCCCATTTGTAAAAGTGGGCGTTACCACGGCTGAAATCGATCGTCTTTGCCACGAATATATGCGCGATGTGCAGGGCACTATTCCTGCGCCGCTCAACTACTGCCCGCCAGGCTACACGCCTTATCCAAAAGCGATTTGCACTTCGGTCAATCAGGTGGTTTGCCACGGCATTCCTGCCGACAAGCCGCTCAAGAGCGGCGATTGCGTAAATCTAGATATTACCGTGATCAAAGATGGCTACCACGGCGATAACAGCCGTATGTATCTGGTGGGCGATGTTTCAGCTCCCGCGCGCCGCCTTGCTAAAGTCACTTATAACGCCATGTGGATTGGGATTGATCAGGTTAAGCCTGGCGCACGCTTTGGCGATATTGGTGCGGCCATTCAGAAGTACGCCGAAGGCGCGGGTTACTCCGTGGTGCGTGAATTCTGCGGCCATGGCATCGGCACAAAATTTCATGAAGATCCGCAAGTTTTGCACTATGGCAAAGCGGGCACCGGCCCGGAAATGAAGGCAGGTATGATCTTTACGATTGAGCCCATGATTAATGCGGGCAAGCGCGACATCAAAGGTATGAGCGATGGCTGGACCATCGTCACCAAAGACCGCAGCCTGTCCGCACAATGGGAACACACCATTTTAGTGACCGAAACTGGCTATGAAATTCTGACCCAATCGGAAGGCACACCAGAGCGCCCGGACAGCTACGCCATCTAAGAAATGCCGGGCAGGCAACTCTTTTAAGCTTGCCCGCATCACGATTAAACACAGGGACAAAACCGTGCTTCTTCTTACTTCACCTTGGCTGATTGGCCTACTTGTGATTGTGTTTTCTATTGGTGTAGCGCTGTGTTTTGTGGGGCTGATGGTGTCTTTAATGACCGCATTGGGGCATAAAAACTGGCTATGGGCTGCAGGCATGCTGGCTGTTTTTCCGCTGGCGGCCGTGTATTGCCTGCGCCGCTGGCAGATTGCGGCGTGGCCAGGGAAAATGCTTTTATCCGGCATGGGGCTACTTATCCCACCGATCACTTACTTTTTGCTGATGATTAAATAAGCATTTTCCCGCGCGATCACACGCTCAGGGAAATAAACGCCCCCGCTGAGAAAAAGGCACACCACTCACCTGAGGCGCGCACTTATATTGATTTGGCACAGAGTTACACTCGTATCGCTGCATCTGCTGCATTTCTAAATAATTTTGTTCTCTTTTTGCCCGATCAGCGCGGGCCTCTTCTTCTTGCTCAGCCTTTTCCAAAGCCTCTGCAAAAGCACTTTTTTCAAGTTTCGAGCGCATCTCTTTGCTCTCTTGTAACGCCTTTTCCTTTGAACTAGGCAAAACATCAGCATCTTTTGCCGTGCGCAGACGCTTAAACATGCGGTGATCAATCACAATTTCACCCTGCTGATCCTCCCCTTTATGGCCAAACCCCAAGGATGCAGGCAACTCAAGCTCTGCGTGAGCCGCAGCTTGTGCGGCAATGGCATGCGCCAGAGGGGCATTACTCGTTTGTGCATCCGCTGCACCCTGTGCTGGCTGACTTAATGCAATACTTACAGATGGGGCAGACACTTCAGCCGCAAAACTTAACGGGCTCAGGCATAGAACAAATAAACCCGACACCCCAACCCCATAAGTACTTTTTCTAAACGTAGTAAACACACCCGCTCCTTTTATTAAACACAACCGCATCGTGCTCCACGAATACCAGCCCCCTGATCAATAAGTGTAGGTATCACACTTTCCATTATCATCACAGTAGCCCCCTACGCTGGGCGGCACGTCTGAATCAAACCCACCCATCGTTCCCACAGGCTGTTTTGGCAACCTCAAAGCACCCAGGGCAGAAAGCTGATTAACCGCAGCAACGCATTCCGACTGAGTGACTAATGGCGGCTGATCACACCCCCTTTCCCGCAGTGCATTTGCCACTGCAGCCTGCTTGCGTGAGGCATCAATAGCGCGCTCCCTGCGCCTCTGATTTTCTTCTTTCTCATATTGTCTTAATGCACTGGCCATAGCGGACTCTTTCAACACGCGCTTTTTTTCAGCCCGTTTTGCTTTGGCATCAGGCAACATACTTGCATCAGGGGCCACGCTTAATTGCCTGAATAAACCCCGGTCAATCACCAGCGGCGCACTATGCGCTGCGCTAGCAGAATGAAACAAAGGCTTCGCCAGAACGCGTTCTGCCGGTGTGGATGCAAGCGCCACCTTATTACCCGCAGCAAACGCATGGATGTTAAAAAACAGCAGCAAAACGCCACCCAGAACACCCGCCAGATTATTCAGTTTCAACTCAATCAAAAAAACAGCCCTCTTAGAATCAATAATAAATGTGTGTGTCAGCAACTCAATCAAACACAAGGGGCATTGCATCATGCTTTTATGCCCCGTCGTTTCTATTATGCCATTCATTTTTAAAGACAATGAACGAGAACTATTACCATAAACTACCCAGAAAAAAGAAGGTAGCACCTAGAAAACACCACAAAACAGTTTTGCCTATTTAAATACCTGACCAAAAACAAAGCGCTTTGATACACTCTGCTTACATATCATCAAAGATAAAGAGGCCGCCATGCACATCATCCGGCACAGCGAAAAAAAAGATATAGAGCAGATTCGCCAACTCTACGCGGAGCCAAGCAACTACTCCGCCACACTGCAAGGCCCCTATCCAGCGGCTGAGTTGTGGGAAGCCCGGCTGGGGCAGAGCCACACAGGCGCAATCAGCCTCGTGGCCGTATCAGGAGAAGAAGTTCTTGGTCAACTGGGCCTGCATATCGAACAAAACCCACGCCGCAAGCATGTGGCCGATATTGGCATGGCAGTAAAAACCAGTGCGCGCAGGCAAGGCGTGGCCGATGCTTTAATGCGTGCAGCGATAGAAATCGCCGAGCAATGGCAGGCCATTAGCCGCATCGAGCTTTCTGTATACACCGACAACCTCGCTGCCCTCGCCCTGTATGAAAAGCACGGTTTTATCAAAGAAGGGCTTTGCAAAAACTATGCATTCAGAAATGGGCAATTTACAGATGTCTTTATAATGGCCAGATGTAAAACAACGTAGCCCTTTAACCCAAAAAAGGTAAACCAGAATGAGCATCATTCCCTTTACGCTCTATGCAGATTCGCTCTTCACCAGCCCCTACGCGATGTCGGTATTTGTTTCTCTGTTCGAAAAAGACCTGCCTTTTGAAGTAAAAACGCTGGATCTGGATGCAGGGGAACAGCAGCAAAATGCCTATCGCCAGCAATCCCTCACCAGCCGTGTCCCCACACTGATGCAAGGTGATTTCTCGCTCTCTGAATCGTCAGCCATTACCGAATACTTGGACGAGCTATTTCCGGCACCTGAGTATGCGGCACTGTATCCGGCAAATCTGCAGCAGCGCGCCAAAGCGCGGCAAATTCAGGCATGGCTACGCAGCGACCTACTGGATTTGCGTATCGAGCGTTCGACCAATGTGGTGTTCTTTGCCCCCACAGATCACCCCCTTTCTGCCAAAGGCCAAACCGCCGCAGATAAGCTAATTGCAGCAGCCAGCCTACTAATTGAGGATGGTCAGACCCATTTATTTGGCCAATGGTGCATTGCCGATACAGATCTGGCACTGATGCTAAATCGCCTGATTAAAAATGGCGATCCTGTGCCAGAAAAGCTGCTGAACTATGCTAATGAACAATGGCAAAGGCCTAGTGTGCAAAAATGGATTGCACAAAAGCGGGCTTAAGCTAGGAGCTATGGACTCAGTGAAGAACCCATCACCAGCCCATCAGCCAATTCCTGAAGTTTTGTAAAATCCAAAAGATAAATGGCCTCTTGGATTTGCGAGGCTAGCCGGGCATGCTCTGCCGATTGCCCGGCTATTTTTTGGGCCCAGTTTTCCAGCTCTGTGACTTCTCCGTTGGCAATCAATTCACGCAACTGCTGCACCCTAGCCCGCGTTACAGCGGGGCCGCTGACTTCAGGCTTGGGCTTCACGGGCAGCGAATTAGCAGCTTGCAGATTCAGGCTAAAATAAAACCGACAACCGCGTTCCAGAGCGCTTTCTACTTTCAGCTCGCCCCCCATGCTTTTCACCATTTGAGAGGCAATAGCGAGGCCCAAGCCATGCCCTTCCTGCGATTGAGCAGATTTAATCCGCTCAAACGGCAAAAAGATTCGCGCCTGATCGGCCTGATTAATACCAAGCCCCGTATCATCCACCACAATTTTCAACACTCCGAACTGGCTGTCCAGCCATCGCCATTCTGTGCTCAATGAAATCACGCCATAACGGGTAAATTTTGCAGAATTTGAAAGCAAATTCTGCAAAATCTGCCTTAAACGCCGCCAGTCTGCCAAAGCAGCGGACGGTGCTTCACCCCTTTGCACAAGAAGAAATCGATTCTGATGCTGACCCGCCAGCAGGGTTGCCTGATCACAGATATCGGTAATAAATTCTTCCATGGAGGCGACGCTTAATTGCAAATCCTCATCCACCATTTCGCCATGGGAAAACCTCAGCAATTCATCAATTAATTCCAATTGCTGCCGGGCACTGCGCTCAATTTTCTCTGCAAATACAGAACAAGATTCATCTTTGCGTATTAATTTTGCTGAGGCAATCATGGCAGAAAGAGGTGCTCTTAAATCATGGCTGATATAGGCCAATAATTTAGTTTTTAAACGATTGGCAGCCTGAGCCTCATCAACGGCAATCGTTAATTCTGCTGTTCTGCCTGTCACCGCTTTTTCAAGGATAGATTGCTGCGTATTCAAGGTATGAATTAATGTTTTCTGAACACTTTCTTTTTCCTGCCGAGCCCTCATCACACGGTCAACAATCGCCATTAAAAATGAAAGCATAGAAAACACAATCACCATCAGCATATAGTGCTCGCCCAGCACTTGATCACTGGCTAAAATACCGAACAAATCCAAAGCTCTAAAAATATTACCCGTCATTAAAACCAGCACACCCCCTGCAAAATAGCGGATGGCCAAACCACCTTTGCGGATTAATTGAATGCACATTGGCAAAATAATGGGTACGGTAATCAGAATAAGCGCTAGGCCCAGCTGGGTACCTAGCTGATAATCAAAGCATTGTGCCACAAGTATCGCCAGAGAATTCCAGACCAGCATCAGCTTAAGTACGGTATCTCCCCATGGCAATAAAGCGGGGAGATTCAGAAAATTCCGTACAAACAATAAAAAAAACAAAGTACAGACTTGTCCGAAAAAAGACAAAGAATGAACCGACCAGATGGTACTTTCCGGCCAAAGATAAAAAGCGCCATAGCCCCGCATGCAGCTTTCATTTAATACAAAGAATAAAACAGCCAGGCCATGAAAAAGAAAAGCCACATCGCGCATAAAAACAAATAAACAAAAACAGCAAAGCGCAACAATCATCAATGCGCCAAGCAGCCCGCCTGCCCAAAGGCTGCTCACTATTTCTTTATCTTTATAAGCCAGCGGATCCCATAATCCTGGCAAAAAATTCATGGACGTTTTGCTTTGCAGCCGGATTAAATACTCGGCACTTTGTTTTGCCGCTAAAGGCAACACAAATACAGCTTGTCTTGCCTTAACCGGATGCAAGGATAAAGGCGTATCCAAACCTGCGTCTGCAATGTATCGCCATTGCCCCTGCATACGCTGATATAAAGTCACTGATTGCCAGCGTGGCGCGCCAATATCCAGCCAGCGTATTAACTGCTGATCAGATGCATTATTTAATTTCAGTTTCAGCCAGAATACAGAATTGGAATACCCCAAATGCTGAGGCCCCTGCAATACAGGGGCAGCCGGTAGCCGCGCATCGATTTGCGCCGGTGTATGTAAACCTGCATCTTCAATCAACTGATATTGCAAAGGAAAATAAGCCACCGTGGGCTTAATATCCTGACCAGCATACACAAGAGCCGAAAACAAAAAGTAAAACAAAAATCTCACACATGCGCCCCGGCCAGTTTGATTGTTTGCCTAAATGCAGAGGGCGTTTGCGAGAAATGCTCTTTAAATGCCGTTGTAAAATTACATGCACTTTGAAATCCAAGCTGCTCGGCAATATCAATCACACTCATCTGAGTTTTAGCCAACAACTGCCGGGCATTTCGAAGTTTTTGTTCCCTGATATAAGCAAAGACCGTCATGCCCATCTGGGTTTTAAATATTTTGCTGAGCTTTTTCTCATAAGTGCCAATCTGGCTGGCGATATCGGCCAACGTTAAGGGCAGGTAGAGCTGCTCACTAATGATTTGCACGGCTGCGGCCAACAAGACTTCATCCTGATCTGGTGTTTTTAATTCAGAAATGGACTTTGGCGCATTGCAGCGACGCTGCGCTAATTCTAAATGCACCCCTACCCGGGCAATCACTTCATCTGCGGCAAAAGGCTTGCAAATGAAATCGACCGCCCCGCTGCTAAAGCCTAGTAAGCGATCATGCACCGCATTGGAAGCAGATAAAAACAGCACTGGAATATGCATCAACAGCGGATTGGCCTTCAGCAAACGGCAGCTGGCATAGCCATCCACCCTCGGCATATTGACATCCATCAGAATCAGATCAGGAGGGCTGGCCTGCGCACGCTGATAGCCCTGCTGCCCGTCAAATGCCACGCTAAGCCGGTAATTCTGACTGCGTAAAGCATCAAGCAAATAACGCAACTCATCCACGGAGTCATCAACAATCAAGACATGGGGTTTATCTGACAAAGGGCCTAACACAGCGGGACGATCGGGCAACATAAGTAACAGACGGTATTGGCAAAATCGCAATCATAAACATCTATACAACATATGCATAAAAAAAATTTTGACAAAAGCTTACGGATATACATCCTATTTAATCGAACTCCCCATTTTTTTAAGCAAAATTTATTCCCTCCAGCAAAGCATTTGTCCGCTCCGCCAAAAGCCACTTTAGCAAAGCTCATTCAGACTCAAGCACTTAGCAGCTAAACCGCCCCGCCGTTTTGCTTTGACTCAAATATTTCATTTTTAATACAAACTTACAAATGTTTTGTAAGTGCGCGGCGTATTTGCTTGATATTTTTTTGAAACTTTTTACAAAGACCACCATGAAACGCATCGAACTATCGCATCGCCTGACCAAATCCCAGGGTAAATTTATCTCTGTAGCCATTTGCGCCGTCACGGGCATGATGATTTTCGGCAGCGCAGCCGCCGCACCGAAAATGGTCATCACGACTGAGCACACCGCCACAGCGGACAGCAATAATGAAATTAATGGTGAAGAAGGTGGCGGTTATTTTGTTGAATCAGGCAAGTTAAATATCTCGAATGCTACCGTTAAAAACTTCACCACCAAGGGCGGCAATGGTAGTGGCGGCGGCGCGGGCTTGGGCGGCGCTATTTTTATTAACAACGGCGCTGAAGTCGTACTGGATAACGTGAATTTCTCGGGCAATTCGGCCGTGGGTGGGGATGGTGGAACAAGCGCCACAGGCGGCGCGCTCAATGACATCAGCAAAGCGCCTTCCGGCAAGCTGGATGGTAAAAACGGTGACAACGCCGCCTCCGACTCTGCATGGTTTGATGGTAGCAATGGTAGTGATGGCCGCAAAGGCTATGACGGTAAAAATGGCGGGAATGGCGGCTCAGGTGGCAATGGTTCCGATGGCTCTGCAGTCAATGCAGACACCATCAAAGCAGCAGCAGATATTGTTTTTGATACTGCAACAGCAATAAAAGACGCCGCAGAGGCGGCCTCAAATGCAGCAGCAGCCTCTGCAGCCGCTGCGGGGATTGTTACCGCGGCGCTGGCTCCAATGTTTGGAGCCAAAGCAGCCGCAATTGCCGTTTACATTACAGCTGACACAGTAAAAGCTGCTGCAGATGCCGCTTACCTTACCGCAATGACTATAGAAGCACTTGAAAAAGGTGTAGCAGGTGGCGGCGGATCAGGTGCAGACGGCGGAAATGGGGGAAATGGCGAGACCTTTTTAGGCGGTGGCGCTGGCGGTGCTGGTGGTAATGCAGGAGATGCTTACTCTCATTCAAACGCAGTGGGTGGCGATGGTGGTAATGGCGGCGTAGGCGGCGTGGGCGGGTTTGGCGCGGGCGGTGGCCAGGGCGGCACAGGCGGAAAAGAAGGCAGCAATGGCAATGGCGTCAGTCATAACAACGGCCAGGGCGATGGCGGAGACGGTGGAAAAGGCGGCTTATTCGCAGGCAGCGGCGGCAGCGGTGACGGCGGCAATGCATTAACCGGCGGTAACGGCGGCTCTGGCCTAGGCGGCTCTATTTTTGTCCGCGCAGGCGGCAAGCTGACCATCAAAGGCAATGCTAGCTTTGATCGTGGCGATGTAAGCGGCGGCAGCGGCGATAATCATGAAGATCATCAGGGCGAAGCGGGCAAGGAAGCGGGCTCTGACCTCTTTATGATGAAAGGCTCTACCGTTGTGCTGGATGCAGGCAAGGGTAAAACGATTACCTTTAATGGCAGCATCGCCGATGACAGCGCGGCAGGCCTAGATGGTGCCAGCAACGCCAGCGGTAAAGGCGCGGATCTCACGGTTAAAAGCGGCCTCGTGGTATTTAACGGCGAAAACACGTATACCGGCCAAACCAAGATTGAAGGGGGTGCATTACACGCCGAAGACGGCAAAGGCATTCATAAAAACAGCAATATCAACTTCACTGGCAATCACGATGGCGGCGTACTGGAAACCAGCGGCAAGTTTGACCGCTACACCGGCACAGCCAAAGACCGTGTGCAATGGACTGGATCGGGCGGCTTTGCAGCAAACGGCGGTGATTTAGAAGTCAGCCTGAACGGTGGCGCTCAGCGCACATGGGGCAAGGAAGGCTTTGTAAGCGGCGATAATGCACTGATTTTTGGCTCGGACACTGCAACTGACAATGTCACTTTTAAAAACGCCATCAATATTGCTGGCGGCACAGCCACCATTCTGGTTAACCCGGGCCAGGAAGCAGGCAAGCACGCACAAATGGATGGCGTGATTTCCAACGGCAGCCTGGTGGTGGGCGATGCCAGCCATAAAGGCGAGCTAATTCTGAATGCCGCGAATACCTACGCAGGCGGCACCACCATCAAGGCAGGCAATCTACAGCTTTCAGATCTTGCCTCGCTGAATAAAGATGGCGCAGTCATCGTTGAAAAAGAGGCCCAGTTTGATCTGACCAAGACCAGTGATCAGGCGATTGGCACACTGGCGGGCGAAGGTAAAGTGGCGCTGGCAGCCAATACCCTAACGCTTAATCAGGGTGACAACACCACCTTCTCTGGCGTGATCAGCGGTGAGAAAGGCAATCTCATCAAGCAAGGCACAGGCAATCTCACCCTGTCTGGCGACAACACCTACCAAGGGCAAACCCAAATCAAGGCAGGCATCGTGACGCTGGATGGCAGCTTAGCCAGCCAGAGCGTGGATATTTCTGCGGGCGCGGTACTGATCGACAATAAAGGCGGCCTGAATGGCGGCCTGCATCAGGACGCCAAGCTGAATAACGATGGCACGCTTAATCTGAATACCGATGACACCGTTTCCAGCCTCACCAATACCGGCACCATCAACGGCCGTGACAACACACTGACAGCTAAAACCTATGCGCTCAATGATGGCTCCACCATTAATGCCAATCTGGGTACAGGTGAGCTGACCGCCAATGGCTCCGTGGTACTTAACGGCACAAGTGCAGCAGAAAAAGTCAACGTGGTCAGCGGCGAGATGCTGCTTGGCAGCGGTGAGCGTCTGGACGACAACAGCGACGTGACCGTCGATGGCAAGCTGATCCTGGGTGGCAATGAAACCATAGGTACGCTGGCAGGCAGCAAGGAAGATGGCGCACTGGAATTATCCGGCAACCAGCTGACCCTGCAGCAAAACAAAGACACCACCTTTGCTGGCCAGCTTAATGATGATCTAGGCGATAAAGCCAACGTATTAAAACAAGGCACAGGCACGCTGACCCTAACAGGTAAGAGCGAATACCTAGGCAAGACCACCATTGAGCAAGGCGGCATTACGCTGGATGGCACGATGGAAGGCACGCTGGCCAGCTTGGATTTAGATGTGCAAAAGAAAGGCACACTGACCAATAATAAAGGCGGCTTATCAAAGCTCGCTAAGCTCAATAACGACGGCATCGTGAATCAAAATAGCGATGACACCATCAAAACCCTAGTGAACACCGGCACGATCAATGCAAGCAGCGATGGCAAAGCCACGCTGACCGCAGACACCTATGCGCTGAACAATGGCTCGGTGATTAACGCCAATCTGGGCGCAGGCGAATTAAGCGCCCAGGGCAATGTGCTGCTCAACGGCACAAGCGCTGCCGGCGACGTTTTTGTTAAAAATGGCGTCATGACTTTAGGCAAGGCCGAGCGTTTACTGAATAGCAGCGATGTTGTCGTGGACGGCAAGCTGGTGATGGGTGGCGATGAAACCATCGGCACACTAGCCGGTGCAGCCAGCGGCGTAGTGGAATTATCCGGTGGCAAGCTGGCGTTGAACCAAAACCACGACACTATCTTTGACGGGGTAATTCAGGATAAGGAAGGCGATAAAGGTAGCCTGCTAAAACAAGGCACAGGCGGAATCACCCTGAATGGCGACCATACCTTCAGCGGCAACACCACCGTTGATGGCGGCAAGATGCAGCTGAACGGCACACTACTCAGCCAGACTGTTCACGTTAAGCAAGGCACGCTGAAGCTGGGATCAGCTGAACGTCTGCTCGACAGCAGTGATGTGACCGTTGATGACACCCTCATCATGGGTGGCAATGAAACCATCGGCACACTGGCAGGCAGCAAGGCAGGAGGCATACTTGAATTATCTGGCAGCCAGCTCACCTTACAGCAAAACAAAGACACCACTTTTGCAGGCCAGCTCAATGATGCTCAGGTCGACCAAGCCAGCGTATTAAAACAAGGCACAGGCACACTGACCCTGACTGGCAAGAGCCAATACCTAGGCAAGACCACCATTGAGCAAGGCGGCATTACGCTGGATGGCACGCCGAATGACACCTTGGCCAGCTTAAATCTGGACGTGCAAAAAGCGGGCACACTGACCAATAACCAGGGTGGTTTGTCTGCTCTGGCTGCGCTCAACAACGATGGCGTAATCAATCAGAACAGCGATGACACGATTAAAACGCTGGTCAACACCGGCACCATCAATGCAAGCAGCGATGGCAAAGCCACGCTGACCGCCAACACCTATGCACTGAACCAAGGCTCTGTTGTCCACGCCAATCTGGGCACAGGGATTGTAACCTCCAATGGCCAGGTAGCACTGAACGGCACAAGCGCAGCGCAAACCGTAAATGTAAACAGCGGCGTGATGACGCTGGGCGCAGCCGAGCGTTTACTGGACAGCAGCGATGTAACGGTCAACGGCAAACTGGTAATGGGTGGCGATGAAACCATCGGCACACTGGCAGGAGCCGCCAGCGGCGTAGTGGAATTATCCGGCAGCAAGCTGACGCTGGAACAAAACCACAACACCGTGTTTGATGGCGTGATTCAGGACAAAGACGGCGACAAAGGCACACTACTGAAACACGGCACAGGCGAAATCACCCTCAATGGCGATCACACTTTCAGTGACGACACCACGGTTGATGGCGGCAAAGTGCAGCTGAACGGCACACTGGTCAGCAAAACAGTGCACATCAAGCAAGGCACGATGACCCTTGGCGCAGCTGAACGCCTGCTGAATACCAGCGATGTAACGGTTGACGACACCCTGATCATGGGCGGCAATGAAACCATAGGCACACTGGCAGGTACCAAAGCCAAAGCCATTGTTGATCTGAATGGGGGCAAGCTGACTTTACTGCAAGACAAAGACACGCTCTATGCTGGCCAGATTGATGATGCAAGCACCTCGCAAGGCAGCGTACTTAAGCAAGGAAAAGGCACGCTGACGCTCACTGGCGACAGCCATTACCTGGGCAATACCACCATCGCACAAGGTGGCATGACTTTAGATGGCAAGCTGGCCAGCCTGAACATCGATGTGCAAAAAGCTGGCACGCTCACCAACAACCAGGGCGGCCTTTCTGCACTGGCTACGCTAAACAACGACGGCGTAGTTAATCAAAACAGCGATAACACCATTGCAGCCCTGATCAACACCGGCACGATCAATGCCAGCAGCGATGGCAAAGCCACCCTTACCGCCAAAACTTATGCCTTGAACGATAGCTCGGTGGTTAACGCCAATCTGGGCGCAGGCGTACTGACATCCAATGGCAAGGTTGCACTGAACGGCACCAGCACGGCTCAAACCGTGAATGTGGCCAGTGGCACCCTGACTTTGGGCTCCGCAGAGCGTTTGCTGAATACGAGTGATGTCAGTGTCGATGGCAAACTCATCATGGGCGGTAATGAAACCATCGGCACGCTGGCGGGCCAAGCCAGTGGGCTGCTTGATCTGAATGGTGGCAAGCTGACCCTGCTGCAAAATAAAGACACGCTGTTTGCGGGCCAGATTAATGACGCGCAAACCGGCAAGGGCAGCGTGGTCATACAAGGCACGGGCACCATCACCCTAACGGGCGTAAACCATTACATCGGCGATACTCGGATTGAGAATGGCGGCATCACGCTAGATGGCACGCTTGCCAGCCTGAATATCAGCGTACAAAAGAACGGCAAGCTGACCAATAACCAAGGCGGCCTGGCTGATCTTGCTCAGCTCAATAACGATGGCATCGTTAATTTAAACCAGAACGACACCATTGCCGCGCTGAGCAACACCGGCACCATCAACGCCAGCGTAGATGGCAAAGCCACCCTCACCGCTAAAACGTACGCGCTAAACGGTGGATCTGTCATCAACGCCAACCTTGGCTCGGGCAGCCTGATCGCCAATGGCAATGTAGCGCTCAACGGCACTAGCGCCGCTGAATCGGTCAAAATTGATTCCGGCATCACCACGCTGGGCGCGGCAGATCGTTTATTGGATACCGCCAAACTCAGCATTGCGGGCAAGCTGGTGCTGGGCGGCAATGAAACGATCGCCCAGCTGACAGGCGTCGGCGAGCTGGATTTAAACGCGGGCAAATTAACGCTGCAGCAAAATACCGACAGCCTGTTCAGCGGCCAGATCAGTGATGCATCCGGCAAGGGCAGCTTTGTAAAACAAGGCAGCGGCATGCTGAGCATGACGGGCGACAGCAGCTACAAGGGCGCAACCCGCATTGAGCAAGGCGCAATCACGCTCAGCGGCAAGCTGGCCAGCCAGGATATTTATATCGCACGGCCCGCTACGCTGAATGACCAAAATGGCGGCTTATCGGCAACGGCTAAGCTCAGCAACGATGGCACGCTAAAAATCGATGCAAATCAAAAGATTGCCAGCCTGAGCAACAGTGGCAATATCATTGGTAACGGCACGCTCAGCGCAAGCAACTATGCCCTGAACGATGGCTCGGTGGTCAATGCCAATCTGGGTGACGGTACGCTGGAAACCCACGGCAAAGTCATGCTGAATGGCACAAGCGCGGCAGAAAACGTGCATATCTATGATCAAAGCGCGCTAACCCTAGGCGCTGCAGAGCGCCTGAATAAAAACGCCACGGTGCAAATTGATAAAACGGGCGAAATGATCCTGGCAGGCGGCGATCAAACGATCAAAACCCTGAATGGATCAGGTACGGTGAACTCCACCACCCATAAGTTGATTGTCACCAACGGCGGCGTCTTTACCGGCAAGATTAACGCGGTAAAAACCGATTTAATCAGCACCGGCGGTAAGCTGGATATCAGCGGCGGTAGCAATACCCAAACCGACAGCATCAATGTGCAGAACAACAGCCAGGTTGCAGTGGGCGACACCGCCGTAGTGACCACCGGCACGGCCACCGTAGATAAAGGCGGCGTGCTCTCGCTGAACAATAGCGACAGCATTAAGTACGAAGTGCTGACCGGAGGCGGCCTTGTGAACACCAGTACCGGCAGCTTTACCAATAGCAAAAAGGTGCAAGGCTTCTTAAGCTTTAACGGTGATTTCCGCAACGAAGGCACGCTGGCTCCAGGCAACTCGCCAGGCATGATTACCGTGCTGGGCAACTACACCGAAGCGGCCACTTTGCAATCTGAGCTGCAAAACACCACCGCCGTAAGCGGCCACGATCAGATCCGTGTGGCAGGCAAAATCACGCTTGAGAAACAAAGCGAGCTGATTGTGCAAACCTACGGCGGCAGCGCCCCGCGCCTAGGGGAGGTCTACCAAATCATGGCCGACCTGGATGGCAAGGCCAAAAAAGTAAGCGGCCACTTTGCCACCGTAAAATTTGATCTGGATGGCGTAGCCGGCAGCGGCGCAGCAGTCGTCAACGCCGCCGCCGTATTTGATGTGGCCACCGGCCAGGTGATCACCACCGGGCTGAACTTGCCGCAAAGCACTTTCGCTGATTTGGGCCGCAATCCTAATCAGCGTGCCGCAGCCGCAGCACTGATGAATATCGCCACAAGCGATGTGGGCACCAATCAGATTGATACCGCCAGCGGCACAGGTAAAAACGCAGGTGAGTTTCTGACGGCCAATGGTGCAACGGTCGCCGACAATGCAGAACGCCTCACGCCAGAATATTACGGCGCGATCAGCGATTACGCCCTGCTCGGCAAGCGCAGCATGCTGAGCCTGCTGCAATCCAGAAGTAATCAGGAGCAAAACTCAGCTTACGCAGGCTATATGCGCAGCGGCGGCCAATCGGCAGGCAACGCGCATATCAGCCGCAATGATTACTACCTAGGCGCAGAATTCAGCGTGAATGAGTCGCTAAAATTAGGCAGCGTTTTAACCGTAAACAGCGGCAAGCTGGAAGCGCGCTTTGGCTCTGGCAATGTGAATGGTCAGGCCCTTACAGCCTATCTTGCTTACCAGCCAGTGAGCGATCTGAACATCCTTGCCAGCGTGGCTTACGCCAAGTATTCCTATGATTTAGATCGTAGCGGCGTAACAGGCCAAATCACCGGCGCAACCACCGCCCGCGGCATCGATGCCAGCTTAGCCGCTAGCTACAAAGCCTATGCAGACCAGGACTTCACGCTACTGGCACGCAGCAGCCTCAGCCACGGCAAGGTCATGAGCGACGCCTTTGACGAGCAAGGCTCCAGCCACCGCCTGCAACTGGGCAGCGCAGACGCATCCCAGCTCACCGGGCAGCTGGGCGCATCCTTGATTTGGGGAGCCAAAGATCAGCCCCTAAAACTGGGCGCAGATCTGGGCATTGAGCGCCACTTCAGCGACAAGCGCGACGATATGCAAAGCAAGTTAGCGATTGACCAGCGCGTTGCAGCGCCGATTCAATTTGTGAAAGACAGAGACCTCACCGCCAATATCGGCTTTAACGCCAGCTACAAACTCAGCAAAGACATCACGCTGTTTGGCAAAGTGGAATACCTGAACGACAAGGAAAGCACTTATAGCGGGCAAACGGGCTTGAATTTTGGGTTTTAATTCAGCCCACCGTTAAAGCCACTTAGCAAAACAGGGAGCAATGCTCCCTGTTTTTTATTAAAGCATCCTGATTATGTCTTTTTCTTAAATCCTGCGAAAACAAAGAACAAACAGAGGCAAAGTACGGTTAATTGTTTAATTAACATTATTCTGTCTTCTATTTTGCTGTTTTGTTGTATAAACAATATTCAACCCACAATGTGAACTAGCTTTTAGCTTTTAGCTTTTACATGCAGGCTAAAAATTAAGCAGGGTTATTTCTATAATCACGGGCATAAGGATCATTTTCTTCAACTGGGCACTGATCTTCAATTTCCTTAGGCCACACCGGTATTTTACTGGTACGCATTGCAAACCAGCGGGCGGGGTAAATCAAAGTATTGAGTACTAAAATAGGAATTTGCAATATTAATGGTGCGGCACCAACTGTAAAGCGCATACGATGAAAGCCAAAGATAAAGGTTTCACGGCGATCGCTAATTGGCAAATAGCCAGTAATGCCATCAATCACAGACTCTGGACCTTCTTCCATATAACGACGCACAAACTCCCAATAGTGTTTTAATTTCTCACTTTCTAACTTACTACCAGCGCCCTCAGAAAAAGCAAAGGTTTCTAATACCGTTTTTTTTTCTTTATCTAATACATGCCCCTGAATCTCCCAATCGCCTTTGCCACAAGGAGCGATACAAAAAAAGACCTCGTCCCATGGCACGCTAAGTACAGTGCCATTAATACGAAAAACATGCACCATTCTAGTTTTACGGTTTAGACGTATGGGGTAGTGGGTGTATGCAAAAGATTCTCTACTTAACTGATGAACAAAAAACCCAACAAAAGGAATAACCATTAAACATACAAAAAAAATTGTGCTAATTTCGTCTGACAATTTTCTCGAGTTAATAAAAAAATCATAACCAATTGCGCCAAGGATAGCGATCCCAAAAAATATAGCTATACTAGTGAATGTAGTTATAACTCCTTTCCATATAAAATATTTGTCTACCAATTCTATAAAGTTTGAATTTATTTTAATTGCACTAAGTTGATGAGCTGGCTCTAAACCTAGCTTTTTCTTCGCGCCCAGCTTTCTTTCAACTTCAATCGTAGTTAAAGCTCGATTATTTGGATATTTCCCAAGAAGCCCTAAGTAGTTCATTATTATGCCTTTGCCAAATCGAATTGTTTTATTTCTTCTTCTATCGTTTTATAACGATCTTCTTTTTTCTTGACTCCCCATCTGCAACGCCCCAGCCAATCCTGCAATTCATTACCTTTTAAATATTTTATACAAATAGTGATGCCAATTAACAAGCCAACCAAAATCACCCCAAACAAAGAGGTACAAGCCAAAGTAAAACGATTTAAAAGCCAGTCGCACAATTTGAACTGGCTTTTACTTGCATGCTCAAAATCAAGCAGGGTTATTTCTATAATCACGGGCATAAGGGTCATTTTCTTCAACTGGGCACTGATCTTCAATTTCTTTAGGCCACATTGGTATTTTACTGGTACGCATTGCAAACCAGCGGGCGGGGTAAATCAAAGTATTGAGTACTAAAATAGGAATTTGCAATATTAATGGTGCGGCACCAACTGTAAAGCGCATGCGATGAAAGCCAAAGATAAAGGTTTCACGGCGATCGCTAATTGGCAAATAGCCAGTAATGCCATCAATCACAGATGCTGGGCCTTCTTCCATATAGCGCCGCACAAACTCCCAATAGTGTTTTAATTTTTCACTTTCTAACTTACTACCAGCGCCCTCTGAAAAAGCAAAGGTTTCTAATACCGTTTTTTTGTCTTTATCTAATACATGCCCCTGAATCTCCCAATCGCCTTTGCCACAGGGAGCGATACAAAAGAAGACCTCGTCCCATGGCACGCTGAGCACAGAGCCATTGATGCGAAAAACATGCACTATTCTAGTTTTACGGTTTAAACGTATGGGATAGTGGGTGTAGGCGAAAGACTCTTTTTTTAGCCTATATGAAAAAAAAACAATAAATGAAGTTGCCAAAATAGATACAAACATAAGAATACCTATTGCCCCTGATAAACCTTCATCAGTTGAATACGCAGCCAAAAATGATCCAATCACCATAAAAAACATAATAAAAATAATACTAAGTGCAAAAATAGAAAAAAACCCTTTCCAAAAAAAATATTTATCAACTATTTCAATAAAGCTAGAATTAATTTTTATCGTACTTAACTGATGAGCAGGAGTTGTTGCTATACTTTTTTTGCGATCCAATTTCCTATCAATTTCAACATCACTCAAGAGGCGCTTTGTGGGGTATTCACCGAGTAATCCTAAATAATTCATAGTCAAGCCTTTGCCATGTTAAATTGTTTTATTTCTTCTTCCAGTGTTTTATATCTCTCTTCTTTCCCTTTTACCCCCCATGTGCAACGCTCTAGCCATTCTTGAAATTTATTGTCTTTTAGATACTCAATTGCTAAGGTAATTAAAATCAAGCCCAGTACAAGCAAAAGTCCTACTCCAGTGGCGAGAGCCCAAGTTGAATAAATTAGTAGATAAGATGCCGCCGCCCCTATTCCTGCGGAGGTAAAATATAAAGCGGCTAAACCATGATTTTTTTCTTGAATAGCATTCACTCCTTGATAAGCATCCCATCCAGCCATCACCACCCCAGCAGCCATACCTGCAGCTTTACCCAGCCATTTACCAAAATTAATCAGTCTATCGAGCCCTTGTCCAAACCTCAGCGGCGCTCTGTGTGCTACTTTTTCCAGCCCCTGTGCTGTTAAATCAACCAAGGTACCCGCCAGCGCGGTGATGCCGCTGCCTAAGCGGTAGACCGCTTCTTGCGCCTCGTGGCTCATGGCTTTGCCTTCGTCTTCATTTAATTTTTGCATGGCGTTGAACTGCAATATCCCACCAATAATGCAGGCAATCAGAGGGATGCGGGCGACGGCTCCTTGGGTGGCTTGGCCGATGTGGCTATTACTAAGCCGGCTGCGCCAGCCAGCCAAGTTCAGCGCTTCCAACTGCTCGGGCGTTCTGATCATCCCTGCCAGCCATTTGGCTTGAGCTGCCGAATTTAAATTGGCAGGCATATTGCGAATTTGGCTGGGGTCGATCAGCAGTAAAAAACGTTTGTCGACTTGCCCTACCATCGGCACGCCCGCCAGCTGTAACCTACGCATTTGCTGGGAGACTGCCTGCTGTATGCGGTTTTTCTCAACAGATTGCCCACTTAGCCGGATCAGCTCTCGAATCAATAAGGATCTGAATTCTTTTTTATTACCCGTAATCGTCACCACCACAAATGTTTGCTGTGTATGCAGGCCAAGGGCCACCATAGCAGGGCGCACTACGCCGTCTAATGCTGTATTTAATAACTTCGTTAAACCACCCGCACAGGCTGTGGTCAACTGCCCCAGCACATCCACTTCACCACCCCTAACTTTTTCAATCGCTTTGCCAAATGCACCGGCAATAGGATCGAGAGGGAACCCGCGCCAATCCAAACTCACAGCCATGGCTTTTTGGATTTCTTCTTTAGTTTTTTTATCATTTAAAACCAAAGCATTCATAATGAAATTATTTTTATCGTTGATCTTGCCATCCAGCCAATCTGCAATTAATTTTGCGCTGCTGCCTTTATCTTGTGTACTGCGAATACACAGGGTAACCGCCTTGGCATAGACCAATCCACTTTCCATACTGCCATCATCATAATTGCATTCAAAATAGTGACGGATAATGGTGGATTTCATCCATTCGGTATGGGCAATAGCCAATGGGGCGATGTATTTCTTATCAAACTCCTTTAATTCAGCATCGTGCTCAGTTTGCCATTTTTTCATTTCCGTTTCTTTGAATTTTATTCTGTACTTTTCCCAACCTAAATTCTCTGCGCGCTTGGCTTCTGCTTCTGTAACCGTTGCTATTTCTTCAGTACGTTTTACTTTGTTTTTGGCATAATTAGCATTAAGCATCCCAAAGTCAGGCTGGGACAATTGCTGATTAGCCAGCTCTTTTGCTGCGGTTTCTTCGTTTGATCTAGCCTGCTCTTTTACTGCAAGTTCAAGACTAGCGATTGTTCCTGCGGTGTAAAGTTTACGGGTTCGGTCTTTATCATTAGCAAAGTTGTGCAGATGATAGTTCATTAAGGCACCCAGCTCTGCCGCAACGCCGACGGGGTCTTCCAATACAAGAGCAAAACCTTTATTGGGGTAAAGCAGATCACATTCATATTCTAGGTTTTTTTGCAGGCCGGTTCTTGGGTTGCTAGTAAATTCGTGATAGCCAACCGCTTTTTTTAGCTGCTCTTTGCTTAGCGCGTATTCAGCCACACGCTTGCCCACTTCTTTGATAGAAAAACAATGCTTAGCGTCTGCGCTGCTTGCAAAAGCTTTCACATCAACAGAGCGCATATGGTGCTTGCGATAGGATTCATCTTGGTGGCGCTTACGTACTGCCTCTGTCCATTGCACATCAGAAAATGCCAACCAAACCTTGCTTGCTTGTTTTGCATTAGCGATCGTAATGCAGCTGGCTAATTCTCTATGCCCTGGCCCAGTGCAGTTAAATGGTTCTTTGGGTAATACCTGTGCCTGGCCTGGCAGCTGAACCAACTTAAAAAAGTAAGCATCTGGCGTGACAAAATAATCGTCCCAGCGTTTACGCGCTTCGTCATAAACGTAGAGATATCCAGAGCGTAACAAACGAGTGGTGTATTGTCCGGCGTCAGCTGCAAGGGCTATTTCGGGTGCTGTTGCTACAGGCGCACCTGCCTGTGGACAGGCTACGGCATATCGCAGCGGTAAAATAGCCACGCCACGTTTATCGCAGTATTCACAGGTTTTGGAGCATTGTTTATCTGCCATTGTTGGCCTTTAGGGGTAATTGAGTCGCGTACATTTTGGAATGGGTCTCTTTTTGAATGATTTCCCATTGCTCTTTGGGTATTTCATTGAGCGCATCAACAATGCTGGCATCCGGCTCATCTCGATCCAATCCTGCAATCGCGGCCAGAGCAATGGGATGCTCATCAAACGCTAGCCCGCAATGGATGCCAAGGCAGGCATAGGCAATCAGCTCTTCACTGCGGGAGAGTTGATGTTTGCTCTGCCCCTGGTAGACCAAAGCATCCAGTAACTCACTTTGAGCTTGTGCTTGCGGGTAGCTAAGCCAGCCGAGGTGCGCCAAAGCCCGGTTAACAATGCCCATTCTTAATAAGGCAGGCCAACGCAGAGCAAGGGGTGGTGTTTCAACCGTCTCAAGCATTGCTGGAGAAAGTGGCCGAGTCACCACCCAATCACCATAGAGGCAAACGCTCCATTGCTGTACGGGGCCAAAAAGCCTTGCCACTTCTCTTGCACCTAAAACGCGAGGAAGTTGTATCCATACACGAGGATCAACAAGGCGCAGCCATCCTGATTGCTGAAGGTAGCGACGAAACTGAATGTCACTCAGATGCTTGCTGAGTTGTTTAATATCACAGTCGGCGATCAGCAATGCGGCTATCGGGCTGGCTTCTTTTTGATCTTGAAGCTCAATGAGCTGCTCAAACATAGCCAATCTGACTTTTTCATCAAGAGCCCATAAATCGAGCGCCAGCGGCATTAAACCGACGTCTTTTGCCAGTTGTTTGGGGACCAGTGGCACGAAGGGCAAATCAGCGGGCAGCATTTCACGCTGCTCAGCCAAAATAAGCGCATACCGCTGAGCCTGCAAAAATGACATTTGCAATACTTGTGTGCAAGGTGCACCACTTTGCTCGGCTTCAAAACTGTCGTTCGGGTGAGCATGTTCAAACATATTTAAGGCTCTTTATGATTAAGCAGATTACCATTTCATTTACTCGACACAATGGCATCACCACCTGAAGCCGCTGAGGCGGCCTGCATTTCACAGAGCGTCCCTTTGAATTTAACAGGAGGCATATTTAAGCTCGCTGGCCCACTCATATCATGATTCGCCCCCTTAATACTTACCTTCCCCGGGCAGTGGATTTCGATGTTGCCGCCTTTGATGCGGATGTATGCCCCGCCAGCGGTCATCAGAATTTCGTCTTGTGCGACGACGGTGATGCTTTCTTTGCAGGCAGTGATTTTGACGTTTTTGTCGCCAGTGATTTCAATATCATCGCTTTGCGCCTGCAGCTGGATTTTGCCTTTGGCTGCGATTAGCTTTAGCGCGACTTTGTCTTTTACCCCGGCCACAAACAGGCTGATGTGTGATCCTGCATTATGTATCCAGCGGCGGCCGGAGGTTTGGTTGGTGTCTCTTTGAGCAACCAGATCCAGGTTGGTACCTGCGGAGAGCGTCTGGCTTTGCGGGCTGGTGATGGCTACGCCGTCCTCACCGTGCAGCAGGATGATTTTTTGTTGACCTGCCTGACTTTGAGATTTGCTCTTGCCGTCTTTATCGGTGTTGCTGCCCGCTTCCAAGCTTTTGCTGGCATGCACGTGGTGATACAAATGACCCGTGCTGGCCTTGCTGCCTGCACTGTTGTCTGCCTCTACGGTTTTGCCTTCGTCGCCAGTTTCTATGGTGTCCGCAAGCTGGTTGGTGGCGGTTTCACCTAGGCTTTGAGCCAACGCTAAAGCTGATTCCAGCTGGCTTTGTGCGGGGCTATGGTCGAGTTGTTTACCGCTGGCGCCGCCTTTGGCTTCGGTGCTGATCAGCAGGCCATTGGCGCGGATTGCGCCTTGGTTATCCGTGCGCAGCTCGAAGCCTTCGCCGCGTGGCTCACCCTTACCATCGGTTCTTGGGTGGATCAGATAACCTAGGTTGAGCTGGGTTTTGCCGTGCTCGCTGGATAATTTGGTACGAACTTCGCCCTTAGTATCATCAAACAGCAGCTCGCCATACTGGCCGCCTTCATGCTCTTTGGTTTTGATGCCAGACAGCGTTTTATTCGCTGGCAATGCGCCTGTGCCGCTGAACGCTGGCACGGGGTGGCTGCCGTTATAAACAACACCAGTGACTACAGGGCGGTCGATATCGCCTTCAACAAAGCTGATGGTCACTTCCTGACCGATACGCGGGATGAATTGATGCCCCCAGCCTGCCCCCGCCGATGGCGCGGCGACGCGTATCCAGCAAGATGATTTGTCATCCAGATTGGCGCCAAACTCAGGGTGCTCGGCGGCACGCTGCCAGTGAAATTGTACTTTTATTCTCCCCTGCTCATCGGTGTGGACTTCTGACCCGGCAGGGCCAACTACCGTGGCGGTTTGCAGGCCTGGGCTGGTGGGCTTAGTAAATTCTTGCTCGCCCAGATGGCTGAGCACAGGCTGGCCGCGTCTTTGCGCGGTAAAGTCCGCTTGGTAAGGCGCGTTATCTTTGGCAGGAGTGGCAAGTAGGCTGGGCGCAACTAAGCCAAGTTGCTGGCTTAAATCTGCAGGTAAATTATTGTTGGCGGTGAATGTCAGCCCGGTAATGGCAAATTCGCGCTGCTCTGCGCTATCCCATTCGTGCGCGGGGTGATCTTCCAGACGGAACCATTGCCCAGCCTGCAGGCTGCGTAATGTGCCAGAGCCGGTAAATGATTTTTTTTGCCCATCTAAAGCATCCTGACGCAGCTTGGCATCATTGCAGAGCTGATCCGAATCGCTGGCGTAATAATGCGTTTGCGGGTCGTAATATTCGAGGCTGGTCTGGATTTGCTGCCCGCCATCGCCCTGATCAATGGCGCTGTCGCTTGAGCTGTGGCTGGTATTGGCGGCTTTGTAATCAAAGCTGGCAAGGGCTACCGAGCTGCTGCCAATTTGCCGCTGGGTATTCCAGCCGGTGAGTGAATCACTTTCTTCTGTGGCGTCCGCCCGATGGAATCTCACCGCAGATTCTGCCGCTTCGGGCAGGGCAAAAGCGTCGTCAAATACAATGAGCTGAACCTGAGGTGTGTCTCCGGCCAAATGCTCAAAGCGCCATGCCAAGCCGCTTTCTTTCATTAAGCGGCATAAAAAGGCGTAGTCATCTTCGCGGTATTGCAGGCAGTAAGAGCGCGGCGGGTATTCTGCCGATAGTTTGAAATCCAGCGCTTGTACCGAGGCAAAGACAGGATTTTTAGCCTGATGTTCGGCTAAAACTTGTTTAACAATATCGGGGACGGATAAATCCTGGAATACACGGGAAGTGCGGCGGTATCTGAGCAGCGCGAATGGTGGCTCTACGGTAATAGAATATTTAGCAAAGCCACCATCTGAGCCTAAAAGCTGCGCCTGCGAGATGACGCCACAGCGCTCGATAGCATCGCCATTAGCATCGGCCACGGCCAAAACAACCGGCAGGCCAAGCAGCGATTTAAGCTCTAAGGCCGCATCGGATGACAGGCAATCAATCTGATAGCGATAGGCCTGATTAATCCCCTCGCTGCCTGTTACACGCTGAGGTAAAAGCTGCTCGCCCCACGCTGCGCCATCGCCCAGTTGCAATAAGATTAAACGCTGGTTTTGAGAAAAAGCGGCGGAAAATGAAGCAAGTAGCTGATCGGGGCCCACGGTAATTCCACTATTTTATCAATGCCGCAGATTACCCGATGATTTAGTGCCCCGGCACAATGATTACAAAAGCTTGTGATTATTAACAATATTTCATACTTATAGTGTAAGTATTAATACTTAGTCTTTGATTTTAAATCAAAATATCTTACCCACCAAAAGAAAAATATTCCATTATCCTGATTGTGCAAGTCTGGTTTTTAAATACCATGCCACACGCTAAATAACAGAGAGGCCAGCAACATACCGGCCCCCTGCCCTTTAGGGAATAAATAAATCAGCTTATGAAATCACACTCAATTCCGGCCCCGGCTTAAGCCGGCCAAACACCACCATCATCAATAAAACGGCCGGAAAAGAAAAGATCAGCATGGCAGACACTAGGCCATATTGATCAGCATAAAAACCTGGAGGCAAAGACATTAAAGCCAAAATCAAGGTGGTACTTTGATAAGAGCATACCGATGCTGCGCTAATTTCATTTTCTGAAAAATACGTCAGCATGGTGGAATAAGACACCGCGAATAAAATATTCGAAAAAACATGCGCCAGAATCACCGCCAGAATAAGCAGAGGTAAATACCGAGTATAAAACGCAAATAAATACATCAGAAAAAACCCCAAGCCCAGCAAAGATTTGCCCGATGCAGAGTAAAACACGCGATCAACCATCTTTTGGCTGGTCAGCAGCGGGCCAATCAACTGGCCAAGGCAGCGAGCAAAGAGCAGTATTAATACGGGATTAATGATCAGCCCCAGCACTTTAAAATCATTAAATTCCAGCCCTTTTACCGGCAGCAAAGCCATGGCTGGTGCCGCAATCAATGTCAGCATGGGCATAATCATTAAAATGGCTTTTTTATCTGGGCTCAGAGAGAAAAACCGCAGTTTCACCATCGTTTCCTGATCGATGCAATCAAGCGCTACACCCACAATTAAAGAGCGGGCGTAGAGCAAACACGCAAGCGATAATAAATATGAGAGCGCATCAATTGCAAAATAAAGCTTGCTGCTGAGTAAAGGGTAAAGCACCCCGCCGAAACCCGTGCCCACAATGGCAATTGCAGAAAAAGTAATAGTTTCTATTCTGGCCAGATGCAAATAATCTGCCTCGCCAAAACCACGCTTATTAATGAGGTGATACGCAGATACCGCCAGCCCGGTACACAGCCCCGGCAGAGCTAACGCCATGCTGAGCATCAGCACATTGCCTGTTTCTAAAGCGTAAAATGGCAGAAACAAAGACAATGCACCGGCTATTTCTGCTGCAATCAGCACAGAAAAAGGCCTGTACCATTTGCCCAGATACTTACCGATTTCAGAGCTGAATAGTGTCGGCACAACCGACATTGAAAAAGTAAGCGCAAAATCGGATGGATTTGCCGCCGTTTTGGATAAAGCCCCAAATACCGCCACGGCGGTTAATCCAGAGCCAATACTGGTAATCAATATGGAAAGGGTAAACCACAGATACCAGCGGGAAGACATAAATAATTTAATCATCATCATTCCAATACGCAGCCGTCCCCATTGCCGCAACGGTGGGCAATGACAAACGGACAGGGATAAAACCCAAACAGCAGGAAGCCTCGTGCGTACGCCGTGCCTAAGCAAAGCGATGGACTAAGCGATCACGATGCAGCAAGCAGGAGCTTAGCCACGCGCAACACGCGCCATAGCACTGTGCTCTAAAACACCCGCGGTTTGGATTGCAATAGATGGCCGCAAACGGCCCTGCCTAGTGAAGGCTAGTGGGGAGTCATCATGGATACACCAGCAGAGCAATCTGCTGAGTAAGGGCTCGCACGAAACATTCGTGGATATCCTGTTATGGAATGAGCAGCGAATTTAACAAAATGAAAGCATGCCGTAAACATATATCTGGCATATCTTAATAAAACGAATGGTTTTGCAACTAAATCTTCCGCTTAAGCAAAAAAACGGGCACCCGCAGATGCCCGTTTTTACATGCTGAACTCATGGTGCGCAGCCTTTAAAAAAACAAAAACTACGCCCATTTGATTAAGAAAGCGGCGTGCTAAACCTTGCACTACTTAAGCAAACGCGGGCACTGAGGGCCACAGCCCTCTGATTTGTCTTTTCCCCTGCAAGACACAATACTTACGTGATTCAGGATCTCTGCTTACTGCGTGCCTGCAATCTCTTCATCGCTGGCGTTTTCTGCTTTTACAGCAGGCTTAGGCGATGCGGGGTGCATTACTTCTGGGCTCACGCCCTTGCCATCTGGCCCTACGTTTTGATTAACGGCGGGCAGGTGGTGGGCGATGCCTTTATGGCAATCGATACAGGTCATACCTTCGGACAAGCCTTTTTGGTGGGCATTGGCCGAGCGGGTGTTTTGCTCCATATAGTCAAAGTATTCATAGTTATGGCAGTTGCGGCAGGCTTTGGAATCGTTGGCCTTCATCCTGTCCCACTCGTGCTGTGCCAGCTCGATACGCTTATCTAAGAATTTCTCACGCGTATCAATAAAGCCCGTGAGCTTGCCCCAGACTTCTTTGGAAGCTTCAAGCTTACGAATCATTTTTGGGCCCCATTCATGCGGCACATGGCAATCTGGGCAGGTAGCACGCACACCGGAGCGATTGGTGTAGTGCACGGTTTCCTGGTATTCCGGATACACATTGCTGGCCATTTCGTGGCAGCTTAAACAGAATTGTTCGGTATTGGTCATTTCCAGTGCGGTGTTAAAGCCGCCCCAAAAGATAATCCCCACAAAAAACGCCACAATCACGCCGATATAGCCGATACGCAGGCTGCGCAACTTTTGCATGCGTGCACAAAGCCGTGCTTTGAATGAGGGCTTGCTTTCATCGCTCATTATTTAATCCTTTTTACTTAACCAAGCCATCGGCAGGCTTAAAGGTATTGCCAACCAGAGGTTTGGCATCCGTTTGCGGCACATGGCATTGCTGGCAGAAATAACGGCGCGGCGAAATATTAGTCAGCTCAGTACCGCCACGGGTTTTAAAGTGGGTAATCGATACCTTGGTGGCGCCGGTGTCCGCCGTGCGATCCCAACTATGGCAATCAAGGCATTTATTAAACTCTTTGGTAATCAGATAGCCCTTGGTGGTGTGCGGGATCAGCGGCGGCTGCTGCACAAACTGCCTTGGTAAAGGTTTGCGGTCTTTTTCCCAGCGATAATTTTCAGATGGCGCGTCGCCTTTCACGGCTTCACTACCACGCAAAGATTTCATGGTTTCAGCCTGCGCCATAGGGGCGCAGACCATACAGAAGCTCATAAACAGCGCCAGCATCGTCATTAATTTTTTCATTTTTTTCTCCTTTGGATCTGCATGGCGCACTGCGTCCGCTGAGCGGCCTGAAACTGCCGCTCGCCGGGCTTAGCGTGCGCCCTTCAATATCAGGCCTTCACCACTTTCACCGCGCATTTTTTAAAGTCGGTCTGTTTGGATATCGGGCAGGTGGCATCCAGCGTCAGCTTATTCACCAAGCGGCCTTCGTCAAAGAAGGGGATAAAGATCAGCCCCATCGGTGGTTTATTACGGCCTCGCGTTTCTAAACGGGCTTTAATATCACCGCGACGGGATGAAACTTTCACCAGCATGCCGCGCTGTAAGCCACGTTTTTTAGCGTCGTTCGGGTTCATAAACACCATCGCCTCCGGCACGGCTTTATGCAGCTCTGGCACGCGGCGGGTCATGGTGCCGGTATGCCAGTGCTCCAGCACACGACCCGTGCAAAGCCACATATCAAAGTTGGCATCGGGCATTTCCGGCGGGGCTTGGTAAGGCAGAGCAATAATATTGGCGCGGCCATCTTTATTACCGTAGAAACGTACGCCCTCGCCTTTCTTCACGTAAGTATCGTAGCCTTCACGGTAGCGCCACTTGGTTTCCTTACCATTCACCACCGGCCAGCGCAGGCCACGTACCTGGTGATACATATCAAACGGCGCTAAATCGTGGCCATGGCCGCGGCCAAACTGGGCATACTCTTCAAACAAGCCTTTCTGGATGTAAAACCCGGCCAGTTTTGCTTCCACGTTTTCAAAGCCTTTAAACTGATCTGCGGCTTTAAATTTATCCACATTGCCATTGACATACAGCACGTCGTACAGCGTTTTGCCTTTTACTGCGGGCTGTTTGGCAATCAAATCGGCAGGCCAGACGTCTTCTACCTTAAAGCGCTTGGCAAATTGCATCAGCTGCCATAAATCAGACTTCGCCTCGCCCGGCGCATCCACCTGCTGGCGCCAAAGCTGGGTGCGGCGCTCGGCATTACCAAAGCCCCCTTCTTTTTCTACCCACATTGCTGTCGGCAAGACCAGATCGGCAGCTAGGGTTGATGCAGTTGGGTAAGGGTCAGACACCACAATAAAGGTGTCTGGCCTGCGCCAGCCTGGGTAGAGCTCTTCATTAATATTGGGGCCGGCCTGCATATTGTTATTACACATCTGCCAGTAGGCTTTCACCTTGCCGTCTTTAATGGCCCGAGCCATGGCGACGGCGTGCAAGCCAATTTTGCCCGGGATGGTGCCCTCAGGAATACGCCAGATTTCTTCAGCGTGTTTGCGGTGTTCTGGATTAGTTACCACCATATCGGCAGGCAGGCGGTGAGCAAAAGTGCCCACTTCACGCGCTGTACCACAGGCCGATGGCTGGCCTGTCAGCGAGAACGGGCTATTGCCCGGCTCGGCGATTTTGCCGGTCAGCAAATGGATGTTGTAAATCATATTGTTCGCCCATGTGCCACGGGTGTGCTGATTAAAGCCCATGGTCCAGAACGAGGTCACTTTGATTTTTGGATCGGCGTACAGCTCAGCCAGCGCAATCAAGCGGTCTTCTGGAATACCGCAAAGCTTGCTGACTTTATCTACCGTGTAATCGGACACAAATTTTGAAAACTGCTCAAACGAGCCGTCTTTCATATCGTTGGGATTGGTTTTAGGCTTGCCGTTGGCATCCGGATAGCCATTGGCTTTGGCATTGACTTCCAAAGGGTGTTTAGCCCGCAATCCGTAGCCAATATCGGTCTCACCAATTTTGAAATTACAGTGATCTTTTACAAATTTTTGGTTCACACGGCCGGTTTTGATGATGTGGTGGCAAATAAAATTCATCATCGCCAGATCGGTTTGTGGGGTAAACACCAGGCCATAACCAATGTCTGCCAGCTCAAAGGAGCGGTGCTCATAGGTAGAAAGAACCGAAACTTTAACCTTAGGATTGGATAAACGCCTATCGGTAATCCGGCTCCATAGAATCGGGTGCATTTCGGCCATATTCGAGCCCCACAGCACAAAGGCATCTGCGGCTTCAATATCGTCGTAACAGCCCATAGGCTCATCCATACCAAAGGTACGCATAAAGCCGGTCACCGCGCTGGCCATACAGTGGCGAGCGTTGGGATCGATATTATTAGATCTGAAACCTGCCTTCATCAGCTTGGATGCGGCATAGCCCTCGTAAATGGTCCACTGGCCCGAACCAAACATGGCCACCGATTCCGGCCCGCTGGTTTTAATCGCGTCTTTCCATTTGAGCTCCATAATGGCAAAGGCTTCATCCCAGCTTACGGGAGTGAATTCACCATCTTTGTGATACTGGCCGTTCTTTTTACGCAGCAAAGGCTGGGTTAAGCGGTCTTCGCCATACATAATTTTGGAAAGAAAATACCCTTTCACGCAATTTAAACCCCGATTTACTTCTGCATCAGGATCCCCTTGCGTGGCCACCACGCGGCCATTTTGCGTGCCCACCAGCACGGCACAGCCCGTACCACAGAAACGACAGGGTGCTTTATCCCAGCGAATGGCGCTTTTACCATCGCCCGCCGTGGCTGGCATAGGCTTAGGCGCAGCGCCAGCCAGCGGGATGCCCGCACTGGCTACCGCAGCAGCTACGGCAGAAATTTTAATAAACTCACGACGATCCAGGCTCATGATAAGCGCTCCTCAGATTTTTTTGATTTCACAGATAGGGGTGGTGGCATTTCTTCGTCGCAATATTCATAAGCCAACGTGGCCGATGCAACATGGGGAATCTCTTGAATTTGTTTGAGCAGATCAGAGGATCGAACACTAGGCACATCCTCGATCGTGATAATCAGCCGCCCTTCGTGCTCAAGATGTAACTCCACCCCCGGCACCGCAAGGACTGCAGCTTTGACGTCTTCCAGATGATCGGGAACGGCCCGGATCACCATGCTAAAAATATTCATGCGATCAACTCCAACAAACGAATGCTCTGGCTTGGGCAGGATGAAACACAGGCACCACAGCCGGTGCATTGCTCTGCACTCACAAGGGGATGGGCCACTTTGCCAACGGCAAGCTGAAAACGAATCGCCTGCTCATCGCAGACCTCACCGCAAATTCGGCATTCAACACCGCGATCGGCCAAGCAATTGGTATTGATTTCTGCGTAGATTTTCCAGGGCGGGCTGATGCTTTGATCGAGCGCTAAAGATGTGCAGGTGCGCACGCAATCGCCACAAAAGGTGCATTCGGCCTGAGCAAAATCCACCACCGGAAAACCACCCTCACCTGTTTTGATAATTTGCTGCGGGCATGCCCGTATGCAATCGCCACAATGTGTGCAGCGATCAGAAAAAGACGCGCTTGCCCAAGGGGGGCGCGGTGCGGTTGGCGTTTGCGGGCGGCGGCCAAAAAGTAAATTACGACGGGAAGGGTCCACTGCGGCAATTCATCCGGATCAGTAAGTTTTTAAGACTAGGCTGCCGCTGTAATACATACAATGCCTCTTTAGAGGTGCAGCACAGCAGCGCCCGCCTACCGCTACCCCCTTAGAGGTAATCATAAAAAATCAAAGACTTGCCTTCCCTTTAAAGCGCATGGCGAAATACAGGCAATTAGGCTATGTTTTGCTACCTAGCAGCCTGTCAGACTTGAGCATCCGCGGCGAGAAAACGTCCGGCTTGAAGCAGATTTCGAGGTTTTTTGAGGCTGTGCTGAGCAACTTCGTTGCACGCTAAGCAGGCGTGTAACGAAAAAAAGCCCGAAACATGGCCAAATCCGGCGTTTTTGCAGCAGGACGGTCTTAAGAGAGGCAAGGCTGCTCGCTTTGTGCTTGCCCTTATCTGGCGGCATTTCAGGCCACAGCTCAAAAAATACAACCCTGGCAGGCAGCATGCCTTTCACACTTAAAGTGAGGCCTCTGCCGCAGGTCGTTAGAAATGGAAATTTAGAGGTAGTGCTTATGCGTATTGGGGACTATTTCCGCCAAGCGTCGATTTTGCAGTTTATTGCCCGTGCCTTATTGCTGATGGTTTTGCCCGCGTTTCTGGCTTTTTTTATGAGCTGGAGCACCGTCGTGCGCTCCACAGGCGAAGGTGCGGCGATTAATCTGGCGGGTTCCTTACGTAAGCAGGTGTATTTGATTGTGGCCACCCACGCATCACCGCCCGCGCCCGTCCCCGGCAGCCGTCCCCTGCTGCAAGAGGTCATTGATGAATTTGAGCTACGCCTTTATCACCCCATCCTGCTCAATAATCTGCCTGATCAGGCAGATGATCCGGTGCGCACCCGCTACAACCGCATGGAAATGGCTTGGCGCACCGAAGTTAAAAAAGACCTCTCCCAGCTCAACAGCCAGCAAGATGGCAGCCTGCTACCCAGAGCCATTCGTTTTGTCTCTTTAATTGATGCTTATGTAGAGGCGATTGAGGCAAAGCACGAAGCGCGTCTGATCTGGCTGGGGCGCATCCAATGGATCAGTCTGGGCATTATGCTTATTGTGCTGATGGGCACTTTACACTGGCTTTCACAGCGCGTTACCCGGCCGCTGATCGCCATGGCCCATGCCGCCAGCAAAGTAAAAGATGGTGATTTAAGTGTACGAGCGCCAGAAGACGGCGCGGGTGAAATCACCCAGCTTGGCCAAGCCATCAACCATATGGTGGCCGAACTGGCCCGCGGCATCGGCGAATTAGAATCGCGGGTCAGCGAAAAAACCAAGGCTTTATCGCAAAACCAGCGCAGCCTAGAGCTGCTATATCGTATTAAACAGCGCTTATCCGATCAGGAGCCAGATCAGACCACCTTTGATCAGGTACTAAGCGATTTGGGCAGCGTGATCGAGCTTGAGCACGCCGCCATCTGCATTACCGAAACCGAGCAAGCCCCGCTGGCCTTTCGCCTTGCCGTGGTCGCCAACCAGCCCAGCACACATTGCGATCAAAGAGACTGCGCCAGCTGCAGCGAAGCCACAGCCACGCCCGCACAATCCAGCGACTTCCCTGTTTTTCAGCTAACTGACGGGCGAAAAAACTACGGCATTATGCCGATTCAGCTAAAACCCATGCAAAAGCTGGCCGACTGGCAGCAGCAATTACTTGAAGCCGTGGCGCGGCAAATTGGTACGGCACTGGCCAATGCCAAACGCACGCAAGCGCTGCACCGGCTGGCGCTGCATGAAGAACGCTCAGTGATTGCGCGCGAGCTGCATGATTCTTTGGCGCAATCTTTATCCTATTTAAAAATTCAGGTGGTGCGCCTACAAACCGAATTCCCCGAAGCAGCCCGCAGCGCCACAGCAGAAGCTGTACTCACAGAATTACGCCAGGGCTTAAACGATGCTTACCGCCAGCTGCGTGAGCTGCTCAACACCTTTCGCTTACAAATGCACGAGCGTGGCCTGGCCGAAGCGCTAGAACAAACCGTACAGGAGTTCTCTGAACGGGCAGCGCATCCGGTGATACTGGACAATCAGCTCATGGGGGTTGAGCTGAGCGCCCATGAAGAAATCCACATCCTGCAAATAGTGCGTGAAGCGCTCGCCAATATCGAGCGCCACGCCCATGCACAGCATGCATGGGTCACGCTAAGCGGGCTGAACCACACCATTTTAGTCACCATCAGAGACGATGGTCTGGGCATCAAAGATCACCCAGATAAAAAACAGCACTATGGCTTAGGCATTATGCGCGACCGCGCCCATAGCCTGCATGGAGAGCTGGACATCGCCCGCCAGCTACCTAGCGGCACCTTGGTCTCCTTACAATTCACACCCAATACGCCTGCAGCAAAAGGAAAAAAACAATGAGCGATAGATACACCGTCGTCGTCATCGACGATCACCCCCTATTTCGCAAAGGCGTGATCCAGCTATTAGCCTTAGATAGCCGGTTTAATATCGTTGGCGAAGCCGCCAGCGGCGCAGAAGGCCTGCTTGTAGTGGAAGCCAACAATCCGGATCTGGTCATTCTGGATTTAAACATGAAAGAAATGGATGGCATTGCTACCTTGCGTGCCATTAAAGAGCTGGATCTCGATTCACGGGTAGTGATGCTCACCGTATCCGATCAATCATCGGATCTGGTTGCCGCCGTTCGGGCAGGTGCTGATGGCTATTTGCTCAAAGATATGGAGCCGGAGGAAATCATAGCCAGCCTTGCCGAGGCACTGGATGGGCAGATGGCGATTCCGGAGCGCCTTGGCCGTGTTCTTGCCTTAGCAATGCGCGAAGACGACGGCAGCGAGCGCAATGCCATGATGGCCTCTCTCACTGAGCGGGAGCGGGAAATACTGGGCTGCCTTGCCAATGGCCTATCCAACAAACTGGTCGGCAGGGAACTAGGCATCGCGGAAGGCACGGTGAAAGTGCACGTGAAGAGCCTGCTCAGAAAACTAAACTTCCGCTCGCGCCTGGAAGCGGCAATTTGGGCAGTGGAACAGGGGATAAAACAGGGGTAAGTGTTGAATCACACTTTGTTAAATCTTGAACCACAGAGAGCACAGAGGACACAAAGTTACACAGAGAAAACCACACTATTTCTTCAAATTATCACGGAGAACTTCCCTCGCTTTTGGGGTTCTCTGTGGCGCTCTGTGTGCTCGTTTTACTCTGTGGTTCAAGATTTAACATTGTGTGCAAAAACTTTAATTCTTACTCAAGAAACACTAACCGCCTGTTTGCGACATAAAGCGGATGATTTTGCCGGGTTGTTCTTTAAACTCGTGGCGTTCTGGTTTTAGCTCGATGGCAAATTTGAGCGCGGCTAAAATCTCTGCATCGCTTGCCCCGCCTCGCAGCAGCGGTGCAAATTCAAATTTTTCTTCTTGGCCTAAGCACATATATAAAGTGCCATCCACAGCCAGCCTGACGCGGTTACAGGTGGCACAGAAGTGTTGCGAGATGGGCGTAATAAAGCCGACCCGACCACTACCATCGGCGGTTTGCCAGTAGCGCGCAGGCCCGCCGCCCAGCTCGGCCACTTCGGGAATCAGGCCAAACTCTGCAAGCAGCTGCTCGCGCACAGGGTTTAAATCCAGATACTGTGCATTACGGCCAGTGCTACCCATGGGCATGGCTTCGATCAGGCGCAAAATAAAATCGTTCTCTAAGCAAAACGCCACCATACGCCTGATTTCATGCTCGTTCACACCGCGCATCGCCACCATATTCAGCTTAATCGGATCAAAGCCAGCGGCCTTGCCCGCCATAATCCCCGCCATAATCGCGTCGAAACTATCGCGGCCGGTAATCGTATTAATACAGCCTTTATCCAGCGAATCGAGACTCACATTGATGCGCTTCACGCCAGCGGCTTTGAGCGCTACGGCATGTTTGACCAGTTGCGTTGCATTAGTAGAGAGCGATAAATCCTCCACCCCCGGCAGTGCCGATATCCTTGCAGCCAGCTCAGGCAAATTATGCCGCAGCAAAGGCTCGCCCCCGGTCAGGCGCACGCGCGAAACACCAGCCTGCGCAAAAATACCGACCAGACGGGTCATTTCATCAAAGCTCAGCCAGTTCGCAGGCTCTTCATAGCCATTAAAGCCTTTAGGTAGGCAGTAATTACAGCGCAAATCACAGCGATCCGTTACCGATAAACGTAGGTAGCGTATAGCGCGGCCAAAGCGATCTTGTAAGGGAGCAATCGCAAACATCGGGCTTCCTTATATCCGTGGGAAAACAGCTTTCAAGCAAATTTATAATTAGTCGCACTCTATGGCAATTGATGACAGCACAACAATGTACATTTGTACCCCCTTCAGACCATAAATATCTACACAAGTTTGAAGCACTTGTTCCCCCCTTTGAAAAAGGGGGGCCAGGGGGGATTTAGCTCTGCATGCTTTTGATAAAAGGCAAAATATAACCAACTCTCATGCAAATCCCCCTCAATCCCCCTTTTACAAAGGGGGAAGCTACAGTGCGAAAGTGCCGCCAGCAGTTATGCAGATTCTTATGCCCTCAGACCTCCCACTATAACGTCAAGCCTGTGAATTAGCCTGTTGCATTTAGGACTACCTCTTCTGAGATAGGCCCAAATACCTGTCAGCAAACAGCACTACATCCCTATACTAGTAGTCAGCAAGGCTGGAGGCAGCGCTAAATCGCGCCTTTTTCCGCCTGACTACGTTGCTCGTCATGGCCTAGCCAGCTATAGAGCTTGCGCTTTGCTAGGCGAAGAAATCCATCGATTTCTAAGCCGCCTTTTCTAACCTGACTGACTACCCACCATGCTTTCTGTATCCAGACTTTCAGCAGAGCGCGCTGATCGCCCCCTTTTTACCAATCTGTCTTTTGCCCTGAATGCGGGGCAATGCCTGCACCTGCGCGGCGCGAACGGTGCGGGTAAAACAAGCTTGCTTAAAATGCTGGCGGGGCTGAGCACGGCGCAGGATGGCGAAATCACCTGGCAAGGCAAAGCATTAGCAGCTTGGGGCGATGATTACTATGCCGCACTGCATTATCTGGGCCATAAAGATGGCTTAAAAGATTTACTTAGCCCGCTGACTAACTTACGTCTTACGGCGAGCCTATCAGGACAGGTTTTAAGCGAAGCAGCTGCACTCAAAACACTCACTCAAGTCGGGCTAATACGCCAATGCGATCTAGCCGTACGCTCTCTTTCGCAAGGGCAAAAAAAACGCGCTGCCTTAGCAAGACTATTGGCGATCAGCCGCCCGCTCTGGCTGCTGGACGAGCCTTTTGTAGGGCTAGATCAAGCCGCGCAAAATCAGCTTGGTGAGTGGATTGCCCAACACGCAAGCAGCGGCGGCTTAGTGATACTGACCTCGCATCAAGCCTTACCCAAAGCCATTCAAAACATCACCGAACTAGAATTAACTATGAGTAGCGCAGCATGAGCAGCACGCGCTTCTTTTTAGCCATTGTTCGCCGCGATTTATTACTGGCCTGGCAGCAGCGTGGCGATTTACTGGTGGGCGTGGTGTTCTTTGTTTTAGTCGCCTGCCTGTTTCCGCTCGCCATCGGCCCCGAGCCTAAGCTGCTGGCCCGTATCGGCCCCGGCGTGCTGTGGGTGGCGGTGATCCTCGCCAATTTGCTCGCCCTGCCACGGCTTTTTAATAGCGACTGGCAAGATGGCAGCCTAGAGCAACTCTTAACCGCCCCCGCTCCCGCCAGCGTGATGGTGGCAGGCAAGCTGACCGCACATTGGTTAACGACTGGCATTCCGCTCACCTTAATCGCCCCCCTTTTAGGCATTCAATACGGGCTGGAAAGCGACACCCTGCTGATGCTAATGGCCAGCTTACTGCTTGGCACGCCTACACTCAGTGCATTAGGCAGCATTGGTGCTGCGCTCACCCTTGGCGTGCGTCAGGGCGAAATGTTATTGGCGCTGTTGGTTTTACCGCTTTATGCACCGGTACTTATTTTTGGCAGCGGTGCTGTGGCCGCGGTGGCGGGCGGGCTGCCTGGGATGGCCGAGCTATCCTTACTGGCCGCCATGCTTTGCGGAACATTATTTTTAGCGCCGTGGCTGACTGCGATGGCGGTGAAGCTGGCGGTTGAATAGTTTTGTTTAATGCTGAGAAAGTAAAACCTGCTGTTTCGTAGGAGCGGCTTTAGCCGCGAAAGCACTGCTCGTAACCATATTCGCGGCTAAAGCCGCTCCTACGGCATAGGATCTTAAGCTGCTAGAGCCGAGGTAAAGCCCTCCAATATTTAATATAAAAAACAACGAAAACGGCGGGTTTCACCCGCCCTACGAGTTGCAAGCCACAAGAGACAACTAGGGAAACAATGAAACCAAGCCATAACGGCCCGCGCTGGCTGAATCTATTTTCTTTCGCCTCCCCCATGCAGTTTTACCCGCTGGCTGGCCGACTCACCCCCGTATTTATGATGCTAGCCATTCTTTTGGGGCTGGCAGGGCTGTGGCTGGGTTTTGCTATTGCGCCGGGCGACGCGCAGCAGGGTGAAGGCTATCGGATTATTTTCCTGCATGTACCCACCAGCTGGATAGCGATGTTTATTTATATGGTGATGGCATTTTGGTCGGTGATGCATTTGATTTTTCGCACTCGCTTATCCGCGATGATGGCGCAAGCCTTGGCTCCTACGGGTGCGCTGATGGCGTTTTTATCACTATTGACGGGTGCATTGTGGGGTAAGCCAATGTGGGGCACTTGGTGGGTGTGGGATGCAAGGCTCACCTTGATGCTGCTGCAGTTTTTTTTGTATTTAGGTTTTATCGCCCTCACCCGCAGCATTGACGAACCAGACCGCGCCGATAAGGCGGGATCGGTATTAGCGATTGTTGGGGTATTTAATGTACCGGTGATTTATTTCTCGGTGAAATGGTGGAACACCCTGCACCAAGGCGCGTCCATCTCCTTAGAAAAAGGCAGCAGCATGGCCGGCACCATGTTGATTGCGATGCTATTAATGTCGCTAGCGGCATGGATGTACAGCATCGCCACCTGCTTATCCCGTGTTCGCACACTGATTTTGCAGCGAGAAAGCCGCACCCGCTGGGTAAAAGAGCGCATCGCCCAAGGAGAACAATAATGTTTTCAAGCCTCTACTGGGCAAGCTTCAGCGATTTTATCTATATGGGCGGCTATGGCTTATATGTGTGGGGCTCTTTCTTAGCCTGTGTTTTGGGGCTAGGCATGGAATGGCTATTGATCAGGCAGCAACGTAAGCAAGTGATTCAGCATTTAAGAAGGATGGCTTTAGCACAAGAGATGGAGGATGAGGAGTATGAGCATTCATCACTATTGTAGGGCGGGTAAAACCCCATATGCGCTAACCAAATTGTTTTTTCATTAGCAAACAGCGAGAAAGCATAACAACCACGCTCTTTGCAAAGGGCTTTTAAAGTCCCCTTGAAACACGCCGGAGCGAGGAACAAGCGGGGCGGGGTTTCGGCCAGGGAGCGAGGAACGAGCCAATCCCGCCTGCCGCCGACTCGATTGTCCGCAGCGCAGGGGCTTTCGTGTTTCGTGGGGTCGCCTTCTTTGCTTACTTTCTTGGCGAAGCAAGAAAGTGAGGCCCACGCGGGGGATTCCCGCACCTAAACACTGTGCCGAAGGCACTAAAAAGGTCTTTTTGACTTTGGTTAGCACTTACGGGGCAAAACCCGCGAGCGATACTGAAAAATACGCGGGTTTCACCCGTATTACGAAAACCCATCAAGAATCATCAAGGAGAACCCCATGTCCCCCAGACGTAAACGTATTTTTTGGATTGTGGGTGCTTTAATGACGCTGGCTTTAGTCACTTTTTTTGTAGTGAATGCCTTTCGCCAAAATTTAGTGTTTTTTTACTCTCCCACGCAGGTCATCAATGGCGAAGCGCCGCATGGCAGGGCGTTTAGGCTGGGGGGAATGGTGGTGGATAAAAGCCTTAGCCGTGCCAGCGATGGCGTCAGTATTCGCTTTGTTGTCACCGACACCGATCAAAATATCCCGGTGCAATTTCGCGGATTGCTACCGGATTTGTTTAAAGAAGGCAAAGGCGTAGTGGCCGAAGGTAGCTGGGAAAACGGCATTTTCACCGCCACCGAAGTGCTCGCCAAACACGACGAAAACTATATGCCGCCCGAAGCACAAGATGCAGTCAACAAAGCGCATCAGAAAGCGGCAGCAAACAAGCCCAAGCCTTGAACCACGGAGTTAAGGAGGACACGGAGTTTCACGAAGAAAACCTAATATGCATTGGCTTTCTCTGTGGCGCTCTGTGCTCTCGTTTTACTCTGTGGTTCAAAACCTAGGATATGGTTCGAAATAATTTCCGGGCATGACAAACCGTCATCCCCGAGTGTTTTTATCGGGGATCCAGCAGCGCAGCTGGATCCACGCCAAAGGCATGCGGGAATGACGACCTTTCGAAAGCGGGAAGTTAAAAGTGTCTAAATCCTTAGCACTGCATCTGACCACGCTAAAGCCGTATAAACATCTGGAAAAACAATGATTGGTGAACTCGGTACTTTCACGCTGATTCTGGCACTACTCGTGGCGCTGGTGCAGGGCACACTGGGGATTTGGGGCGGCGTTAAGCAGTGGCTGCCTGCCATGCGCATCGCTAGGCCTGCGGCGCTATTGCAACTAGCGCTCACCGCCAGTGCCTTTGCGCTGCTGGCCACGGCTTTTTTGCAGGATGATTTTTCGATCCGCTATGTAGCGCGGCAATCCAATAGCCTTCTACCAGTCTGGTTTAAATTTGCTGCGGTCTGGGGCGGGCATGAAGGCTCGCTTTTGCTTTGGGTATTGATGCTCTCTGGCTGGGGCGCTGCAGTGGCGGTGTTTGCGCGCAATTTACCGCTCTCGGTGCAGTCTTTAGTGAGTGGTGTATTGGCGTGGGTTGGTAGTGGCTTATATCTATTTATTTTACTGACTTCTAGCCCCTTTATTCGCCAGCTACCTGCCCCTAGCGACGGAGCAGATTTAAATCCGCTATTGCAAGATTTAGGCCTCATTCTTCACCCCCCACTTCTGTATATGGGTTATGTGGGTTTTTCTGTGGCATTTGCCTTTGCCGTGGCCGCACTAATTTCTGGCCGGCTTGATGCCAGCTGGGCGCGCTGGAGCCGCCCTTGGACGTCCGCCGCATGGGTTTCGCTCACGCTTGGCATTATGCTAGGCAGCGCCTGGGCCTATTACGAATTGGGCTGGGGCGGCTGGTGGTTTTGGGACCCAGTAGAAAACGCCTCCTTTATGCCTTGGCTGGCCGGAACGGCGCTGATTCACTCGCTGGCGGTTGCCGAAAAACGCAATGCCTTTAAGCACTGGACGGTATTGCTGGCCATTGGCACCTTTTCGCTCTCGCTTCTTGGCACGTTTTTAGTGCGCTCTGGCGTGCTAACCTCGGTGCATGCCTTTGCCACCGATCCGGCACGCGGCTTATTTATTTTGATTTTTCTCTGCGTGGTGATCGGTGCATCTCTGGCGCTTTACGCTTGGCGCGCCCCTTTGCTGGAAGGCGGTGGCGCGTTTAACTGGTGCTCTAGAGAGGCGCTATTACTCGCCAATAATGTGATTTTGGTTGTGGCCTGTAGCACGGTGTTTATCGGTACGCTCTACCCGCTGCTGATCGATGCACTTGGCCAAGGCAAATTATCAGTTGGCCCACCCTACTTTAACAGCGTGTTTATTCCACTGATGATGCCCGCCCTGCTACTGATGGGTTTAAGCGGCAGCGTACGCTGGAAAAACCAAGATGGCCGCAGCCTGTGGCTGGCTTATTACGGCCCAATGATTCTGGCGATTGTAGCGGGTGTATTGCTGCCACTTTGCTGGGGCCAATGGAAATGGGGCGTAGCCACCGCGTTGGTGATTGCGCTTTGGGTGGCCATCACCTCAATCCGCGACTGGAGCCGCCGCTTAATCAGCAACCGCCGTAGCGGCAATACTTGGTGGAAGGCACTTTGCAATATGCCTGCAGCTTTTTCCGGCATGCATATCGCCCACCTCGGCATAGCCGTATTTGTAGCCGGTGTAACCGTGGTTTCAAGCTACGAGCACGAAGACGATCTGCGCATGGCGTTTGGCGACACACACACCATTGCGGGCTATACCCTGCGCTTTGACGCGGTGAAGTCAAACCGCGCCAGCAATTATGCCGCGCTCACGGGGCAGCTTACACTCAGCCAAAACGGCAAGGCCATCAGCGTGCTGCAGCCAGAAAAACGCCAGTATTTTTCTAGCCAAATGCCCATGACCGAAGCGGCGATTCACCATACGGCAATCAAAGATATTTATGTATCCCTTGGCGAGCCGCTGGGCGACAACCCATTTACCGGCGACTGGCTAGTACGCATCCATTACAAACCACTGGTTGGCTGGATCTGGTACGGCTGCATATTAATGGCCTTGGGCGGCGCCGTCGCCCTATCCGACCGCCGTTACCGGCAGCAGCGCTTGGCGGCTAAGGATGTAAAACCTTAAACCAGTAGGCACAGAGAAAAAATCAAACATGCAAATTCACAACGACTCTTGGCATTGGTTTTCTCCGTATTCTCTGTGTCCTCCTTGGTTCAAGATTTGGGTTTTTCAAAAACGATGCACTCTCTGTTATCGATGTTACAGAACTTTTTTGCAGCTTAGGAAGTTTGAATGAAACGCTTTGCTCCTTTAATTATTTTTGCGGCACTGGCGCTGTTGCTGGCTGCGGGCTTAACGCTTAATCCGCGTGAAATCCCTTCCGTATTGATCGGCAAGCCTGCGCCGCAATTTAAGCTTGATCGCCTAGATGCCACCGGGCAGTTTTCACCCGCCAGCCTCAAGGGCCAAGCGTGGCTACTCAATGTATGGGCCTCTTGGTGCAGCGCCTGCATTCAGGAGCATCCGGTGCTCAACAGCATTGCTTCAGAGCACAAAGTCACCATCGTTGGCCTGGCTTATAAAGACTTGGATATGGACGCCAAACAATGGCTGCAAAGCCGTGGCAATCCTTACAATATAGTGGTGGCGGATAGGGATGGCCGTGTGGGCATTGATTACGGCGTATATGGCGTGCCGGAGACTTTTGTGATCGATAAGAATGGCCATATTGCTTACAAACACATTGGTGCAGTCACCCCGGATATTTTTAAAAACATTCTGCTGCCTGAGCTGCAAAAGGCACGGCGATGAATAACGACCGCATATTGGCAAATTTTAAAACACAAAATATAAAAACCAAGGCCCTGCGCCACGGCAAACACAGAAAACACGGAGTTACACAGCCTTGGTTTTCTCCGTGGCTCTCTGTGCCCTCCTTTTTCTCCATGATTCAAGGTTTGGGTTTTAGCACTCTGGCTATTTGTGGATTATGGCTGGCACTGATGCTACAGCCCGCAGCGGCCAAGGTAGCTGCGCCTGCCGCCAGCAATGTCGCCGCCGAGGCGCGTTTAGTCGAGCTATCAGCCGAGCTGCGTTGTCTGGTTTGCCAAAATGAAAGCCTAGCCAGCTCGCGCGCGCCACTAGCCGAAGACCTGCGCCGTGAAGTAAGGGAGCGCATTGCCGCAGGTGATAGCAACCCGCAAATTGTTCGCTACCTGACCGATCGCTACGGTGACTTTGTCACTTACCGCCCCCCATTCAAGGCTAGAACGCTGCTTTTATGGCTGTTACCACCGCTACTACTCCTGATTGGTTTGTTTCTGTTGCTGCAGCAAATCCGCGGCCGAAAGTCAGTCTCCAGCGAGGTCGATCCGGCCCAGCTGGCCGCTTTACGAAAAGAGTTTGATGGCACAAGCAATACTCAATAGTGCATATGCAGAACAGCCAACAGGCACTTTGTAGGAGCGGCTTTAGCCGCGAAAACTTGGCTTATTAAAAACATTCTCGGCTAAAGCCGCTCCTACGAAACGTTGCTGATAGGCCCAAACCCGCTTATCTTTTATGAAAAATACGCGGCTTGCCCCGCCCCAAGAAAGATGAAAAACAATGAACACATCGCACTTTGGCTTATTTACCCTGATCTGCGCGCTAATGGTGGTCATCACACTGGCCGCGCTGATCTGGACGCTACTCAAAGGCCGCTCACAAGCCGGTGATATTCGCCGCGCCCGTTATGCCCTGCACGACACCATTTTGGCCGAGCTGGATGAAGACTTACGCTATGGCCGTTTAAGCGAAAGCGATCATGCCAGCGCCCGTATAGAGGCCGAAAGCCGCCTGATCAATGAAGTTGGCAGCGCCAGCCCAATGCTCAACGAGCAATCTGCGCGAGGCTTGGTCATCGCACTACTCCTTATCTTGCCATTGGCCGCAGGCGCGCTGTATTTCAAGCTGGGCACCCCCAGCGCGCTAGACCCTAGCACCCGCCAGCGCCCCAATATCGGCCCAAATGAAATCGCCGCCATGGTCAAAAAACTTGAAGCCCGCATGATTTTAGAGCCGAATGATCAACAAGGCTGGCTGATGCTGGCCCGCAGCTACCGATCACAAGCCCGCTATAGCGACGCCATCAACGCTTACGAAAAAGCATGGCCAGCCATTGAAAAAGACGCAGGAGAAATCGCCCGTTTTGCCGGCGTACTCGCCATCGAGCAGAAGAGTTTCAAAGGCAAGCCAAGCGATCTGCTCGTCAAAGCGCTCTCCGTCAACGCCAGCGAGCCCGACGCCCTCATGCTAGCCGGCAGCGCCGCTATCGAGCGCGGCGACAAAGCCGCAGCCAAAGAATGGTGGAATAAACTACTGATTTTGCTGGAAGTGGGCTCCGAGGACGAGCAATGGCTAAAAGAAGAAATTCGCTTATTGGATAAGCCTAATGATGCGGTGAAGTAACGCTCAGTGCGGTGGTACAACCCAAACCTTGAACCACGGAGGGCTCGGAGAACACGGAGTTTCACGGAGAAAAACGAAAGTTGAGCTAAGGTCTTTTATCGCGCCATGTGCTTCTTTTGTAGGGCGAGTACAACCCCATATGCGCTAACCACTTTGCTTTTCATATGCAAACAGCGAAAAAATCTATTGACCACGCTCTTTGCTCGGGGCTTTTTGAGTCCCCTTGAAACACGCCGAAGCGAGGAACAAGCGGGCGGGATTTCGGCGAGGACTGTTTGAGCGAAGCGAGTTCCGCAGCCGCCGCTCGATTGTCCGCAGATGAGGGGCCTTCGTGTTTCGTGGGGCGGCCTTCTTTTGGTTCTTTTCTTGGCCGTTCAAGAAAAGGACGCCCCAGCGGTGGCTACCGCTCCAAAATCAACGTGCCGTAGGCACTAATAAAAAGGGCTTTTGACTTTGGTTAGCGCGTATGAGGCGCAACCCGCATGCAATGCTAAAAAACACGCGAGTTGCACCCGCACTACGTTGTTTCAAAGCTTGCAAACATGTGGCAACCCCATAAAAAACACCTAACTTACAGCGTATGAATTTAGCCGTTTTATCACGTAACCCAACATTCTTTTTTGTCTAAATGTTGGGTTACGCTGGTTTATCCGCCCAAAACTGGCGAACAAACCAGCTAACCCAACCTACAAATTCATCACATCCAGCTGGATAGGCTTTTATAGATAGGATAGGGATGAAGCCCTGCCTATTTTTAGCACTCCAAGCCATAAAGGCGGATGTCCCCTCCCCACACGCCCTCCTTGCAAACTACCCCTCACCCGCCCCTAAATGATATTTCTTCACTTTGTCATACAGCGTTTTGCGCGGCAGGCCGAGGGATAGGCTGGCGGCGGTGATTTGGCCTTCGGCGCGCAGCAAGGCGTCTTCGATCAGGTTTTTTTCGAAGCGCTCGACTAAAGAAGGTAAATCAAGTGCGGCTTCGCTAGCGGGTAGATCGTCCAGCAGCGCCAGCACAAAGCGATCGGCCACATTACGCAGCTCGCGCACATTGCCAGGCCAGCTTTGCAACATCAGCTCCCGCATCCGGCTTGGGGCGATAATCGGAGCGGGGCGGTGGTAGCGCAGTGCGGCTTGCAGTACAAAATGTTCAAACAATAACGGGATATCTTCGCGCCGCTCCCTTAGGGGCTGCAGATTCAGTGTGGCTACATTCAAGCGGTAGTAAAGATCAAGGCGAAACTGCTGCTGATCGCTCAGCAGCTTTAAATCACTTTTGCTGGCCGCGATCACCCGGCAATTGACGGGGATGCTGATATTGCCGCCAAGGCGTTCCAGCTGCCGCTCTTGCAAGACCCGCAGTAATTTAACCTGCAGCGTAAGCGGCATGCTTTCTAGCTCGTCCAGAAACAGCGTGCCGCCATTGGCGTATTCTATTTTGCCAATACGCAGCTTGCTTGCGCCGGTAAATGCACCCGCTTCATGGCCGAAGATTTCGCTTTCAAAGAGTTGCTCGGGCAGCGCGCCGCAGTTGAGCGCCACAAAGGGATGGGCAGCGCGATGGCTGTGCTCGTGCAAGCAACGCGCCACCAGCTCTTTGCCCGTACCGGTTTCGCCCATGATCAGCACATCGGCGTCGGTATCGGCGATATTCATAATGCGGCGGCGCAATTGCTCTATGCCTGCACCACGCCCCAACAAGCGCCCTTCTATGCCAGACCTGCGTTCTAACTCTCGGCGCAATTGGCGGTTTTCCAACACCAGCTTGCGTTTTTCTTCTGCCCGCCGCACCACTTCGATCAGTTGCTCGGATGAAAAAGGTTTTTCAATAAAATCATAAGCGCCATCCCGCATCGCCTGCACGGCCATTGCCACATCGCCGTGGCCGGTAATCAGCACCACGGGCAGCTCGGCGTCTTTCTGCACACTTTTGGCCAAGAGCTGCAAACCGTCCAGCCCCGGCAGGCAAACATCGCACACCACCACGCCCGCAAAATCGGCTTGTAACTGCGGCAAGGCCGATTCTGCATCTGCAAAGTTTTCCACCGCAAAGCCTGCCAGCTCCAGCGTTTGGCTGCCTGCATGGCGGATTATTTCTTCATCGTCGATCAAGAGCACTTTCATTATTCAAGCCCTGTTGATGTTTGTTTCATACCTTGGCGGCAAGTAATTCCAGCTCAAAACAAGCCCCGCCTTCAGGGCGATTGCTGGCCTGCAAATTGCCCCCAAAATCACGCACAATCGATAGCGAAATCGCCAGCCCTAGGCCCAAGCCCTCAGCGTCGCCCTTGGTGGTAAAAAAGGGATCAAACACGCTGGCTAACTGCTCGGCAGCGATGCCCGGGCCATTATCAAGCACGCTGATTTTTACTTTATCCTGCGCCTGCTGCACCGCCAGTGTGATGCAGGCTGCGGGCTGATTTTTTACCGCATCCAGCGCGTTTCTAAGCAAATTAATCAACACCTGCTCTAGTCGCACCGCATTGCATCGCACCCACACTTGCTCCGGCTGCTCGATATTTAATGCCACTCTTTGCTGGCGCAAGCGTTGCTCCAGCAAGAGCAGCGCATTGCTAATGGATTGTGTAAGCAGCACTGCTTCGGCGCGGTTATCGCTTTTGCGGGCAAAGGAGCGCAGCTGGCCAGTGATCTTGCCCATGCGCTCGGTCAGCTGGCTGATATGCAGCAAATTGCTTGCTACCGCCGCGATATTGCCACGCTCCAGCAGCAGCTTGGCATTGTCGGCCAAGGCACGCATAGCCGTCAGTGGCTGGTTTAATTCATGGGTGACCCCCGCCGCCATTTGCCCGAGCACCGCCATTTTGCCTGCTTGCACCAGCTCATTTTGGGCCGCGCGCAGATCAAGCTCAGTGCGGATTCGCTCGGCAATTTCACGCTGCAGCTGGGTATTGGCCCCGAGTAAATCATCGGTACGCGCGGCTACTTTTTGCTCTAACTGGTCATGCGCTTGTTTCAGTGCTTGGCTGGCACGCAGATTATCGCGGATGCGCCGCCGCCTTTGCCGCCAAAATAAATACCAAGCTAGCAAAGCCAATAGGCCAAGGCTGGTGCCAAGCAAAACGCGGCTCACGCCTTGCCGGATGGGGGTGAGATCGGTAAAGAGCACAATTTGCCAACCCAGATCAGGCACTTTGGCGGTTTGCACCAGCAGATCAGCCTGATCACTGCCGGTTTTAAAGCGCGCCAATTGGGTGTTGTTATCTAAGCGCTGCTGTTTAAGCAAGCCCAGCGCTGGAAAAATATTGCGCCCATATTGGCGGCTCTCTTTTATATATCGCAGCGTATAGCTGGGCAAAGGGGCCAACGTATGCCATTTCCACGCTGGATCGGTGGCTAAAAATGCAATGCCGTCTTTATCGCTCACCAGCATACGCTCGCCAGTCACCCGCCAATTACTCTCTAGCGCATCAAGGCTGACTTTAGCCACCACCACGCCCAGCACTCGCTCGCCATCTCTGATTGGATAAGATAAAAAATAACCGGGTTGTTGCGTGGTAAAACCCACACCATAAAATCGCCCTGCATAGCCTAAGCGGGCCTGCTGATAATAGGGCCGAAACGCATAGTTATTGCCAATATAGCTCTGCGGGGTGTCCCAGTTACTGGATGCCAGCGCCAAGCCTTCGGCATTTAATACATAAATCGCCGAGGCCTGCGCCGCATCGTTCACCGCTTTTAAATAGCGATTCACCCGCTCTAATTGCACTGCATCTTGCGGGGCACGCAGTAAATCAGCCAGATCGCGCTGGCTAGATAACACAAAGGGCAGCCATGTATAGCGATCTACCGCATTACGCAAACTGCCGGTGTAAACATCAAGACGATGCTGACCGGCCGTGCGCAATTGCGCCAGCGCGCTGCGCTCACTCCACTGGGCGGCCAGCCATAACAGGCAGCCCGCCAAGCAGAGCATCGCTAATATCCCCAAAAATCGCGCTGGTTTAAGCATCGTTAATCAGAGCTCAAGCCGCATAGCTCGGCTTGCTGATGGCGTTGCTGCTCTTCCATCACCAATGCGCCCAGCTCGCGTTTTAGCGCGTTAAATTCAGCCGAGCTAGGATCACGCGGCCTTGGAATATCCACCAGCACATCGCGCTTCACCGTGCCTGGGCGGTAAGTGAGCACAATGATGCGATCGGCCAAATAAATGGACTCCTCAATACTATGGGTAACAAACAAAATGGTTTTCTTATGCTCCTGCCAAATCTTAAGCAGCTCATCTTGCAAGCTGCGGCGAGTCAGCGCATCCAGCGCACCAAAAGGCTCGTCCATCAGCATAATCGGTGAGTTCAACGCCAAAATACGCGCGATGGCCACACGCTGGCGCATGCCGCCAGACAAATCCTTAGGAAAGCGCTTGCGAAATTCCACCAGCTTCAGTGTTTCTAATAGCTCGGCCACTTTGCTATCGATCAGTTCCTGCGGCATTTTTTGGATGGTCAGGCCAAAGGCAATATTTTGCTCAACCGTCATCCAAGGGAACAGCGCGTATTCCTGAAACACCATGCCACGATCTGGCCCCGTGTCTTTAATCAGCGAGCCATCCACGGTAATGCTGCCGCTTGTAGGATGAGAAAATCCCGCCACCGCATTCAGCAAGGTGGATTTACCACAGCCAGATGGCCCAAGCAGGCAAACAAACTGCCCATTGGGGATCTCCAGATTGATATCCCGCAAGGCCACCACATCGTCGCCTGGCGTTTTAAAAATCTTACTCACTTGCGCTATTTTGATTTGTGCCGTCATGATCTTAGTGCTCCAGGCCGCGGTGCCAGCGCAACAAGTGGTTATTGAGTTTATTCATCGCCATATCAATCGCAAGGCCCAGTAAGCCGATGGTTAACATGCCTGCAATGATTTTGTCTGACCAAAAATACTCACGCGCTTCTAAGATTCTGAAGCCCAGCCCGTTATTCACCGCAATCATTTCTGAAACGATCACCACAATAAACGCCGTGCCCACCCCAATGCGCGCACCGGCCAGAATATACGGCGTGGCTGCAGGTAAGATCACTTTCAGAAATAGGGTGCTTTGGCTCGCGCCTAAATTACGCGCCGCGCGCAGATAAATAGAATCCACCTGACGCACCCCGGCAATGGTATTCATCAATACAGGAAAAAACGCCCCAATCACAATCAGGAAAATCGCTGGGGCATTACCCAGACCAAACCATAAAATAGAGAGCGGAATATAGGCAATCGGTGGAATAGGCCTTAAAACCTGAATCATGGGATTAAACCAGCTATACACCCGTGGGCTAGCGCCCATTAATAAGCCCAGCGGCAAAGCCAGCGCTGCGCCCACCGCAAAACCCACCACCACCCGATATAAGGTGCCAATGGCATCGTGAATCATTTCGCCCGAAAACAACCAAGCGGTATAACTGCTCTGCGCTGCGTCATAGGGCTCCATAGGCAATAAATACGCATACCAACGCAGCACTACCTGCCATGGGGACGGCAAAATCTGCGGGTTTAACCAGCCCGCCATCGCTGCGGCCTGCCAAAGCGCAATCAATAAAACGGGCAGCCAAAGTCCGGTTGCAATCCGGCTTGCTATTGCTTTATTCATTGGATGACCCTTATTTCACGTTTAAAGATTTTTTGGCCTGCTCAAGCAGATCAAGCTTCACCCACTCTTTGGCCACCGGCGGCTTCACCATTTTGCCCACGCCATACTTGGCCATAAAATCAGTGGTGATCTGCATATGTTCAACGCTTAAGTTGTAATAAAACGGCGAATTAGCGATGGCATCCTGATAATCATCCACCGTAATCTGGCCCTTAAACATCGTATTGCGCACATAGTTTTCGGCTAGCTTAGGGTCATCCATAAAGGCCTTGGTGGCTTGCACAAAGCACTTCATAAACTTTTCAGCCAATGGGCGATTGCCGTTGTAAAGCTTCTCGCTCATCACAAGGGTGCGAATCGGCTCGCCCATCGGTGTTTCATAGGGCTTTAGTAGCTCCACGCCAAAGCCCTTATTAATCGCTTGCGAAGCCTGCGGCTCGGATTGCGACATGGCATCAATCTGCTTTTGCATCAGCGCTTGGTTTAAATCCGCAAACGGCAGGTAAACAATTTTGACATCCTTGCCCGGCTTTTCAGACCAGCTCAGATTTGCCTTAGCTAGCTCAGCCAACAGCGCCAGCTCCTGCGCCCCGCCGCGTGCCACGCCCACCGATTTGCCTTTAAAATCGGCCACGGTTTTAATGGCTGAGCCCGGCTGCACCACAATTCTGATTCCGCCTTTGGCAAAGCCCGCCACCGCATACACCGGCACCCCGCCTGCCCGCCCAGCAATCGCCGCATCGGCCGCGCTGGCCGCCACATCAATCTCGCCCGCAATAATGGCTGGCATAATATCCAGCCCCTTGGCAAACATCCGCTCCTCTACCTTCATCCCACATTTAGGCGCGATTTCCTTGATATAAGACACCGCACCGTAATGGGCGAACTTGAGATTACCAAGACGAATCACATCCTCTGCGGCATAGGCAGAAAAAGACGTCATGACCAGCGATGCGATTAAAGTAAGTTTCTTCATTGCAACTCCGTAGCTAAAGGTAAGGGCAGACAGCCTGACAGGCTTCCCTTTGCTATTTAGCAATTAGCTTGCCAGCAGGCTGACATAGGCCAACTACATTTCAAGCCCTTGCTTACAAAGAAAAAACGACGCGATGCTGATTACTCAGGTGAATCCGAAGATGGCGAAACTACAGAATCAGGCAATATTAAATGGCGGAAAACCGCCTGAATTCACAATGATTCGATGCAATATGCTGATCTATTTAAATAAACTGATGGCTAAAAGAGGCAACAAAGATGTAAGCGCACAGAAGCGGCTTACACATAACTATCCTATCCGCCTCCACTCCCCGCCCCTTTCTCCTATAAACTACAGCACCACCTTATATTTGGCTGAGTTATGCGTCCTGTCAGTGCCATCCGGGCTTCTTATGCGGCTGATAAAGCTGCCTTACACCAACAATTTGATACCCCAAGCGAGGCCTTGCCTATTCTGGCGGAGCTGGCGCAACTCACCGATCGCACCTTAGGCGAGCTGTGGGGCAGGCATCAGTTTATTGATGAGGTGCTGCTGGTGGCTGTTGGAGGCTATGGGCGCGGAGAGTTATTTCCCTATTCAGATGTGGATTTACTGATTTTATTGCCGGATTTGCCCTCGCCAGCACTGCTGGAAAAGCTGGAAATCTTTGTGGGCGAGCTTTGGGATATTGGCTTGGAAGTGGGCCACTCCGTGCGTACCACCGCCGATTGTATGCACGAGGCTGAAAAAGATATCACCGTGCAAACCACCATTTTAGAAGCGCGGCTCTTGGTCGGGGATCCTGAGCGCTTTAAAGAGTTTTATGACACGGTGCATCGCTATATCGACACCAAGGAATTCTTTGAAGCCAAATTATTAGAGCAACAAGCACGCTATGGTCGCTTTCAAAACGCGACTTATAATCTTGAGCCCAATATTAAAGAAGCACCGGGTGGATTACGTGATTTACATTTAATTGGCTGGATTGCTGCAAGCCAAGGTTTAGGCCGTGATTGGCATGCTTTAGCACAATTAAAAATGCTGACTGATGAAGAAATCATTAAATTAGAAAATGCCGAGCGGGTATTGCGTGCCTATCGTATTCAATTGCACTGGCTGGCCAAACGGCGTGAAGATCGTATTCTTTTTGATTACCAGCACACGCTCGCCAGCGATTTTAAATTTGCAGACAGCGAGAAAGGATCAATACGCCTGCGGGCCAGCGAAGCGCTAATGGCCACCTATTACCGCTCTGCCCGCATTATCAGCCAGCTTGCGCCTTTATTATTAGAAGCCCTGAAAGCGCGTATTTTTTCGCAAGTTGGCATTGAGATCCGCCCGATTAATGAATACTTTCAATTACGTGGCGCGTCGATTGAAATCACCGCTCCCGATGTATTTGAGCGCCAACCTTCAACCATCTTGGAATTATTCTGGCAATTAGAGCGCTTAAGAGATGCTCGAGATATCAGCCCTGCCACCCTCAGGGCGCTTTGGCATGCCAGATCCCGTATTGACGATGATTTTCGCAGCAATCCTGTAAATCAGCAGCGCTTTATTGATATTTTCCGAGAGCCGCGCGGCCTGACCCGCGTATTGCGCCGCATGAATCAATACGGCGTATTAGGCCGGTTTATTCCGGAATTTGGGCAAATTGTCGGCCGTATGCAGCATGATTTATTTCATGTGTATACCGTGGATGAACATACTTTAATGGTGCTGCGCAATGTGCGGCGCTTTGCCGTCAATGCCTTTACCCATGAATACCCGATGTGCTCTAGGCTATTGGCGGAATTTGATCGACCCGAAGTTTTATATCTGGCGGCGTTGTTTCACGATATTGGCAAGGGGCGTGGCGGTGATCATTCCTTATTAGGCAAAGAAATTGCAGCTAAATGGTGCGCCAGCATGCCGCTTTCTAATGAGGATGCCCAGTTGATTACTTGGCTGGTAGAGCATCACCTCACGATGTCGGCCGTGGCACAAAAGCAGGATGTGTATGATCCTGAAACCATTCAGGCCTTTGCTACATGGGTGGGGGATCAGCGCAAGCTCACTGCGATTTACCTGCTGACGGTGGCCGATATCCGCGGCACCAGCCCCAAGGTATGGAACGCATGGAAAGCCAAACTGCTTGAAGATTTATTTAAAGCCACCCAGCGCCTGTTCAGCAGCCAAGCCAGCAGCAGCCGCTCCTGGCTGGAAGAGCGGCAAGATGAGGCACTGCGGCTGATTCGCCTGCATGGCCTACGCCAGGAAGCGCATGAAGAGTTTTGGAAAGTGCTCGATACCGTGTATTTCTTGCGCCACGATGCCAAAGAAATTGCATGGCATACCCGCATGCTGTTTTCCCGTGTAAATACGCTTAAACCGGTGGTGCGTGCACGGCTTTCAGAATCAGGAGAGGGCTTGCAAGTAATGGTGTACAGCCTAGATAAAAATGATTTATTCGCGCAAATTTGCAGCTTTTTTGAGCGTGCTGGCTATACCATTTTTGACGCACATATTCATACTACGCAAAATGGCTATGCCTTAGATAGTTTCTATATTTATATCCCTGATAATCGCGTAGATAATTACCGTGATTTAATTGGCTATATCGAGTTTGAGCTCAGCCAGCAATTAGAAAAAGGCCTGCCGCTGGTTACGGTGCAAAAATCGCGTATTTCCCGCCAATTAAAGCATTTCCCCATTCAGCCACATGTGATGATACGCGCAGATGAGCGCGGAAAATATCATGTGCTATCGATAGCGGCAGGGGACAGAACCGGCCTGCTCTCTACCATTGCCCGCGTGCTGGCCAATAACCGGATTGAAATTCAATCGGCCAAAATTATGACTTTGGGCGAGCGGGCTGAAGATAATTTCTTAATCAGCGGGGAATTACTCAAAGATCAGCACGCATCCCGTGCCTTAGAGGCGGAGCTGTTGCAGGCGATTCATGCGCATTAACAGCAGGCCCTGTTTTACCGTCAAATGATCTGCTGGCAGAGATTAAAGATGCCACGCTTTAATGGCTTTGATTTAGCGGGGAATTCTGTGCAGAGACCAGATTCCCGCATATGAAAAACAATCCAATCCGCCTGCATGTTTATAGCGGCGGATGGGTGTTTATTTAAATCCGCTTATTGTAATTCGCCGTATTTTTCTAAAAGTGTTTCACACTGTTTTTGCCCCCGCATAAAATCAAATGCACCCATCGCCTCGTACAAGGCTTTAAGCTCAGGTGCCGCCGTACGGGCGTATTTTTTTTGCAGCCGGGCATGCACATCAAAAGCTAATAGATCCGAGCCTTTTAACAGCACATGTAATTCTTTAATATCTGCCAGCAACTGTGAAGTATCCGGCACAGCTTCTGCTGGCGCGGCTTGGGTATAGCTCAGAGCGAGCGGCTCGATCAGTTGGCTGCAGGAAAGCACGGCGTCCTTCAGTGCCTCACAAAGCACATCGTGCTCCGCGGCCGCGGTTTTAAGTTCATCCTCTGTTTGTTGAGCAACCGCCGCTAAATAGCAAGCTCCGACTGTAGCGGCAAGCCCTTTTAAGGTATGCATTAAACGGCGGGCTTCTTCTCTTTTTCCTGCTCTTAAAAAAGCATCCAGCCGGGCCGGCACTTCGCTGACTTCTGACAAAAAAGACTGTAAAACACGGCCGTATAAACCCGTGTTATTTCCTAGGCGCTCTAAAGCCCCGGTAAGATCAAGCTCATCTTTAGCAGGAAATTGCGCTTGGTCCGGCGCGCTGGTGATGTCGCTATTTAAAACCAATTGATGCCGGGTTTGCCTGACTTGGCTTTGCACAATCTGAATAAGATGCATCAAATCAAATGGCTTACCAATATGATCGTTCATCCCAGCAGCAAGGCAGGCCTCGCGATCTGAATCCATAGCATTGGCCGTCATGGCAATCACGGGCAAGGTGGCCATTCCCAAGCCATGCCGGATGATGTGCGTTGCCGTATAGCCATCCATTACGGGCATTTGCACATCCATCAGCACCGCATCAAAAGGGCTGGATGCATTAACAATGGCATCAATACCCGCCTTCCCGTTTGCAGCCAGCTCGACCAGCGCGCCTTCAGCACTAAGCAGCTCTTGTGCCACCTGCTGATTCATTAAATTATCTTCAACCACCAACAGACGCAGCCCGACCAAACGGCAAGGTTTCAATCCCGGCAGGCGGGGCCTGCTGCGCAAATTACCTAGGCCAGCCCGCGCATCGGCCACCGCATCAAACAGCATCGAAGCCGTCACTGGTTTTACCAGAAAGCTATTTAGGGCGGCCTGCTCTTCACTGCTGCGCTGAGCCAGCAACTCCCGGCCATGCGTGGTCACCATCACAATGACAAGGGTATCCGTGGCCTGCAGAATTTTCCTAATCCGTAATATGGTTTCCCAGCCGTCCATATCCGGCATATGCCAATCCACAAAAATAGCCTGATATCCCCCCTGCGCCAAAGTCGAGCAGGTCTCCACCAGAGTAATCGCCTCTTGTCCGCTCCGGGCCACATCCACCTGCCAGCCCCATGAGCGGGCCATACCCACCATCAGACCGCGAGCGGTTTCATTGTCATCCACCACCAAAACATGCAAATGATTAAGCCCCCCCACAAAACTGGAGCGGTCTGCCTCTTCGGCTAAAGCATTCACGGCAGGCAGCATGATTTCAAAGTAAAAGGTACTGCCCTTTCCTGCCTCGCTTTCCAGCATCAGGCTGCCACCCATCATTTCAACCAAGCGTCTGGAAATAGATAAACCCAGCCCCGTCCCCCCAAAGCGCCGCGTTGTGGATGATTCAGCCTGAGTAAATCCTTCAAAAATATGCCTTTGATTTTCGGCTGCAATGCCAATACCGCTATCTTTAACTGAAATACGCAAGGAGATTTGATCTTCAATCTGGCCAAGCAGTTTTATTTGAATAATGACTTCGCCTGTTTCAGTAAATTTAATGGCATTACCCGCCAAGTTAATCAGGATTTGCCGCAGCCGCAATACATCGCCAATCAAAACCTTAGGCATGGATTGATCAATATCGAACAATACCTCAATGGGTTTGGCTCCAATATTGACCGATAAAATAACGGATAAATCCCGCATCAGCCTGTCAAAGTGAAACGGCTGCGGATCTAGCTCCATTTTGCCGGCTTCCATTTTAGAAAAATCCAAAATATCATTCAGCAGCCCTAATAAAGACTGCGCAGCACCTTCTGTTTTAGTGGTGTAATCCAGTTGTTGGTCGCTTAATTCGGTATTTTGCAATAATTTAAGCATGCCCAGAATCGCATTCATTGGTGTGCGAATTTCATGGCTCATATTGGCTAAAAACTGACTTTTTGCCACTGTTGCCGCCTCTGCCTTGGCTTTTGCAGCCTGCAAAGATAATTCATAATTTTTAATTTCAGTGATATCAGTGCATATAGATATATATTGCTCAGCGAATGTATTGACGCCCATCAGCGGCACAATGGTGGCATTAACCCAATAAAACTGCCCTCGTTTGTTTTTATTTTTAATTTCACCATGCCAAACCTGCCCGCGGGTAATTGCAGACCAAAGCGCAGCAAAAAAAGCAGGCGGGTGAAACTCTGAATTAAGAATACGATGATTCTGACCCAGTAATTCAGTCCTAGAATACGCAGAAATATCACAAAACAAATCGTTGGCATACACAATCAGGCCATTTAAATCAGTAATGCTGACAATAGCGTGCTGATCAAGCGCAAATTTCTGATGGTTTAATTCGCTATTTTGTGTAAATAAACGCGCTGAAACATGATTAAGCGCCTCACCTAAAGCCTGGATTTCTGAAGACTCGCCTGACACCTGAAGCTTTGCCCCAAGCGCATGATCCAGACCCGTGGCAAAGCGGGTGGCCTGTTGTAAGGCCCGGATAGGCGGCCCAAGCAAGCATTTCAGTAAAACAAGCGTCCCGGTGATGGCCAGTGCAATAATCAGCAGCGCCTGAGTCCATATGGCGATCACCTCCTGGTTTAAACCATCGGTGCGATAGCTCACCCTGACCCAGCCCACATGGGTGCCCGCCATAATCGGGTGCCATGCCGACATGGTTTGCTTACTGGCTAAACGATGAAGGCTGAGCGCTGTATTCACCTCCTCAGACTGCGTAAAGGGCCGCACCTGCCGGGGAGGATGCAAACGCTCATGGCCAAAATGAGGCACGCTGCGCCCATGTTCAAACACCACTTCGCTCAGCAGCTTGCCTTCCGGATTACTGACCTGCACCAAAAAAATACCGGGGGTTGCGGCGGTTTGCATCGAGATTGCTTCAATACTCACCCAGTCTTCTACCAACAAAAACTGTGCATTCACTGTGGCAAGATTCCGAGCCAAAGCGGCCATATTGTTCATGACGGTGGTTCGCAGTAAATGGGTTTGCCTGCTTGCCGTATAAGCCCCGTAACTCAGCAGCGATAGCACAAGACAAATCGAGGTAAGCAACATAATTTGCCGTGAAAGGCTGCGAGGCAAAGCCCGGTATACGGCTTGCCACCAAGCGGGCGACGAAGCAGGAATCAGGGGCGCATCCATCTAGTTTTTCTCTTCTGCATCATATTTCTGAAGCTTTAAAGCGTCTAAAGGCAAATAGTCTTTTTCATACAGAGCCGGCACAGGGTTTGAAAAACGAATTTCCTTCAGCAAAGCCCGCCCTGCCTCATCTTGGGCCAAACTCATAAAGGCCTGCACAATGGCATTACGATCTTTTAAAGGCACACGGGGGTGAGCCACAATCGGGTGCGACGCGACTTCCGGCGTTTGGTAAATAATATGCAGCTGACCGCGCACTTCAGCCTGCTCATCATCAAAAGCGGCAAGCACACTTCCACCAGCCCCCACCTCATTTCGCGCTAGGTGCAAAAACACATTGGAATGCGTGCCCAGATATCGCGGGGTAAATTGCAAACCCATGCGCCCGCTTAAGTGAGCACGAAGCAAAATAGAAGCCCCAAAAGCATTGGGTGCCGGAAAGGCAATGGCCTGCCCGTTTAAATCTTGAACGGACTTAAACCTGCTGTCTTTACGTGCCAGCAATATTCCGACTAAAGGCTTGCGGTCTTTTAATAGGGGGACATAACCCTGCCGAGGCCGGGCACGCAGCGCCTGATAGGGATTAACATAGGCAAAGTCAGCGCTACCTTTATTTAATATCGCATCAAACTGCGTATAGCCAGCGGCAAGCTTCAGCTCGAGCACGATACCTGTATCGTGCGAAATACGTTGCAATACAGGCTGCCATTCCTGATGTAAATGGTCAGGGCCAAACTGAGGGACCACAGAAAATGTATATCTGCCTGCAGCTAAGCTGCAATTGATAAGCATAAGCAGCCCGCACAGGGCCTTAAGCAAATACTTACACATATCCACTCCTATGCCCGATAAGTACCACTGAGTGGCATTACGTCTTGCATAAGAATAGTGTGCAATTTGGCTATTACTTAGAAAGTAATTAATTATTTTCCGAAAGAAGGCAAAGCCTGCACGCCTTGCGAGCTCTGACCATTTTTGAATACAAACAGCCAGAGCGCTGATACCCAACCGAAAACGGATTAGCGCATGCCTCTGTACACTTAACAAGGCCAAGTGATTCAAAAACAAGTAAATAAGCCCATGGAAAAACGAAACGTATTCCATTTAGACTAAGCGCCCCAGCAGCACCCTATCATGTGACGACAGGACATCATAAAATGCCGCACGTTTTTATCTCCATCTCATGAAAAACCACACCCTGCCCATCGGCCTTGCTTTGGCACTACTGATGCATCTTGGTGTTTACCTGTTTTATCAGGCAAAAAAACCGGCTTATCAAACAAAACGCCCGGGCTTACAAGTTTTTTTACCCGCGAGTGAAACGCCACGGACGCAGCCGGTAAGCCCACCCCCGCCGCCTGCTGCTAAGCATCAGCAACAAACCGCAAAACAAAAAATAACGCCCCAAACGGGGCCTGTTTCAAGGCATGAAACAAAGCCCAATATTTTGGAGATTCCTTCCATTACTGAGAGTGGCAACGCCATTCACCAAGCAATCAGCCCATCTGCCAGACTCGATTTATCCATCCCCAAGGAAAACAGCTCTGCCGTTAGAACGCAATCCATTATCCCGGGGCTAAAACCACAGGCTGAAACACCCCGCAGCGAGCTGGCCAAATCACTGGATAAAGCCAACCGGCCTGATTGTAAAAAAGCGTACTCAGGATTGGGCCTGCTTGCGGTCGTGCCTTTAGTGGCCGATGCAGTAAGCGACAGCGGCTGCCAGTGGTAGATTTACATTTGCTTAAATAAATGCGTAAAGCTGCGACTGACTTCCAGCTTTTCGCTCAGGCCGCTCACTTTAACCAGTAAGCGCCCGCGAATATCTTTAACCACGCCTTCAATCGCCTTGCTGTTCACCAACGTTGCGCGGTGAATTTGCCAAAATAGATCGGGGTTGAGTTCTTCTAATAAATCACGCACGGGCTTTCTGATTAAAGCCTCATAATTTTTTGTTTGCACCCGTGTGTATTTTTCATCGGATTGAAAAAACAACACTTCTTCAACCGGAATCAAACGCAATTCCTGCCCCATTGATGCCTGTATCCATTGCAAATACGCGGGCTTTTGGGTGACTTGCTTAGCAATCTGGGCAATTAAAGCCTGCATATCATTGGGCGGGCTGGCGAGGCGTTTTTTTAAACGCTCTACGGTTAAAGCCAAACGCTCCGGATCCGCTGGCTTTAATACATAATCAATCGCACCGTGCTCAAAGGCTTCTACTGCGTATTGATCATAAGCGGTTACAAATACAATATGGGTAGATTGAGAAATCGCCTGCGCAGCCTCTAAACCAGTCAAGCCAGGCATGCGGATATCTAAAAAAGCAAAATCTGGCCGATGCGCTAATGTCTGGCTAATCGCTTCTTCGCCATTTTTAGCTTGCGCAATGATTTCTAATTCCGGCCAGACCTGAGAAAGACGTAATTTTAACTGATCACGCATTAAACGCTCGTCATCAGCAATCAGTGCGGTGGGCATGGCAATCCTTTAAAAAAATGGGCTCATTTATATTGCCAGAGTATAAGGCACTTCAATCGTAATACACACACCGCTTGGTTTATTTTCTGTAATTGAAAACAAGCTGTTCCCTTTATATAGCAAAGCCAGCCGCTCACGAATATTCTGCAGCCCCAAACCTGTGCCACTGCTTTTTGCCATGCCAAAACCAAGGCCATTATCAATCACACTGATTCTTAATTTTTGATGCGCAACTTCTGCATAAACACTCAGGCTGCCGCCTTCTGTTTTAGGCTCTAATCCATGTTTAATTGCATTTTCAACAAGTGTTTGCAAAATCATCGGAGGGAAAGCCGCTGAGCGTAAGCCTTCGGGAATATGAATATTAAATTCCAATCGCTCTTCCATACGCATTTTTAACAGCTCTAAATACGCCGCCACCATATCGGCCTCACGCCCCAAATGATTACCAGAGGCATGGTCCCTGATTTGCGGCAATACCTGGCGCAAATATTGAATCAGGCTGCGCTGCATGGCAGAAGCACGCGGCGGATCCGTTTCAATTAAATATTCAACAGAAGCCAAGGTATTAAATAAAAAGTGCGGCTCAATTTGTGCCTGCATCATTTGTATTTTAGCCTCAGCCACCTGCCTTAATAATGCCTCTCTTTCTGATTCTTTTTGTGCTTCTCTGGCCAGTGCTTCGGCACGTTTTTTGCCCCCCATTAATACCTTAATGCCCAGCAGCAGCATGATAAAAAGAAACACCCAGTTATTCACAGAAATATTAGTTGATATCCTAGTGGCAGGCGGTGTATTTTCTTCAAGGGTCAACAAATATTCGCTCACCGCATCAATCAATTCATTTTTATCCGCTAAGGATAAGTCACTATCCTGAATCACACTCAAACCCGCAATTTTATTGCGCAATTTTTTCTTAATTTTATCTTTATCATGCGCTGTTTTTTTTGCATCTGCCAGCTCTCTTTCTGCATCGGCCTTTTCTTGCTCAGCCTGCTGCGGGTCCGTATTTTTATTGGCGTATGCTTCCGACAAATCAGGCGACGGATCCAATGGCTCAGAAGGTATTTTTTCCTTGCCCGGCTGATGAATCACAACAGGTGGTGCCGGAGGGGATGGCACAGCGGCCACGTATTCTGCATTTTTTAAGCTATTAATTCCATCTTCAATCGCACCGCCCATTATCAAAGATAAAATCATTAAAAAGATAAACTTACCCCAGCTCAGCTGAATCACCCACACAGCGAGCCGGTCAAATATTTTTTTAAAAAAATCAAGCAGCTCATAAAAACGCGCCTTGATTATTTTAATATTTTCATCATTCATATGCTGCCTTTATTTTTATATAAGCCGACCATACCCAATACTTAATTACAGCTAAATACCCATATCAATTCATTCTATAACGATGCTTTGCCTGACTCATTCTCTGATTTATACAAATACCTTCAATTTAAAACCACACGCAAAGCTACGCAGACTGGCGTATTTTACACAGCACCACGGCAACCTTCACATAATAATTAAATTGCATACAACGATGAAATATCAAAATAGCAAAAGGCGGCCACCCTCGGTTTTACTGGATGCTGAGCAGATAAACTGCTGCAGATTACGGGCGCTTTTTCCTGCCACAGTAAATAATTGAAATTGTAAAGGCTGACCATTACTTACTGCTGACTATTGCTCATCCTATTTTCTTCAACTAGCGCCTCATCATTTTATTAATACCGGCCTTTTAAACCCATGGTACCAGCCAAATAACACATTTTCGCCAGCGTATTGCTCGATGTATTAAACGCCATAAGGCATGAAGAGATTAATTTTCTTTACTATTGCCATAGACGGCATTGCAGTATTAAAAAACACCCCATCGCCCTGCTCTGCGGCCACCATCATTGATGGCAATACCAGAGCGCTTTCCCGCTTTGCAAGCACTTCGATTCGTGGCAATTTAATAATCACGGCGTCTTTTGCCCATTTCGCATCTGATGCCGCCATTTTTACAGATGTTTTATGAATGGCATCACGACGCTTTCCAACAACCTCTATTCTTGGCAATTTAATAATGACTGCATCGTTTGCAATTGGCGTATCAAGTGCGGCCAGCTTTACAGACGCTTTATTGATTGCATCATGACGTTTCCCAACAACCTCTATTCTTGGCAACTTAATGATTACAGCTTCTTTTGAAACGGGTGCAGCAAAAACAGGAGTAGAAATCATCAAGGCAGTAGCGATTAACATTAAGGCTTTCATGACATTCTCTTGCAAAGTTGGAGTAATGTCACTTTAAACAAAGCCATTCCAAGGCGAAATAGCGCTGCGATCAAGTGTAAAAAGCGAGGATCAGAATGCAAAAAAACAAGCCTAGGATGCAAAGCAATCCAGAGATGGACGGGTTGGCTAGTCTCTTTTTGCCTTAGCCCGCTTTAAACCCTGCACCGCATAGCGCCCTAGCCCTGCGCCCCCAGATTAGCGCGCCAATATAAAAACGATTTTTTATGCGCTAAACGCGCACGCGGCGTGCGCGGAGAAAAGCAGATAGCGCCTCAATTGCGCTTTGATCTTCTAAGCGACGTAATTGAATGCCTAGATGCTGCGGCAATATCTCTTTATTTAAGCTCGGCCGCCGCTGACGCGCCTTCATGTTTTTTGCGTGTTTTTTCCGCTGCCTGATAGGCAATATAATAACGGCTCACGGCAGACACATAATCCACCATGCCTTTACTGACCGACTTTAAAGCCACTTTTTCTACATTCCCCAGCCAGCGGTTGCGATCCAAGCCCTGAGCCGCCGCCTGATTACGCAATTGCTGTACACGCCCTTCGCCTGCGTTGTAGGCAGCAATCATAAAATACAGTTGATCCTCGTCATTAATGCCGGGGTTATTAAAGAAATCACGCAAATGCCCCAGATAGCGCGCTGCCGCAGTGACATTGCCTTCTGCATCATGGGGATTTGTCACCCCCATATTACGGGCGGTGCTGGGGTTGATTTGCATAATGCCGGTCGGGCCTTTTTTGCGTATGACCGAATTCAAACCTGTTTCTTTCTGCCCGATTGCAGCAAGCAGCAACCAGTCTAAATTATTGGCCGCGGCCACAATTTGAAACACAGGCGCAAAAAATGCCAGCTTATCCAGTGAGCCTAGCTGACTGGCGCTTTGCACCTTGCCACTGGTTTCCAGATAACGCCGCGTAGCCGTCACCGCACGCTCGGCAATGCCCGATTTCTCTGCAAAACGATTTAAGGTGGCCAGCAAAGCGCTGTCGTCTTTACGCACCGCCCACGCCACAGGGACTTTTTCTTCTGTGCAGCTATGACTTTTTAGCTTGCTCAGCGTTTTACTCCATAACCCCAGAACAAAGCTGCTGGCCATGGTGGTTTTATCTGCGTTTTTATTGATTTCGGCGAGCAGCATTTCACTGTTTACTCCGGGCGCTGCGTTTTCTGTCTCAAACTCTGCACTTCCGGCTTTGCGTCTTGCCTCATTAAAATCGCCTAAAAGCCGCTGGGCATAGCTGCTGGATGGAATCGTAAGACTGTGCCCCTCTTCTGCGGCCGACACCGTACACCAGCGATCTTGCAAATAGGGGTTAGAAAACGCGACTAATTGCTTTGCTCCTTCCGTCACCGGCATCAGCCCCGCCGCAATATCCCCCCGCCCGGCCCTGAGCGCGGGAATCAGCTCACCGGCATCAACAGGAATAAATTGCAAACGCAGCGGTGGCTGCCCTTTGCTCCGCCCCTGATTCAGAAATTTTTCAAACTCGTTCAGCATGCTGTATTCCACGCCATACTGACGGCCATTTTTAATAAAAAAGGTAGAAGGCCCCAGCGCCACCAGCACTCTCAGCCTTTCTGGCGGGTGTTCCGGATCGAAATCAGCGCCGGTTGCAGCGAGCTGGGAGGGTTTACTTAATGCTGGGTGCGTGCTTTTTACACTCGCGACGGGCTTTGCCCAAACAGGGCCAGTCAAACACAAACAGAGCATCAAGAATCGTATCATTCGCGGTTTCCGAGTTTGCTTTATGACGCTTATTGCGGCTGAAGCAGGATGGCAGCATCCCGTCATTTACGGCGCTGAGCCTGAGTGATCACGCTGCAAGCAGGGTAAATGAGCCGCTTGGCCCACCCCATTCTAATGGTGGAAATCAATAGTTCCAACACTGCAGGTATCGGCTAAGGCCATCTGGCCGTATAATCGCCACTAAGATTTTTTGTTGGCAAATCAATGCACACTCTGCCTTAGCGCGTTCAGGCTAAAGGCAAAGGCGCACAATCTGCCCTCTATATTCAAACATTCAAATAAGCAAAACCCCTGCTTCAAGGTACCAAATGCCCATTTTAATTGTAGAAAACGCTCACCTCGCCTATGGCCACGTTCCGCTTTTAGACGGAGCCAGCTTTATTCTTGATGCTGGTGAACGCGTTGGTCTGATCGGCCGCAATGGTGCAGGTAAATCATCCCTTCTTAAAACCGTCGCAGGCGTCAACAAGCTGGACGACGGCGTTATCCGCCTCGAAACGGGCGCGAAGATGGCTTTTGTTTCGCAAGAGCCTGTATTTGATATGGAACACACCGTTTATGAAGCCGTGGCCGAAGGCTTGGGTGCGGTGCGCCAGACGCTGATTGACTATCACGCAGCGCTGCAAACATTAGATGACAGCGAAGAAAGCTTAACCCATCTGATGGATTTACAGCACGATTTAGAAGCGCAGGATGGCTGGCGGCTCGATTCACTGATTGCCTCGATTATGTCGCACCTTGATCTGCCTGCAGAAACAAAAATTGGCGCTTTATCAGGCGGCTGGAAAAAACGTGTGGCGCTGGCCCGTGCTTTGGTGTCTGAACCACAGCTTTTATTACTGGATGAGCCAACCAATCACCTGGATGTCAGCGCGATTGAATGGCTGGAAGAGCTGCTCAAAAACTTTGCGGGCAGCGTGTTGTTTATTACCCACGATCGCCGCTTCCTCGATAATATTGCCACGCGCATCATCGAACTTGATCGCGGTAATCTGACCAGCTTCCCAGGTAATTTCAAAACTTATGAAGCTAAAAAACAAGAACTGATCGAGCAGGAAGAATTTACCAATAAAAAATTCGATAAAGTGCTCGCCCAGGAAGAAGTATGGATCCGCCAGGGGATTAAAGCGCGCCGTACCCGTAATGAAGGCCGCGTACGCCGCCTGGAAGCCTTACGTATCGAGCGCAGCCAGCGCCGCGAACGCGTAGGCAATGTCAGCTTTAATGTGGATTCGGGTGATAAATCAGGCAAGCTAGTGGCCGAGCTAGAAAACGTCACCAAGGGTTATAACGGCAGAACGCTCGTTGGCAACTACAGTACCCGCCTGATTCGAGGCGATCGCATTGGTCTGGTTGGGCCGAATGGCGCAGGTAAAACCACCCTGCTGAAAATGATTTTGGGCGAATTACAGCCAGATAGCGGCGAAGTTAAACTGGGCACCAATTTGCAAGTGGCCTACTTCGACCAATTCCGCGAGCAGCTGGATGAAAACGCCACCGTGATCGATACCATCAGCCAGGGTAATGATTACATCGAAATTGGCAATCAGCGTAAACACGTTATTAGCTATCTAGAAGAATTTTTGTTTGCGCCCGCTCGCGCCCGCAGCCCGGTCAGCTCCCTGTCTGGTGGTGAACGTAATCGCTTGCTACTGGCCCGTTTGTTTACTCGCCCAGCCAATGTGCTGGTGCTGGACGAGCCAACCAACGATCTGGATATCGACACCTTAGAGCTGCTGGAAGAACTGCTGTCTAATTATTCCGGCACGGTGTTCCTGGTCAGCCACGACCGGGCCTTCCTTGATAATGTGGTCACTCAGGTGATTGCCTTTGAAGGCAATGGCGTACTGATTGAAAACGCCGGCGGATATGCAGACTGGATGGAAGCCAAAGCACGGATGGCCAGCAATGCGCCTGTTGTTGCTGCCCCACCCAAAGCCAGCTCAGCACCACAAGCCAAGCCGGCTGAGCCTGCCAAAGCGAAGAAAAAGCTTTCATTTAATGATGCCCGCCTTTTAGAGCAGCTGCCACTGCAAATCAATGCGCTTGAAGCCGAGAAGCTGGATATCCAGCAGCAATTACTCGACGCCAGCATCTATCGCAATGGCCCCAAGCTTGCCCGCGAAATGCAATTGCGCATCGAAGAGCTGGATGGGCTGATTCTCGAAAAGATGACTAAATGGGAAGAACTGGAAGCAAAAGCTTAAGTTGTCTTTTATAAATAGCGTATTGCTGCAGCGCAAAATGGCTGATGCAATACACTATAGTATGACTGATTAAGCAATCAAAAAGGATAAGCCGGCTCAGCAACAGCCGGCTTATCCTTTGCCCGGCATGCGGCACCTTTGCTAGGCCCAATTTCAATGCATCCATCCCAAACCACTGAACTATGAACCGGTTTTTCGCACGATCACTGCGCCCCACGGGCTCGGCTACATCCCTCAAGCTACTGCGTGGTGGCCTGATCCTGCTGTACGCCATTTTGGCCATTGTTACTACCGTTGCGCTGGTCATCGTGTCCTTGCATGACTATCAGGCCACCATCAAAGAAGCAGAACGCAGCAGTCTATCTCTGGCCCGCTCACTGGATGAGCACGCCACACGCTCTTTTGTTTCGGTTGAGCAATCCATGCAAAATATCGTGGAAAACCTCAATCAGTATGGCGGGGTGGACCAAGCCAATGAGCTGCAAACCCATAAAGTATTACAAGATAAGGTAAAACTTACTCCGCAGGTGCGAGCCATCATCACCATTGACAGCAAGGGGCTGATCCAGAGCCACGGGCTGGAATACCCTACCCGCCATGTTAGTCTGGCGGACCGGAGTTATTTTCTGTATCACCGCCAGTTTCAAGACAGCCGCCCGCTCATTGGTAACCCCATCCTGAGCCGCACAGATGGAAAATGGCTGATCCCTGTGACGCAGCGCATCAAAAAAAATAGTAACGAGTTTGGTGGCGTAATTTTAGCGGGCGTAGAGCCCCAGTATTTTATTCAGTTTTATCAATCACTCAAGTTAGCGCCAGGCAGCCATGTCCATTTACTGCGTAGCGATGGCGTGATTTTACTGAGCTACCCTTTTGATGAAGCCCAGATTGGCCGCAATTTAAGGGATATCGACCCGCTACTATTCGAGCAGCGCCGCCTGCAAGGCTCCAGCGTTTACCCAAGCACCTATAACAATACCCAGCTGCTAACCGCGTTTCACACCAGCCAGAGCATTCTGCCGCTGATTATTCTGATTTCCACCGACCGCAACACCCTGCTGAATCGCTTTATGAGCGATCTCATTACCCGTGCTCTGGCGGGTTTAAGCTTTGTGCTGATTATTTCCTGCCTGCTTTATTTACTGTTAAAGCAAATCAGACGAGTGGAAAGCATCGAAGAAAGATTACATCTCACCCAATTTACCGTGGATGAAGCCCCGGATATTATTCTCTGGGCCGATTATTCCGGCCAAATTTGCTATGCCAACCGCGCCACATCAACCAGCACCGGCTACAGCGCGGACGAGCTGCTCAAACTACGTTTCTTTGATATTTTCCCGCAAATTAATCAAGCCCAGTGGCAAGAGTTCTGGAACACCCTTACGGTTGAAAAGCGTTTGCTTTACACCACGCACCAGATCAATTTGCAACATACTCAGCTACCGGTTGAAATCACCTTCAGCCAGATCACTTTTGCTGAAGTAGCTTATCTTTGCGCCACGGTGCGTGATATTTCCGAGCAACAAAACAGCGAACGCGAGCTGCGCCGACACCGCGACCACCTGCAAGATTTGGTCTGGGAGCGCACCGCAGAAATCCGCTCCGTACTGGATGCCAGCCCGCTGGCCATTATGCTCTCTGTCAAAGGGACGATACGCCTAGTCAACCCTGCATTTGAGGCGCTGTTTGGCTACAGCACGGCAGAAATCACCGACATGCCAACAGATATGCTGCACGCCTCTGCCCAGCACTTTACGGCTTATAACAAGCCCATCCGTGAAGCCATTAAGAGTAAAGGCACATTCCGGGGCGAGATGGAGCTCTACCGCAGAGACACCTCCAGCTTCTGGGCCATGGTCTATGCCAAAGAAATGGTGGCTGGTGATATCAGCAAGGGCTTGATTTGCGTAATTGAAGATGTCAGCGCATCCCGAATTGCAGCGCAGGCGCTCAGACAATCAGAGCGACTTAAACGCACAATTATCGAGGGCACTGCCGACGGTTTTATTCTGATTGACAGCAAAAGCCGCATTGTTGATATCAACCAAGCCTTTTGCCAGCAACTGGGTCTTCATCGCAATACGCTGATTGGTAAACAACCCGATGAGCTTTGGCCGGAACACGCCAATTCGATTTTTCCGGCTCATTTATCCAGCCAGCAGATGCAATCCAATCATGTGGAGGAAGTCAGCCTTCCTGCCGCAGATGGCAAACAGCGCCCATTTTTAGTCAATTCCGCCTGCATTTATGATGAGCACCAGCATTTAGAATATGCTTTTGCTTTTCTCACTAATATTTCCAAACTCAAAGAAGTTGAAAGCAATCTCTTAGAAGCGAAAGAAGCGGCAGAAGCGGCCAATATGGCTAAATCTATTTTTCTGGCCAATATGTCGCATGAGCTTCGCACGCCCATGCATGCCATTTTGTCTTTTTCTGAAATTGGCCTGTCTAAAGTAGGAACAGCCGACAGCGCTAATTTAATCCGCTATTTTGAGCGCATTCATTCTAGCGGCAACCGATTACTTATTTTACTGAATGATCTTTTAGATATGTCGCGGCTTGAAGCCAATAAAATGCGTTATTCAAAAATGAATTTCGATCTAAAAACAATTACAAAACACGCTTCAACCGAGCTGCTTACTTTACTGGCCAGCAAGGATATTCAGCTTAATTTAGATGCAGGCGCCCCACCGCTGATGCTTTTCTTTGATAAAGCGCGCATTACTCAGGTGATTATTAATTTACTTTCAAATGCCATTAAATTCAGCCCCAACCATACTGAAATAGATATTCATTTTATTGAAGAAACCCGCCTCAGCGATGGCAGAGCGGCCAGCGGCTTAAGTGTCAGGGATCACGGCCCTGGCATTCCTGAAGCAGAGCTCGATTTAATTTTTGATAAATTTATTCAAAGTAGCCGCCTGAACAGCCACGCCAGCGGCACGGGTCTGGGGCTGGCCATCAGCCGCCAGATCATGACCGATCATGGAGGAGAAATTAATGCTCGCAATGCCGAAGGCGGCGGCGCAGTGATTAGTATTTTGCTGCCACTCGAGCCACCAGATAAAGCATAAAGCCGGAACAAGCCCTCCGGCCTGCCGGGGCGGTGCACCGTGATCCGTGCTTATCCCCCGTAATTAACGTAAAATCCCTCTTTTGCTTTTTTGTAGCCCTTTACATGACTGATTTAGCACGCGAAGTAGGCCGTCGCCGCACCTTCGCCATTATCTCCCACCCTGATGCGGGTAAAACGACGCTCACCGAAAAGCTGCTTTATTTCTCGGGTGCGATCCAAAACGCCGGTACGGTTAAAGGTAAAAAAGGCGGCAAGTTCGCCACGTCCGACTGGATGGATATCGAAAAGCAAAGGGGTATTTCGGTAGCCTCCAGTGTGATGCAGTTTGATTACCGCGATCACGTGGTTAATCTGCTCGACACCCCAGGCCACCAGGATTTCTCTGAAGACACTTACCGCGTACTCACCGCCGTAGACAGCGCCTTAATGGTGATTGATGCGGCCAAAGGCGTGGAAGCGCAAACCATCAAGCTGCTGAATGTCTGCCGCCTGCGTAATACGCCGATTATTACGCTGATGAATAAGCTCGACCGCGAAGTCCGTGATTCGCTTGAGCTCTTAGACGAAGTTGAAAGCGTGCTGGAAATCCGCTGCGCGCCCATTACTTGGCCGATCGGCATGGGTAAGACTTTCCGTGGTGTGTACAGCATCCTGACCGATACTGTACTGCTGTTCACCCCCGGCAAAGGCCCGCTGGATGAAATGGAAATCATTGAGGGCCTGAATAACCCGCGCCTTGATGAGCTATTCCCACTGGAAATCGAAACCACCCGTATGGAGCTGGAACTGGTACGCGGCGCTTCGCATCCCTTTGTGCTGGAAGAATTTTTATCGGGCGACTTAACCCCGGTCTTCTTTGGCTCGGCGATTAATAACTTCGGGATTCGTGAAATCTTAAACGCGCTGGTTGACTGGGCCCCCTCGCCTGGGGATGCCAATGCCACCGTACGTACCATCAGCCCGACCGAAGAAAAATTCTCTGCCTTTGTGTTTAAGATTCAGGCCAATATGGATCCGAAACACCGCGACCGGATTGCTTTCCTGCGCGTGTGTTCGGGTGAATTTACCCGTGGCATGAAGTTCAAGCATTTGCGGCTTAACCGTGAAATTGCGGCCAACTCGGTAGTGACCTTTATGGCGCAAGGCCGTGAGCAAGTAGAAGAAGCCTACGCGGGCGATATTATCGGCCTGCCTAATCACGGTAATATCCAGATTGGTGATTCATTCTCTGAAGGCGAGCTGTTGGCCTTTACCGGCATTCCCTACTTTGCCCCTGAAATGTTCCGCATTGTGCGCATCAAAAACCCGCTGAAGATCAAGCAGCTGCAAAAAGGCTTGCAACAGCTGGGTGAAGAAGGTGCAGTACAGGTCTTTAAACCGCTGAATGGCTCGGATCTGATCCTAGGGGCGGTGGGTGTGCTGCAATTTGAAGTGGTGGCCTCGCGCCTTGCCAATGAATACGGTGTAGAAGCCGTCTTTGAATCCACTACTATTTACACTGCACGCTGGGTCAGCTGTGAAGACGCCAAAATGCTCGACGATTTTGAAGGGCAGCTGGTTAATAATCTGGGACGCGATGCTGCAAACAGCCTTGCTTACCTCGCAACCAGCCGGGTGAACTTACAACTCACCCAGGAACGGTGGCCTAAAATCGTGTTTCATGCAACCCGTGAACATGCCGTTACCCTGTAAATATTTAACGCAACAGCGCCGCAATTTGGCGCTGTTTTTTTTTGATTTTTATGCTCTATTTTCCCAAGGCAAAAGTAGTCAACTCTATACAAGCTACAAAACCAAGAAGTTGATTTATATTAAGTTTTTGCGTCAAAGATCGGACTAGGATGAAGGTATTGAAACGCGGGAAAAACGCTTTCAGACAGATCAAACTTAAAGCGTGTCCTTATAAGGCATGCACGGCAACAGGGTCTTGAGGCCTACAGGAGCATCAGCTATGAACGCACCAGAAAACCATCTGCAACTTGACGCTTGGCGCGGGTTTAAAACGGGCGAGTGGCAAGACAAAGTGGACACTCGTGGTTTTATCCAACTTAACTATACGCCTTACTTGGATGATGATAGCTTCCTTGCCGGCCCGACCGAACGCACTACTCAGCTCTGGACAGAATTATCTGTTCAGCTAAAAGAAGAGCGCAAACGTGGCGTATTAGAAGTATCGACTCACGTTGGTGCATCCATTACTGCGCACGGCCCTGGCTATATCAATAAAGATTTAGAAACCATCGTTGGTGTACAAACTGACAAACCTCTGCGTCGCGCCATTATGCCGAACGGCGGTTTACGCATGGTGCAAAACGGCCTTGAAGCCTATCACTTTGAAATGAACCCACAAATTGTGGATATCTTTACCAAATACCGTAAAGATCACAATATGGGCGTATTTGATGCTTACACCCCAGAAATCATGGCTTGCCGTAGCTCAGGCGTGATTACGGGCCTGCCGGATTCTTACGGCCGTGGCCGTATTATTGGTGACTATCGTCGCGTCGCTTTATACGGCGTTGATTTCCTAATTAACGATAAAAAACGCGAAAAAACAGAACTGAATAATGTTCCGTTTACCGAATCGGTGATTCGTCTGCGTGAAGAATTATCTGAGCAAATCAAAGCGCTGGGCGAACTCAAGCAAATGGCCAAAGCCTATGGCTTTGATATCTCCAAGCCTGCTGCGACTGCCCAAGAAGCCATCCAATGGTTGTACTTTGGCTATCTTGCTGCCACTAAAGAGCAAAATGGCGCTGCGATGTCTATTGGCCGTACGTCCACCTTCCTTGACGTGTATATCGAACGCGATTTGCAGGAAGGCCGTATTACCGAATCACAAGCTCAGGAAATGATTGACCATATGGTCATGAAATTGCGCATTATCCGCTTCCTGCGCACACCAGAATACGATGATTTATTCTCTGGCGACCCAACATGGGTTACAGAATCCATCGGTGGTACAGGGCTTGATGGCCGTACACTGGTGACTAAAACCAGCTTCCGTGTTCTGCACACCCTGTACAACCTCGGACCGGCTCCAGAGCCTAATCTAACCGTATTGTGGTCGACTTCTTTCCCGCAAGGCTTTAAAGAATTCTGCGCGAAAGTGTCAATTGATACCTCAGCCATCCAGTACGAAAACGATGACTTGATGAAACCTAAATGGGGTGACGATTACGCCATCGCATGTTGTGTTTCCGCCATGGCCGTGGGTAAGCAAATGCAATTCTTTGGCGCACGGGTCAACCTTGCCAAAGCCATGCTGTATGCGATCAACGGTGGTGTGGACGAAAAAACCGGCAAAGTAGTGGCCAATGGTTTCGAACCACTGAAAGGCGATGTACTGGATTACGACGAAGTGATGGCCAAATACGATGTAATGCTGGATTGGCTGGCAAAAACATACGTGACTGCGCTGAACTCCATCCATTACATGCACGATAAATACTCGTACGAACGCATTGAAATGGCACTGCATGATCGCGATATTCTGCGCACCATGGCTTGCGGTATTGCCGGCCTGTCAGTTGCTGCGGATTCACTTTCTGCCATCAAACACGCAAAAGTAAGCGTTGTACGTAATGAAAAAGGCATTGCCGTTGATTACAAAATCGAAGGCGACTACCCAGCTTACGGTAACAACGATGACCGCGTGGATGATATTGCAGTGTGGCTGACAGAAACATTCATGAACAAGATCAAGGCTCAGCCTGTGTTCTATCGTGATTCAATGCCTACTCAATCGGTTCTGACCATTACCTCTAATGTGGTTTATGGTAAGAAAACAGGTAACACACCTGACGGCCGTCGTGCAGGCACACCATTCTCACCAGGTGCAAACCCGATGAATGGCCGTGATACCAATGGCTTTATCGCTGCGGGCTTCTCAGTATCGAAGATCCCTTACGAAGCAGCCTTGGATGGTGTGTCATGGACAGCCTCCATGACCCCGGATGCACTGGGCCACAACGATGCAGACCGCGTTAAAACACTAGCGGCTTCGATCGACGGTTTGTTTGGGCCACACGGTGAAGAATGCTCCGCATGCCTCGATAAAGATGCGGTTGATCAAACCATGGATCAGCTCTTCCATCTGAACATGAATGTATTAAATCGTGACACCCTACTGGATGCCATGGAACACCCAGAAAACTACCCACAACTGACCGTGCGTGTTTCTGGTTATGCAGTGAACTTTGTGAAACTGACCCGCGAACAGCAAATGGACGTGATCAGCCGCACCTTCCACGGCAAGTGTTAAGACGTATTGCTTTGTGATCTCTCAGCCCTGAGGGGCTGGCAGATTAATCCGAACCAAAGACTGACGAACACACCCACCCAAGGAGCAGCCCATGGCACAACTCTTTCACCTCAATATGAATGTGTTAAACCGGGATACCCTGGTTGATGCGATGGAAAACCCGGATAAATACCCACAACTGACCGTGCGTGTTTCTGGCTATGCAGTTAATTTCGTCAAGCTCACTCGTGAGCAGCAAATGGACGTCATCAGCCGTACATTCCACGAAAAAACATAAGTAGTGCTGCCTAGCAGCTCAAAGTAGATCTACCCAAAACGGATCATTAAGCGCAGGCTTAATGATCCGTTTTAACGTACAACAATAAAATAAGTACTACTGGAAAAAAACATGAAACCAAGCAAGCCACTCGGGGAAATCATCCCGATCTCTTTTGATACCGAGCACCACCAGCAGGGCTTTGTACACTCCATTGAAACCGGCGCGGCTGTCGATGGCCCCGGCATGCGTTTTGCCCTTTTTGTCAGCGGCTGCCAGTTCCGCTGCCTGTATTGCCACAACCCGGACACATGGAAGCTGCATAACGGCAAAAGCTATACCGTCGAAGCCGTCATGACCGAGCTGAGCAAATACGCCAGCTTTTTACGCATTGCGGGCGGGCTGACGATTTCTGGTGGCGAGCCATTAATGCAAGCGCACTTTGTAGGCGAAATATTCCGCCGCGCCAAACAGGATCTCAAACTGCACACTGCGCTCGATACCCAAGGCTTTTTAGCCGCTCACCTCGATGATGCATGGTTCGATCATGTGGATTTAGTGCTGCTGGATATCAAACAAAGTGACCCGGTCAAATATGAAGCCCTGACCGGCAAACCCCTGCAACCCACGCTCGACTTTGCCGAACGCCTGCAAAAGATGGGCAAACCAGTCTGGGTTCGCTATGTACTGATCCCCGGAATCAGTGACGACTTTGCCGACGTAGAAAAGCTGGCTGACTATCTGAAACCCATGCAAAACATCGAGCGGGTAGAAGTATTGCCCTTCCATAAAATGGGCGAAAGCAAATGGGCCGAGCTGGGCATGAAATACGAATTAAGCGACACCCCTACGCCAACACCCGAACTAGTTGAGCGAGTACGTGATCAATTTCGCCAACGCGGTTTATTTACCTGCTAGCGGATGCCCCTACAGCAAACCCCAAGTGAACCACGGAGGACACAGAGTTTCACGGAGAGAAACCTAATATAGGGTGGGCACACCTTTGTGCCCACGCCATCTTTCACAAGAAACAACACTCATTTCACACTAAAAAAACCAGTGCCACCTCCATATTTACCCCTTCCGCAAGCAAGCATCGCCATCTAAGCATGCTAAACTAGCCGCCTTTCTCGCCCTGTTAGATTTCGCCTCCCATGTATGAACTTCTGATCGGCCTGCGCTATACGCGTGCCAGCCGTCGTAATGGCTTTATCTCGTTTATTTCTCTGGTTTCCGTGATTGGTATTGCACTGGGAGTGGCCGCGCTCATTATTGTGCTCTCTGTGATGAATGGCTTTCAGGAAGAAGTGCGTAACCGCATTCTGGGCATGGCCGCTCATGTGCAGATCAGCGGCGTGGGCAATCAGCTAAATGACTGGAAATCAGCCGCCAGCACAGCCAAAAAGAATCCGCACGTACTTGCCGCAGCCCCCTATGTTTTAGGCCAAGGCCTACTGACTAACGGAGGCGATCAGGTCAAAGGGGTGCTCATCCGGGGTGTTGATCCAAAACTGGAAAGCGCCGTAAATGAGGTTTCTGGCAAGCTGGTCAGCGGAACATTCCAATCTTTGGAGGCGGATAAATTCGGTGTCATTCTGGGCATTTCTCTTGCCAACGAGCTGGGCGTTCGCACGGGTGATCGCGTCACCCTCATTACTCCGCAAGGCCAAGTCACGATTGCGGGATTTACCCCAAGATATAAACAATTCACCGTCACGGGCATTTTTAAAGCCGATTACGCGCCCTACGACATGGGCGTGGCCATGATTCATATTGGCGACGCACAAAAGCTATTTCGCACCGCAGATGCTGTTTCGGGTGTCAGACTTAAACTGGACGACCTTAATTTAGCCCGCCGCGTTGCGCGCGAGCTCAATTACGAAATGCCTAATTTAATTGTGGCCGACTGGACTCAGGAAAACCCCACCTATTTCCGCGCCGTTGAAATCGAAAAGCGCATGATGTTTATCATCCTGACACTGATCGTGGCCGTTGCAGCGTTTAATCTGGTTTCTACCCTTGTGATGGTGGTCACCGACAAGCAAGCCGATATCGCCATCTTGCGCACACTGGGCGCATCACCTAGCTCCATCATGAAAATTTTTGTGATCCAAGGGGCATTATCCGGCCTGATTGGCACGGGCTCCGGCGTACTGGCGGGCGTGTTTATCTCCAAAAATCTGGATGTGATTGTGCCATTTATTGAGCGCGTGCTGGGCACGACGATTTTATCCCCGGATGTTTATCTCATTTCCGAGCTGCCATCGCGTGTGCTATGGGGTGATGTCAGCAGTATTGGTGGCATTTCACTGGTCTTAGCACTGGTCGCAACCCTCTACCCAAGCTGGCGCGCATCCCGCGTTAATCCTGCCGAGGCTTTACGTTATGAGTAACACCAGTCAGACGCCCGTATTGGCGGCACAAAATTTAAGCAAAAGCTATAAAACCGGCAAACTAGAAACCCAGGTGCTGGCTCACATTGATTTTGAATTGCATCAGGGTGAAACCGTCGCCATTGTGGGGGCATCAGGCTCTGGTAAATCCACGCTGCTGCACTGCCTTGGGGCTCTCGACGCACCCAGCAGCGGGCAAATTCAGCTGATGGGTAAAGACCCGCTAGCACTCAATGAAACCGAACGCGGCCTGATACGCAATCAGCATCTGGGCTTTGTTTATCAATTTCATCATCTATTGCCCGAATTTACCGCAGCAGAAAACGTCGCCATGCCGCTGCTGATCCGCCGCATGGATAAAGCCTCCGCCCTGAAAGAGGCCGAAGCCATCTTGGCACGGGTAGGCCTTGCCGATCGCAGCCATCACAAACCCGGTGAATTATCAGGTGGCGAGCGTCAGCGGACCGCCATTGCCCGTGCACTGGTCACCCGCCCGGCCTGTGTATTGGCGGATGAACCCACCGGTAACCTAGACCGCGAAACCGCTGGCGGCGTGTTTGAATTGATGCTGGAACTAGCTAGGGAGTCGGGCACAGGCTTTGTGATTGTGACACATGACCCAGAGCTGGCTGCCAAGTGCGGGCGCATGCTCAGGCTATCAAAAACCGGCCTAGCTGCAGGCTGAATGCCCCCTCCTCTGAACTTAATTCACCAGCCATCATCAATTGCTGAGCTTAAGTACAGAGGATGGATGCAATTCTGCTGCACCCGCTCAAAGTGATGTCAGCCTAAAGCATGCTATACCGTAATGGAATATGTTAACTATCGGCGCAGCTAGGTAGTCCATGAAACGGCCAGCATTTTACCCTTTTCCAGCCATTCATCTGCTCAGACAAGCCATTGCCTTGCTTGCTTTTTGCTGTGCCAGCACGCTGACCCACGCGCTCACGATCTACACCGAGAACTGGCCGCCCGTCAATTATATGGCGGGCAACAAAGTAGCTGGCATGGCGGTTGAAATCGTTCAGGCATTACAAAACAGGTTAGGAAATAAAGACCCTATTCAGCTTGTCCCTTGGGTGAGGGGCTATAAAGCCCTGCTTGAAGGGCCGAATGTGATGCTGTTTAGCCTAGGACGCTCAAGCGAGCGCGAGCAGCTGATGGTGATGCTTGGCCCCATCGCCATCAGCAGCACCTGTGTGTACACCCGCAAAGGCAATACAGAACGCCTGCTGGCGCTGGGTGACTCTATCTACAACCAGGCCATTGGCACCTACCGTGGCAGTATCTTTGTCGATACAGCCGCAAAAAAAGGCTTTACCCGGATCGATCTGGCCGCCACGCCGCAAATGACAGCCGCCAAGCTGATGGGTAAACGCTTTGATCTCTGGATTGATGGCAGCGTAGCGGTTTCTTCTATTTTGAAAGAAATTGGCCACTCAGCCGATGAAGTCGAAAAAGTCATGACACTGGATAGCTTAGAGCTCTATTTGGCGTTTTCTACCCAAACGCCTGCCCGCACGATCAAAGAATGGGAAGAAGCACTGAGCTGGCTTAAAAAAGAAGGTCACTTTCAGAAAATACACCGAAAATGGCTTCCCAATGAAGTGCCACCGCCGGAGGTTAATGTATTAAGACCTCAGCAAGACCGACCAACCTCTTCCCCCTAAAACCCGCCCTCAGCAGCTCTGCCCCCACTGATAAAACCTTCAGAAAAGACCCCAACCCCATGGCGCTATCATCGGCGACTTAATACATAAACGATCAAAGCAATTCGGATACAGACTAAGCAGCTAAGGAGCCAATCCACCATGTAAATACAGATGGATTAAGAAGGCTAAGCCCAAACGACAAGCGCTTAACATGCTATACCGTAATTGAAAACTTTAACTTTCGGCACTTGCCCATGCTGCGGCCCGCACATTCCGCCTCTCTGACTGCTTATATACTCAAGCAAGCCATCACCCTGCTTGCTTTTTGCTTTATAAGCCCCCCAAGCCATTCGCTCACAATTTATACCGAGAGTTGGCCCCCCATTAGTTATATGGCAGACAATAAATTAACGGGAATGGGCGTTGAAATCGTACAAGCGTTACAAAGCAGGCTGGAAAACAAAGATCCGATTCAGCTCGTACCGTGGGTACGCGGCTATAAGGCACTACTTGATGGGCCAGATGTCATGCTATTTAGCGTAGGGCGCTCAAGCGAGCGTGAAAAATTAATGATTATGCTTGGCCCCATTGCCATCAGCAGCACCAGTGTTTACACCCGTAAAGGCAACGCTGAGCGTCTATTGGCATTAGGAGATGGCATTTACAAGCAAGCCATTGGTGGCTACCGGGGCAGCATCTTTGCGGATACCGCCGCAAAGAAAGGCTTTACCAACATAGACTTAGCCCCAACACCACAAATGACAGCCACAAAACTCATGGCCAAACGATTTGATCTCTGGGTCGATGGCAGCGTAGTGATTGCTTCCGTGCTAAAAGAAATCGGCCACTCAGTAAATGAGGTCGAAAAAGTCATGACGCTGGATAGCCTAGAGCTCTATTTAGCATTTTCCCCTCAGACGCCCGCCCGCACCATTCAAGGCTGGGAAGAGGCACTGGTCTGGCTCAAAAAAGAAGGCATATTCCAGAAAATACATCGGAAATGGCTACCCAATGAAGTGCCGCCACCGGAAGTTAATGTATTAAGACCTCAGTAGAATCACCCACCCTCATCCCATTAAAACCTGCTCTTGGCAACACAGCCCACTGATAAAGCCCTCAGAAAAGACAATAACACCACGGTCACTTCACATCGCTCTTTGTAAATGGCTTATTGGCACTCATTCCCTGTAAAAACAATCTTAATACGCGCTGCTCAATTCTGGCTCGATGCCCTAGCGGTACCGCAATTTGCAGCTGCAGGCCAATTTCCTCATAGTGATCGAGAAAAATTCTGACCCTTGGCTCCATCATCGGCGATTCCAGTGCATACCGGCGCTCCAGCTCACGCGCATGGCGGGATAAATCTTGCGCATATTCCGCAGCAATCGCATCCCCCGCCTCCATCAGCACCCGCTCTGCTCTCTCCCAATCATCGTTGCGTAAAATGGCAACATGAATAGTCTGCAATACATAATCGCCCAACATACTTTCATTAAAAACCGGCTGACTCAGCAGTAATGAATTGGGTACGGTTACACCACGGCCGACAGTTCCCTGGCGGTGAGAGGCATGGCTCGATTCCATTAAGGTGGTAGAAACCAGATTCATATCAATCACCTGGCCGCGTATTCCGCCTATTTCAACCCTGTCCCCCACAGCAAATGCATTGCTGCTGCTGCGAAAAATAGACCCCAGCATACAAAGAATCATTTCTTTGGTGGCCAGCACAATCGCTGCCGCAATCGCCACCAGCGAGACGGCGAAGGTCTGAATCTCGTGCCCCCAGATAAAAATCATCCCAAGCGCAAAGACACCTAAAGAGCAATTACGTAAATAAACCACCCAACGGCGGCGAACCTCCGGCCCTAAATCATGCCGCCGCAAAATCGCACTGCGAATCAGGGAGCGGCAAATCATCAAAGAAATAATGAAAACCGCAGAAATAATCGCATCACGAATCAATGCCCTGTCTGCCAGCATCGGCAGCAAAGCCGCCGCCAATCTTTCGTAATACCCTTGCATATTTCTCCTTTGTCCCTACTTACCCAACAGTACAGCAGCCACATCATCCGGCTCGGTTAAAGTACGAACCTGTGCAAACAACGCCTCAGCCTCCGGATAAGTACGGCGTAAATAAGTCAGCCACTGCTTCATCCGACCGGCGCGGTGCTTAGGCATAATGTGCTGCGCCTGAATCAGCTGCCAGAAACAAATAAATAAGGGCTGCAAATCTGCCCACGGCAATTGTGGCTGGTCATTTTTAGCCATGAGCGCCAGCCCCGGATTAGAAACAATCCCCCGCCCCAGCATAATCTGATCACAGCCTGACACGGCCGCACAGCGATGAAACTCTTCCACCGTCCATATTTCGCCATTGGCCACCACCGGAACCGCCAAAGCCTCACGTACAGCAGGAATGAGCTCCCAGTAAGCAGGCGGCTTATAGCCATCCAGCTTAGTACGTGCATGCACTACCACGCGCGCAGCGCCCGCGCTGGCCATCGCCTGAGCGCATTCAATCGTCTGGCTGTGATCGTTATAACCAAGCCGCATTTTGGCCGTCACCGGAATATGCGCAGGCACAGCACGGCGCACAGCCCCCACAATCTCATAAATTAATTCTGGCTCTTGCAGTAACACCGCACCGCCACGATGGCGATTCACACTTTTTGCAGGGCAGCCAAAATTTAAATCAATTTCATACGGGCCCAGCTCAGCCAGACGTGCCGCGTTTTCAGCCATACACACAGGATCTGAGCCCAATAGTTGCACGCTCACTGGCACACCCGCTACGGTTTTACTGCCATTAAGCAGCTCTGGCGCAATCCGTAGGAATGTTTTATTGGGCAATAAAGAGCCGCTCACACGAATAAACTCGGTGACGCACATATCAATGCCACCCACTCGCGTCAGCACATCACGCAGCACAAAATCAAGCAGCCCCTCCATAGGGGCAAGTAAAATCTTCAAGATATACAGCCAAAGCAATGCAGAAAGGCGCTTATTGTAAAACAGCCCGCGCCCGGGCGTGCGGTAAAAGTCCGGGCAGACACAAAAGATCAATCGCATACAGATACAACAGGCGGGTCATTCAGGCTTGACAGCAGAACGAACGTTCACTACGCTAGAGTAGAACGTTTGTTCTGCACAGGTCAAAACCCATGGCACACCCCAATCGCGACGCCGAATATCTTGGCAAGCTGCAAGACTATTACGCTGATTACCGTAATCTGCCGTCTTATTCGGTGATCGGTGATTTACTCGGGCTGGCTTCCAAATCCGCCGTATCCGCCCTTGTTAAACGGCTCATGCTTGCGGGCTATGTGGATACCACCCCCGACAAACGCCTCGCCCCCACCAAACGCTTTTTTGAACGCGAGCTGGCCGATTTTCCCGTACCTGCAGGCCTGCCTGCTGCCGCAAACGACGCCATGAGTGAAGCCATCAGTATCGATGATTACCTGATCGAGCGCCCCTCTGCATCGGTCATGGTAAGGGTCAAAGGGGATTCCATGATTGACGCCGGCATTCACGATGGCGATATCGCCGTGGTAGAAAAACGCCATGGTGCTAATTTAGGTGATGTCGTCGTGGCCATCGTAGATGGCGAATACACACTCAAAACACTGAGCCGCGACAAACAAGGCTATGTGCTGATGCCACACAACCCCGCCTATGAGCCTATCCGTCCCAAGGAAGGCTTAGAAATTTTTGGTGTAATGGTAGGACTCATCAGAAAGTATAAATAAGGCTTATTTCACCCCAGAGCCCAGTGTTAAAGATAAAATACGGCGTAAATCGATCAGAAGACGCGGCTAAATTGCATCTATCAGATCCAATCCACATTAAGGAGCGCTCGTGAGCGACGTTGAACACTCCCCTCTGGGAAAAACAGTTAGTTATATCACCGAATACGAGCCCAGCCTGCTCTTCCCCATTTCACGCACGGGCAAGCGCGAGGAAATTGGCGTGGGTGAAACGCTGCCCTTTATGGGCATGGATATCTGGAACGGCTACGAGCTGTCCTGGCTCAATAGCCGGGGCAAGCCACAGGTGGCGATTGCAATATTTAATATCCCAGCAAGCAGCCCCAATATCATCGAATCAAAATCATTTAAGCTTTACCTGAATAGCTTTAATCAGACCAAACTTGAAACACGCGAAGCCTTACAAAACCTGCTGCAAGCCGACCTATCCGCAGCCGCAGGTGCAAACATTGGCGTACAACTGATTGGCCCTGAGCAATTTCATCAGCAGCGCCTTGCAGAGCTAGATGGTTATTGCATTGATAATCTAGATATCGAAGTCGATCAGTATGCCCCGCAAGTGGGCCTGTTAAAGTGTGACGGCGGCGACACCACCATTACCGAGTCTTTAACATCCAATTTGCTCAAATCAAATTGCCTTGTAACCGGCCAGCCTGATTGGGCCAGCATCCAAATCAGCTATACCGGCAAACCGATTAATCGTGAATCACTGCTGCGCTATTTAATCTCATTTCGTAATCACAATGAATTTCATGAGCAATGCGTAGAACGCATTTTTGTCGATATCATGCGTGATTGCGCGCCCATGAAGCTCTCGGTTTATGCCCGCTACACCCGCCGCGGCGGTCTGGATATCAACCCCTACCGCTGTAATTTTAGCGGCCCGCTCCCCAGCAATCTGCGCGGTGCGAGGCAATAAGCCATTAACCCGAACCATTAAACAGGTATACAAATTATGAGCGAAATCGCAACCCTAGCCGGCGGCTGCTTTTGGTGTCTCGACGCCACTTTTGCCCGCCTGCGTGGCGTATCTCAAGTGGATTGTGGCTATATGGGTGGCCGTATTGAAGCGCCTACTTACAAAGCAGTATGTACGGGCGATACCGGCCATGCCGAAGTGATTCAGCTGACTTTTGATCCAGCCATCATCAGCTACAGCACCATACTTAAATTATTTTTCGCCCTACACAACCCCACCACACTGAATCGCCAGGGCGAGGATGTTGGCACTCAATACCGCTCCAGCCTGTTTTTCCATAACGAAGCGCAAGAGACTGCCGCAAAAGCAATGATCAAAGCATTGGCGGATCAGTACGCCGATCCTATCGTCACAACCGTCACACCTGCCGTCACATTCTGGCCTGCTGAAACCTACCATCAGGATTACTTCGATCAAAACCCTGAGCAGCCTTACTGCTCGGCTGTGGTGGCAGGAAAAGTACGCAAGCTAATGCAGGAATACGGCGACTTACTCAAGTAAGTGTAAGTAAAAAACAAACACAAAAGACTAAGTCCCCGGATAGCACGGAGGCTCATGGAGCAAGCCTTACTGACCCGGCTTTTCTCCGTGCAGCGCCGTGCTCTCCAAATCTGCGCGCTTAAATATTTAGGTTTCCCCTTACCATCACTCACCACAAGACCTGACGGCGCTCTGCCGCTATAATCGGGGTTTTCCCCAGTGCTTTCGGAACGCCATGACGCCGCAACTCTCCTTGCTTCAGCCCTATCCGTTTCAAAAACTTAAGCAGCTTTTTGCGGGTCTTAGCCCTAATCCAGCATTAACACATATCAATTTATCTATTGGCGAGCCCAAACACGCCACGCCCAAGCTGGTCACCGATGCACTGATCGCACACTTTGATGGCCTGTCTGCCTATCCGGCCACACTGGGCTCAGATGAACTGAGGCAAAGCATCAGTACTTGGCTGAGCAATCGCTACGGTATTGCAGCGCCCAATCCGGCGACCGAAATCATTCCCGTGAATGGCAGCCGCGAAGCATTGTTTGCTTTTGCCCAGACCATCATCGACACCCGTCTTGGGCAGCCACCCGTAGTCCTATCGCCCAATCCCTTTTACCAAATTTATGAAGGCGCGGCCCTCTTGGCGGGAGCCGAGCCCTATTTTGTAAACTGCATGGCAGAAAACCGCTTTCAGCCCGATTGGGACGCCGTACCAGATAGCGTCTGGCAACGCACCCAACTGGTTTTTGCCTGCTCGCCGGGCAACCCGACTGGCGCAGTCGCCTCGCTGGCCGACTGGCAAAAGCTGTTTGCCCTGTCTGATCAATACGGCTTTGTGATTGCATCTGATGAATGTTATTCAGAAATCTATTTTGGCGAAGATAAACCACTAGGCGCCCTCGAAGCCGCGGCTAAGCTAGGGCGTGATTACCATAATCTGGTGATTTTCTCGTCCTTGTCAAAACGCTCGAATGTGCCCGGCTTACGCTCTGGCTTTGTGGCGGGTGATGCGAAACTTTTAGCGCAATTTCTGCTCTACCGTACCTACCATGGCTGTGCGATGAGCCCTATGGTGCAGGCCGCAAGCGCGGCAGCGTGGAATGATGAAGCGCATGTACGAGAAAACCGCTCACTCTATAGCCAAAAATTTGCTGCCGTGACCCCCTTGCTGCAAAGCGTTTTAAGCGTAAACATGCCCGATGCCGCTTTTTATCTGTGGGCAAAAATTCAAGGGGACGATACCGTTTTTGCCCGGAAGCTATTTGAAGAAGAGCACGTTACTGTGTTACCCGGCAGCTATCTGGCGCGCAGCGCCCACGGCATCAACCCAGGCGTTGCTTATATCCGCATTGCCTTAGTGGCACCGCTCAATGATTGTATTACGGCGGCTGAGCGTATCGTACGCTTTTGCCAGCGCCATACTCACTTTTAAGCCATATCGAATACCGCACGACCACTTTGGCGGGGTTCACCCGCCCTATTGACCTAACCGAGGAAGCACCATGAGCCAACTTCAGCAAATCATCGAAACTGCTTTTGAAAACCGCGCAGAGATCACACCTGCCAATGTGCCATCCGAGCTGCGTGATACGATTAATAGCGTGATTTTGGGTCTGGACAAGGGCGAATATCGCGTTGCAGAAAAAATTGATGGCCAGTGGCACACCCATCAGTGGCTTAAAAAAGCCGTACTGCTGTCTTTCCGCATTAACGACAACGTGCCAATGGATGGCGGTTGCACTCAATATTTTGACAAAGTACCGTCAAAATTTGCCGATTACAGCGAAAACGACTTCCGCGAAGGCGGTTTCCGTGTGGTGCCTAATGCCATGGCGCGTCGTGGCTCCTTTATCGGTAAAAACGTGGTATTGATGCCTTCATACGTAAATATCGGCGCCTATGTAGACGAAGGCACCATGGTTGACACTTGGGCTACCGTAGGCAGCTGCGCGCAAATCGGTAAAAACGTGCATTTATCCGGCGGCGTCGGCATCGGTGGCGTACTTGAGCCACTGCAAGCCAACCCAACCATCATCGAAGACAACTGCTTTATCGGCGCGCGCTCCGAAGTGGTTGAAGGCGTGATTGTTGAAGAAGGCTCGGTGATTTCAATGGGCGTTTATATCGGCCAAAGCACCAAGATTTACGACCGTGAAACTGGCGAAGTCACTTACGGCCGCATTCCGGCTGGCTCTGTGGTGGTTTCTGGCAATTTACCATCAGCGGACGGCAAATACAGCTTGTACTGCGCTGTGATTGTTAAAAAAGTAGACGCAAAAACCCGTGCAAAAACCAGCATTAATGATTTGCTGCGCGGCATTTAATCTGAGTAATTAACAAAATAAAAGCCCGGTGTAAAATAATTTACCCGGGCTTTTATTTAATTTAATCGATGCAAATATTCAAACAACACCCCGACCTGCCCCACCCATTTATTCAATAAAATAAATACAATCATATAGAAATAAATCACCAAAAAAGTCATGAAGTTCGATATGCTGATCAACTATTTCAGCCCATATCAGGCAACCCGCTCATGACTACACTATTGCCAATGCGTACTGCGGTTTACGAATCTTATCTTGAGCATTCTATTCTTAGCTATGCCAAAGAAAATATTCAGTCTGGCCGCTGGCGTGAAGAAAACGCGATTGAACAATCACGTATTGAATTTCACAAACTACTGCCACAGGGCGTTGACACGCCCGATCAATACTTATTTGAAATCATTGGTAAAGATAATCAAAGCACCGTTGGTTTTATCTGGTTTGCCGTAGTTTCAGACAAGGGCGTACGCCTTGCTTTTGTTTATGATTTAGAAATCAAAGCCCCCTATCAACGTCAGGGGTATGCAACACAGGCTTTTAAAGCCATTGAAACACTGGTGAGCGATCTTGGCCTGTCCAGCATTGGACTGCATGTATTTGGCCACAACACCGGCGCACAAGCTTTATATCGCCAGCTGGGTTACGAGGTAACTGGAATGAATATGCTTAAAAAGCTATAGGAAAAAACCATGCAATTAGCGGAGAGTTCAGATAGTCATTCAATAGCCAGCCTCTATTTAGCTTCGCGCAAAGCACACCTTCCTTACGCACCATTAGCGCATAGCGACAAAGCCATTTACAGCTGGGCGGCTGACGTACTAATTAAAACCAACCGTATTATTGCCGCATCAAAAGATGGAGAGTTGCTTGGCTTTATTGCTATGGCAAGCGATGAAGGCAGGCAATGGATTAATCATCTCTATATCCACCCCCGGCACACCGGATCAGGCATAGGCTCTGCCTTGCTTGAATATGCTTTAGCCCACATGCCCCGCCCTGTGTATCTCTATACCTTTCAGGCGAATACCGGTGCCCGTCGTTTTTATGAGCGATATGGCTTTATTGCCCAGGAATTTAACGATGGCTCAGGCAATGAAGAAGGCTGCCCGGATGTGCTCTATGTACTCAACCCATCCTCCAGCTAAATCATGCCTCAGATAAACATACGCCCAATGATCATTCATGATGCAGCAGCCGTCTCTGCCCTGCTGCCTGCGCTGGATTACACTGGCAGCCCTTGCGAGGTGGAAAGGCGCTTTGCAGCGCTCTCTGCTCAGCCAGATCACGTTGTTTTCCTAGCATTTCACAATAAGCAACTGGCAGGACTTTGCCATATCCAGGGTGTGCGCTTAATTGCGAGTGATGGCTATGCAGAGATTAGTGCGCTGGTCGTCCAAACCGCCTTACAGCGCAGCGGAATAGGCAAGGCTTTAGTTGCTGATGCAAAAAAATGGGCCCAATCACATGGCTATGAACGCGTACGCTTACGATCTGGCCTACACAGAGAAAACGCTCACCTTTTTTACGAGGCCATTGGCTTTAGTAAGAAAAGGGCCAGTTATGCTTTTGAAATACAGATGCTTGATTCAACCCTTTAAGGAAATACAATGATTCCAAGTAAGATAAGCATTCAATTTACTGCCAGCAACTGGTCCGAAGTGGCCTTTCACGAGCATGCTGACGCAGGCAAACTCAGCCGTGCCAGCATCAGCAACACCCTGAGCGGCGAGCTAACTGGCGAGGGCGTACTCGAATATTTACTGTCTTACACCAACGACCGCGATGTGGCTTTTATGGGGTATGAGCGTATTATGGGCAAAATTGCAGGCTATGAAGGCAGCTTTGTACTCAGGCACGATGGTGTGTTTTCCAGCACAGAGGGCGTCAGTGGCACATTAAGCATTGAAGCCGGTAGCGGCACAGCTGACTTTTCCGGCCTAACAGGAAATGGAAAAATTCAGGCCAAAGCAGGGGAGCATGGCGGAATTTACACCTTGCAACTCTCAAGCGTTCCGATGGAAAAATAAATCCTTGCCCTGTACCTGCATTTTAAAAAGCAAAAAACCAGTGGATCGCACTGGTTTTTTTATTTGCAGAGCAAGGGCTCGATCAGAGCAAGACATCACTCGTTACGCCATAGCGACGTAAGATACGACGTAATTGTTCCAGTGCTTCAATTTGAATCTGGCGCACGCGCTCGCGGGTTAAATTCAAATTGGCGGCTAAGTCTTCGAGGGTACAGACTTCATAGCCGTTGAGGCCATAACGGCGCTCAATCACAATGCGTTGTTTCTCATTAAGTTGTTTCAGCCATTCACGCACATAACGCTCTACTTCAGCATTTTGCAAAATGGCTTCAGGTCCATCGTGCTGGTCATCCGGAATTGATTCTCCAATGGTCAACATGGGATCAATATCCAGCGGCGCATCAAGTGATGCGACTCTTTCATTTAAGCTCATTACCCGGCGTACATCTTCCACCGATTTGCCCACCAAATGGGCAATATCTTCAATCACCGGTTCGTGCCCTAATTGTGCTTCCAAATGGCGCTGAGCACGTAAATACACATTTAATTCTTTAATCACATGCACGGGCAATCGAATAGTGCGCGACTGGTTCATAATTGCGCGCTCTACACTTTGCCGAATCCACCAAGTGGCATAAGTAGAAAAACGAAAACCCCGTTCGGGGTCAAATTTTTCTAATGCATGCATTAATCCGATATTTCCTTCTTCAATTAAATCAAGCAAGGTCATACCACGATTAATATAATGCTTGGCGATATTCACGACCAAGCGCAAATTATGCTCAATCATTTTTTGCCGAGCCTGAAAATCACCCTGCACCACTTTACGTGACAGGGCCCGCTCTTCATCAGGGGTCAGTAATTTACTCTGGCCGATTTCATTCAGGTAAATCTGCGTCACGTCGCCCGTGCTTTCATGAACGTGGGCTTCCGCTTCATCCGCAGCAGGCTCGGCCTCAATCTCCGAACCATCTTCCTGCTCGGCCTTCTCGAGATCGTCGGCCTCCTCGAGTAATTCCTCTTCCAGAATATCAAGCTGATCGTTCATTTTTTTTCCGCTTGGATGTATTTTGCAGGGTCTACCGGCTTCCCAAATCTGCGCATTTCAAAGTGCAGTTTGACCTGATCACTATCGCTATTGCCCATCTCAGCAATTTTCTCCCCCTTCCTAACTTCACCGCCCTCCTTGACAAACAGTTTACTGTTATTTGCATATGCCGTCAGAAATTCTTGATTATGCTTAAGGATAATCATCTTTCCATAGCCACGTAAGCCGGAGCCTGCGTAAACAACCTTACCATTAGCTGATGCAATTACAGACTGGCCTATTTTCCCTGAGATATCAATACCGCGATTTTCTTCAGAGAAAGCCTTCACGGTTTTGCCTGCTGTTGGCCAAGCCCAATCGCCTGGCTTTTCATCGCTGTTCATTGGGGCAGAAGAGGCATTATTACTTGGTTTTTCGGCTATTTTCACTGCAGAAGCTGCACGCACCTCAGAGGCTGTTTTTGCCACCGATCCGCCAGAAGCGGTGACAGACGGTAGTTTTGCGCTGTCAGATTGTGATTTAGACACAACAATCGGGCCTTCAGCAAGGGCCGCTACGGCACTGGCAGACTGTGCTCCATAGGGCACTTTTACAGCTTTGGGATAGTTTTTCGTTTCTTGTTTCAGTTCAGATTTAGTGTCTGTTTTTTGCACTTCATCTGTTTTTAAAGGGCGAATTTCAACCGCGCCATCAGGCGGCGTGAGCCGTAAGGTTTGATCCACCTTAATTCCATTTACATCACCCAAATTATTCCATGCTGCCAAATCTCGATAAGCAAGACCATGATCCAATGCAACTCGGTACAGCGTATCGCCTTTCTTTACAATGTAAGTTGCCGGGCGAGGATCTACGCTCGCAACAGGCACGGCAGGTGTATTAACGCGAGGCGCTGAAGGAACAACGATCTGAGCACTGCGATCTACAATCGGTGCTGGTGGTGTTGGCTGACTGGCGCAAGCACCAAGCATCAAGGCCAGAGGGGCACACAAGCGTTGCCAATTCACGGGTTAATCTCCTTACTTTTCAATATAAATAACGCAATCACACACCTAGCACTATCCAGCCCGCAATCACATTACAAAATAACTTACACAACACCCGGTAACAGCGGCACAAAATTAACTTTTTCAAGCCGGGTTTCAATAAAACCCTCGGCAGTACGCTCTATCTGACGTAATTCCTGATCTGTTTCACCCACAGGATAAATCAGTCGCCCGCCTACCTGCAGCTGAGGGAGCATATCTTCCGGCAAAATAGGCGCAGCCGCCGTAATAATAATGACATCGTATGGCGCCGCTTCCGCAAGCCCCTTACTGCCATCAGCATGGCGTAAGCGTGCATTATGCACGCCCAGCACACTCAGGCGATCCCGCGTGGCTTTATATAAGCCACCAATCCTTTCGACCGAATAAACCGTTTTAAATAACAACGCTAATACTGTGGTCTGATAACCACAGCCAGTACCAATTTCCAGCACTTTTTCATGCCGGGCAGCCCCCATCGCCAGCTCGGTCATTCTTGCAACGATATACGGCTGAGAAATAGTCTGCCCAAAACCAATAGGCAAAGACACATCGTCATAGGCCTTATGCGCCAGCGCTTCATCCATAAAACCATGGCGGGGCACCTCGGCCATCGCGGCCAGAACACCGGCATGGGTGATGCCCTGCGTCTTTAAGCGCTCTACCAGCCTCGCCCGCGTTCTAGCGGATGTCATGCCTGTACCGCCTAGGGCGGCAATATTTAATCGGATAGCCATGTTGAGACAAGATCAAGTTGAGATTTAGCGGTTAAGTCAACCGACAGGGGCGTCACTGATACATAGCCATTTGCTACGGCATGAAAATCAGTTCCTTCACCGGCATGAGAAACTTCCCCTACCGGCCCTACCCACCAGATGGTTTCACCGCGCGGATTTTTGGATTGAATCACGCCGGAAGATTTATGTCGACGCCCCAAACGCGTCATTAACACCCCTTTTATCTCTGCATAAGGTAAATCCGGTACGTTTACATTAAGCAATACGGGCGAGGCAAAAGGCTGGCGGATAAACCGTCGCACCAAATCTCTAGCTACCTGTGCGGCGCTGTCAAAATGCCGCGGGTTGCGTGAAGCCAGTGAAACAGCCATCGCGGGAACACCAAACAAATGCCCCTCCGTAGCGGCAGCCACCGTACCCGAATAAATCGTATCATCGCCCATATTGGCACCATGATTAATGCCCGAAACAACCATATCCGGCAAGGAATCCATCAAACCTGTTGCAGCAAGGTGCACGCAATCGGTTGGCGTACCATTGACATACATAAAGCCACTGGGTGCTTTACGCACACTTAAAGGGCGATCCAGCGTCAGTGAATTGCTCGCCCCGCTGCGATCCCGCTCCGGCGCACAGACAGTGACCTCACCTTCTTCACGTAATGCTTCTGCTAGAGCCAAAATACCCGGGGCAAAATAACCATCATCATTTGACAATAAAAATCGCATCAATTTCTCCTCAAACTCAGCACATCATCACAGACGCCACCGGCCATTAATCATTCACAAGAAAACGCAAAAACATGAGCAAAGATGCAAATGCATCAGAGCCTAACACTTTTTTTAAAAGCACTTGATAATATGCCACAAGCCGCAATCAGAGCCATGGCAATATAACTAGCCCAGCTTAGCTGCTCATCCCAAAGCAGAGCGGCAAATACAGTAGCAAAGAGCACGGTTAAATAAGCAAGGCTTGCAACCGTCAATGTTTTACCCCTGCTGTATGCACGCGTCATTCCCAATTGCGCAATCGTTGCCGAAACACCCAAGCCAGCAACAATCCAAATATTATTAAGATTCAAAAAGGTTAATGGCGCATCCTGCAGGCTCATTAAGATGGCAGCCCCTGTTGTTGAAACAAGGGAAAAATAAAAAACAGTACGCCATTCGGGCTCGCCAGCCTGACCTAATTTATTGACATTAAAATAGGCCACACCCGATAAAAGCCCAGAGCCGAGGCCCATTAAACCCGCCAGCCACTGCGCGCTTTCAAAAGTGGGTTTTAATAAAATAACCACCCCCACAAAGCCAATCAGAATAGCCAGAGTCTGGCGTGGCTGAAGTTTATTCTTTAAATAAAAAATAGTAATCAGCGTTAAAAACAGCGGCGAGGTATAACTAAGCGTAACGGCCGTAGGTAATGCCAGATGAACAATCGCATAAAAATATAATAACAAAGCAATAAAGCCCGCCACACAACGTGACATATGGAGTTTAAACATGGGCAAATTAACTTTCAGTGTTTTACCCTGCAATAAAACCACCACAAAAATACCTGCCAGCCCTGCTATGCAGCGATAAAAGACCAATTCAGCCACTGAAAATTGCTGACTGCCTAATTTAACAAACACCCCCATAATTGCAAAACAAAAACAAGCCAGAATCATCCAAAAAGAACTCGATTGCTTAAGCCGCTCTAACATTTTCACTCCTAAATCAAATAGCAATAAGCCCCGTTAGAACGGGGCCTATTTCATGCAATACCGCATCAGTTAACGCAATCGGTAACCCGAAATGGTCTTCTTTACCGTTTCTATCAGCTGCTGCAGCTGGTCTGCCGACGCTGCAGAATGCACCGCAGCATCATTGGTCTGCTCTGACATATGGGCGATTTTTTCCACCTGCTGCGCCATAGCAGTGCTGGCACTGCTTTGCTCGACCAGAGCCTCAGAAATATCCACCACATAATTCACCACTAAACCTGAAGCCACACGAATATTGGCAATAGCCGAGCCCGCATCACGCGCATGCGCCACACCTTCTTCCACCTGCAATACCACCTGCCGCATCCGCGCTACCGCCCGGTCTGATCCTTCCTGAATAGCACTCACTGTATTGGCAATTTCTTGGGTAGATCGGCTGGTGCGCTCGGCAAGCTTACGTACTTCATCGGCCACCACCGCAAAACCACGCCCCAGCTCGCCCGCTCTGGCCGCTTCAATTGCAGCATTGAGCGCAAGTAAATTAGTCTGATCGGCGATTTCTTTAATCTCATTGACCACCGTTCTGATCTGATTGCTCCTAGACTGCAAATCACTCATTTCCGCCGAAGCTTCACGTACCGTGCCGGCAATCGCATCGATCTCGGTCACCGTCGCATTAATGACGCGCTCGCCATCGCTGGCAAGGCGCCCAGAGTCTTGGGTATGCACTTTGGTATCCCGCGCGCGCTCTGCCACATGATTAATACTTACCGTAACTTCTTCCACTGTTGCAGCCATATGTGCGGCTGATTCGCTCGATACAGCAGAAATTTTTGAAAGCTGCTGAGTATTGGCCGAAACCTGTACGGCAGAACCTGCCATTTGTGTAATCGACTGCTCAATACTGATAAAGCTGTTTTGTACAGTGCTTAAAATATGATTGACTGCTTTAACTAAATGACTGATTTCATCATTACCCGTTACCGGAATACGGCCGGTGAAATCCAGGTTTTTTTCAATATGCGACAAAGCCGTCAGACTATCAGCCATTGGCTTTTTAATTGCACGGTAAATCAATATGCCAATAAATAAAACAAGGACAATACCTAAGCCAGAAATCACCCAAAACAAAGTAATTGATTTTGAGTTTGCTTCATCCGCATCTACAATAAGACGCTTGGCATAATCATCATTAAATTTAACTAGGCCATTAACAGGCTGAATAACAGCCATAAATTTGGCAAAGCCACTGACATTGGCTAACTCAAAAGCACCGGTAAAATCCCGGTCGTCAGATAATTTAATTGCATCCATATACAAACGATCATAATCATTATATGCAGCCTGCAGCTTTTTATATAAATCGCCGTCTTCCTGACCTGCAACTAACTGGCTATATGCATTAATGTTTTTCATCAGCGTATCGCGATTACCCGATACAAATTTTATAATTTCTGCTTTTTCTTGGTCTTTAGACGACAAAATATGCACAAACAAAACAATACGGTTTTGATTTAGATCATTAGCAATCCGATTAGCCAATAAAGCGCTTTGCATTGAATGCTCAGAAATATACTTTAAACGGGAGGCTTGATCATTCAGGCGTGATACGCCCAGCAGCATCACAGACAATAAAGAAAGTAGTGCAACAGCAATTAACGCGGTGAGGCGTTGTGAAATATTCATTATCGAGCCCCTGGCAGCCTATCGGACTTAAGATTGCTTTACCAGACAAAACCCAAAAATTAGGATTTTGCCCATAAGCATGCGGCACATTCCCACACCTTGGTAAAGCATACTTAATATTTTTTTCAGAGCTCAGATTCTATGCCAGAACGCCCCATCAGGGTACATAAGAATTCGCTGTTGCGAAAAAATCATTTTTTATACAAATAAAAACATAATCTGCCACTTTAGCAAATCAGCAGACCAGCTTTAATCTGCCCCAATCTCCGGGCTATAAAGCAAAAACATAAGTCAAAAACAATCCGACCACCATGAATCATTTCAAAAATAATCCATATAAAACAAAACACTAAACCCCATTCAGCATGTGGATTTTGAATATCCTTTATCAAAACTATCGGAGGCTACATCTGTCTGAACTGCCCGGCAAAACTACGGCTTAGTGGCAATGTATGCGATGTATTTTTAATCTCAATACGCTGCCGCCCAAGAATATCCCGCTCGATGCGTGCCACCACATGCAAATTCACAATATAAGAGCGGTGTACCTGAGCGAAGCTTTTAGGGTGTAATTGTGGTAATAAATCTTTAAGCGAGGTGCGGATTAAATGCCGCTCATGAGCAGTTACAACTTCTGTGTATTTATCTGCCGATTGAAAAAACAAAACCTCATCCACCGCCACTAAACGAGTGATATCGCCAAGTCCCACAGTAAGCCAAGTCAGAGGCGCTGCTTCTTTATGGATGCTGCTGAGCAAAGCGTTAAAATCGAATTGTGGTTTACGCTCTCTTTGCAAACGCGTCACACATTGCAATAAGCGATCATCGCTGACTGGCTTTAATAAGTAATCGAGGGCCGCATTATCAAAAGCCGAAATAGCATACTCATCAAAAGCGGTCACAAACACCACGCGGGTATCGCGCAAGGTGCTGGCCACCTGCAGACCACTTAAGCCGGGCATGCGAATATCTAAAAAAGCAAAATCCGGTGAAAGGCGATTCAGCTCATTCACGGCTTCCAACCCATTTTTAACAACAGCCACAATATTTAAATCCGGCCAAAGGACTTGTAAGCGCTCAGCCAGACTACTGGCCAATAAAGGCTCATCATCGGCAATTAAAGCGGTAGGCATGGTTTTCCTTTCCTCAGATTTTATTCAAAGGCAGTGTTAATTCGGCAATCACACCACAGGGCACATTGGGATAAAGCGCTAGACGGCCTTCTTTGCCATACAGGTTTTCTAAACGCTTACGCACATTCGGCAGGCCCACGCCCTCTTCCCCCGCACTTTGCAAACCCAAGCCACTGTCATAAACCCGTAAGCGTAGCAGTTTTTCAACAACATCCGCCACAATATGCAGCTCACCCCCGGCAATAGCGGGCTCAATGCCATGCTCTAAAGCGTTTTCTACCAGCGGTTGCAAAAGCAGCGGCGGCAGCAGCGCGGCTTGCAAATCAGCTGGCACATCGATCCGGTATTGCAAGCGATCACCAAGGCGAATTTTACTAATCGCCAAAAGCGCAGTCACCAAATCCAGCTCTTCCGCCAAAGTAACCTGCTTTTTACGCGTGCGGCTCAAGCTGGCACGCAAATAATCATTTAAGTGATCAAGCATTGTTTGTGCCAGTGGTGCATCGCGGCTGATCAGGCTACGCATATTGGCCAGCGTATTAAATAAAAAATGCGGCTCTATTTGCGCCTGCAACATGGCCAGTTGTGCGGCAATTTCTGATTGCTGCACTTCGGCTAGGCGTTGTTGCTCAATCGCCAGCTGTGCACGGTAAGTTTGTGAGCGATAAAGGACAAAAAAGAACCCTGTGGCCGCGACTGCCACCAAAAAAGCCAGCGCTATCCAGCGCCATTGATACTGCGGATTAAGCCAGAAATAGCTGATCACATCCGGCGCACCCAAAAAATAGGCCAGCTTAAAACCAAAGAAGAGCCCTAGCGGCAGCACCAAAATTAAACGCCATAAACGCTGCCCCCCCATGCCGCTGCCCGAACAAAAAGCGAGCGTATTAAGCACAGAAATACTAAAGCCGATCGAATGCGAAATCAGCAAATTATCCCAAAAATATTCAGGCTTACTCGATAAAGTGCATAAAACAGCAATAAGGGTATTAACCAGCAACAAAATAGGAAAATCGCGCCGCCAACGTGCTAGAAACTCAGAAGTATTAATCATATAGCTCTTATTTAAACTGATTAAAAATAGGGCATGGCAAGCAGGATTTTAAGGAAAATACACAAAACCAAGCCGCTGTTTGAGCGGCATGATTCAGACAAATTTTTCTTAAGTAACAACGGTGCTATGCACAAATAAATCAAAAGAAATATTTTAATAACAGAGTGCTTGAGCGTTTTTCTGGCAAAGCGCCATATTGAGAAAGTGCATCCCCGCGATTTAGCTGAAATTCCCATGCAATATCGACTGTTTTAAAGTGGTAACGCGCTTCAGCCCATGCCATATCACTGCGATCGATTAAATCATGCCGCCACAGTGCCGTCAGCTCCAGCTGGGGAATTAAATCGGGCCAGCGCGCACTGACCATCGTGGCTTGCCGGGTCAGCAAAGTCTGGCGCGACTGCGACTCCGTGCGATAGCGCCAGTAATCCTGCAGAGGCCCTTTTTGCAAGGCCTCCCAGTCTGTGGCATTTTTGGCTCCGCCATCGTACTGATATTCAAAGCTTAACGAAAGCTTGGATTCAGACGTCCATGTCAGCCCACTGGCAAGCCGATATACCCTGCCCCCTTCGCTGGCCGTACTGACTTCGGCATGCAGCACGGTTGCATCATTCAGTAGGCCAGTTAAATTAAGCCCCAGTTGCACTGTGGCATCCGTATCGCCAAATAATATAAATTGCGATGTAATCTCATCATTACGGCTCAGTGCTAGCAAATAACGGTGGCGCGGATTACTGCCCCCCCAGTCTGGGCTAAATGCATCGCTATCCGGATCATTCGCCAATTTAGGAGAGTACAAAGCCGTCAGCGCGCCACCAGACCAGAGCTTTTGCCCGCGCAGCATTACGCTGCCCTGACGATTTTCACGCAAGCTGGCAGGGGCGACCGAAACCACCGATCTGACCGCTCCTTCTTTAAAAAAATCACTCGGGTTGTAACCCAGCCCTACCCCATAGCGGGTATTAATCCGGCCAAAATCAAACACCATATCGGCGGCGGGCTGCCAGCTCAAATAAGCTTCTTTTAAAGTATTCACCTTGCTTTCCGGCTCTTGCCAGCCAGGCCCAAAACCATCCAGCCTGTCTGCCAGCACCACGCGCCAATCTGCCGTCAGCGCGGTATCCAGACGAAAATCCAGTGAGCGGCGCTGGGTATTTTCGCTGCCTTTATCTGAACGTGCTTTACCCCATGCCCCCTCGACAGATAAATACCAATCACTATTCGCCACCTTCTCTGTCGAGGTTTGATCCGCCAGCAAGAGCGCATCCTGATCACTGGCGATTGCTGCTGAGCACAGCAAAGCGATAAGCCATTTCATCGCTTACTCCGGCTTAAAGCGGGGCAGATAATCCCTCTGCAACCAGCTTTCCGGTACATCACGCCATGCGTAATCGCTGTTTTTAATCACCGTCACCCAAGTTGGATCAAGGCCATCGATAATCACCGTTTCACTTGGGCGCTCCGCCCCGAGCAGGGTTTGATAATGGCGGAAGTACGCTGTTTTTAACAAACGACCGCTTTCGGTATAAAACAAAGATTTAACCGGCTGTTTGCTGCTGCTGTCGATCCAAAGCTCAATGCCGTGGTAGGTTACATCCGGAGAAACAGCCTTAAGCGTCAGCTTGTAACACGCACGCTTTTTACGCTCGCCATCCTGAATTTCTTCTTCACCCGACAATACCGCACGGTAGTCCAGCGCTAGATTCACGGTTAACACATCCCCATTAGCGGCCTGCCCCAGCAAACGCTGCTGAGGGGAGATCCGCACGCTGGCCTTACTGGCTGGATCATAAAACCATAAATCATTGCCATCTTTGAGCAGCAATTTACCCGCATCGCGAATCGGCGCCACAAAGCGGATCAAATTACGAAAACGCCCATTATCAGGCCGGGAATATATCGCCAGCGTATTTCTGTCGCTCTCTTTGCCTTTGCGATATTCGATCAGCGTTGAATTTAGCCCGAACGATTTATCCGGATTACGAATGGCATCGCTAGCCACCAGTAATGCCTGTGCATCCACCGCCGCAAAACTGGCGCTGCTGAGTAAAAGACTCATCACAAACAGTAGTTTCATTCACCTCTCCCAAACGGCTTAAGCGCCAAAGTAAAGCAAATACATCAAACTTACCGACAGGTCCGCCTGTTAACGCGGAGAAATCCTTTACCGCCGTTGCCCGCTTACTGCGGCATAAGCTACAGCCATAATCCACATCCACAGCACAACAGCGAAACGAGGAATTTTCCAAATACTCCAGAGCAAAAAAGTGGAAATGACGATTGCCACCATCCATATCATCCAAATTCTGTTCTTAAAGCGAAGCCGGGCCGATCCTTTGGGCAGACATAAAACAGTGGCTTCCATGAACAAAGCCGCCAGTGCAAAAATAAAAAGTAAATAAATAATGGAGACCATGTCTGTGCATGCCTATGTATGCCGTAAGGCATCCACAATATTGAGCTGCGCAGCCCGCCTTGCCGGCCACCATGCCGACAATAACGCCACAAACACCAGACCCAGTGCCGTCGTCAGCAGCATCCTGCTCTCGCCCCACACCCGTACAGTCAGCGGGATAGGATCAACATTCCCCGGCGGAGTCCAGGTCAGGCCGCTGTGGTTCACAATCCACGCCAGTGCCAATGCCGTCAGCAACCCAGCCACCGCACCCAATAAACCGAGCAACACACCTTCGCAGACAAATAAGCGACGGATGCCAGACTGGCGCAAGCCGATAGCGCGCAAGGTGCCGATTTCCACGGTTCGCTCCACCACGGCCATGCTCATGGTGTTGCTCACGGTAAACAGCACAATCGAGCCAATCAGCAGGGAGATAAACCCAAAGATGGCCGTAAACATGCCGGTGATTTGGCCGTATTGCGGATTAATCGTGGTGTAATCCAACACTTCAAGCGGATGGTTCTTAAGTGGCCCCGCCAACAATTCCGCCAGCCGCGCTCTGGCCGCAGCCATCTGGCTGCTGTGCTTCAGCTGCAGCACAATCGCCGTGACCTGCGGCGTACCCGCACCATAAATCAACTTTTGCGCCTGAGATAAATGCAGGCCCACAAACATATCATCCAGCTCTTTCACCCCAATGGTTTCAGCCTTCACCACCGTCAGGGCGGCCACATTGGGCGCACCATGCGAATTAGCCGCCAGCATTTCAATCCGGCCTGTGTTTGGTGTGCCCGCTGTGCCTTCTGACAAGGCCAGTACATCGGCGGGCGCATCCGCGCCACTGGCGGCTTCCACACTGGGTTGCGGGCAATTCTTTACTTGCAAAACGCCGCACAAAGCCAATACCCGCGCCACGCCCGAGCCAATCACCACCGCATCTTCTGCAGTGCCTGTCAGCGCTGATTTTTTGGGCTTAATTGGAAAATCATAATCATTCCACTGCCCCAGTTTATTTTGGTCTTCCACCACCGCACCGCGCCCAAGCACCGTGCGAGATACGCCCGCCGAAAAATTTCCTGCAATACCGCCAAGGCTCAGCGTGGGGGTCATGACATTCAGCATGGGGGCCAGCACAGGGTCTTTTTGCAAGACCTCCAGCAGCCTAGGATAATCGGCGATACCGTAAGCGGCCGGATTCCCGTTGCCATATAAAAAATAATCTTTATGCTGAATTTGCAAATGGCCGCTGCTTTGCACAAAGCCGGTTTGCAGCCCTAAATTCAGATCCTGGCTGTAGCCGCCAAATAATAAGATAGTCACCGCCCCCACTAGCATCGCCAGTAAGGTCGCCAGAGAGCGGCGATAGTTGCGCAAAAGATTACGCATGGCTAAAGAGAAAATATTCATGCCAGCACCTCCTGTTTTCTGGCGGCCGACCGATCAAATTGCTCTATAGAGACCACCCGCCCGTCACGAATCATGATGGCATCATCGGCCTCGGCCAGTACCTGCGGATCATGGGAAGAGAACACAAAGCTCACCTGATGCTCCAGCTGCATACGGCGCATCAATTGCAAAATGGCCTTACCAGTCTGGCTGTCCAGATTGGCCGTTGGCTCATCGGCCAGCACCAATTGCGGCGCGGGAGCCAGTGCGCGGGCAATGGCCACCCGCTGCCTTTGCCCGCCGGACAATTGCCCTGGGCGATGCTGGGCTTTATCGGCCAGCCCTACCGCATCAAGCAAATCCATCACGCGGGCTTTACGTTTTGTGGCAGGCATATTCAGCATGCGCAGCGGGTATTCAATATTCTCAAAGGCGGACAATACAGGCAGCAAATTAAAATTCTGAAAAATAAACCCTAAATGCCGCGCTCTGAAATCGGCCAGCGCATCATCAGGAAGCTGCGCAATATATTGCCCCGCCACAATCACCTCGCCCTTATCGGCACGGTCAATGCAGCCGATTAAATTAAGCAAAGTGCTTTTACCGCTGCCTGACTGGCCAGCAATGACCGTAAAGCGGTTGGGATAAATGACCAGATTAACTTCTTGCAAAGCAGGCACATCGACCGAGCCCATACGATAGTGCTTGCTAACCTGTTTTAAGATAACGGGATACATTGAGCAGTCCTCATCAGAAGAATGCATCCAATATATGCGGCCTTAACGCAAGGTTTAAGACGATGAGATAAAGCGCAACTCAGGCAGATAAGACGTATAAAAGCGCGACGAAATGCAGAGCAGGATGCAAAAAATACCATTCGCCCAAAACAAACACGCCACGACAGGCCAGCAATAGATTTATCGCCTAAATTATTAAAAGGAGCGTAAGCCAGCACCCACAAACAAGTGCGAAGGGCGTATGAACTTTAAAACCACACTCAAATCGCTAATGAATGAAGTCGACGAGCTGGAATCATTCAGAAAGGCAGACCGGCGTGAAATCTTATCGATTTTTTCCATGCTCCAAAAACACGGAGATGCCCTTAATTTATTTCTGAACAACGGTGACGAGCTGATTCTTAGCCACCTTTTAGAAATCAATCAGGCGGAAAACACCTGCTGCTTGCTCAACCCTCAGGCTGATATTCCTGTTTGCGAAGCCATCGCCATTGCAACACCTGGCGGTGGCTCTTTAGTTAAATTCAACTGCGATCTGAACCCGTGGCGCTTCAAGGGACAGGCTGCATTTCGCATTGCCATACCCGATTCCATTATTAAGCTGCAACGGCGAGAACACTTTCGCACCAAAATTCCTGAGAATCAGCCCTTCTATTGCCAGTTTCAAACCACGGGCAGCAAAGCCTCACGCTTTGTGATCTGTGATTTATCCATAGGCGGGCTCTCTTGCTGGGTTCCGGCTGATTTTGCACAAGAGCTACAAATAGCTCAGCAACATAAAATCATCATAGAACTTGGCCATACTGGCTCCGCCAGCACCTTGGTTGAGGTTTGCAGCCTGCGCCAATTTGAAGAAATATCAGCCCACCACAATGTTTTGCTGCTGGGCATGCACTTTATTGCCCTTGATCACCCGCTCGAAGCCAAATTACAAAAACTGCTTTCCCAGCTCGAAATGGCGCAACGCACGGTGCGCTAAGCTAAAGCACTGCAGCCACGGAGAAAACGGATGCCCAAACACCTTTCAAACAGCACTTGCAAAGGTATATTCCGCTGTAAACCGAAGAAATCAGCAAAGCCGCCCCATTTGGCCCATCAAGAAGGTTGACCATCCTAGCTAAGATCGGCAAAAATCGGGGTAGATCCCTCACCTCACGGAGCAATATGGGCTTTTACTCCAACCCACAGCGATGGCGTCGCTCTTAATTTGCACAAGCAGCCTGCAGAGCCAGCTGCCCGCCCTTTTGCTTACAAATTTCTGCGTCATGTCACCGAAACCCAGTTTGGAGTCTATCCATGTTGTCGATTACCGAATTTAATACCCTCAAAGAGCAAGGCTATAACCGCATTCCGCTGACACTCGAGCTGTTTGCCGATTTAGATACGCCCTTATCTGTGTATCTGAAACTGGCCAACCAGCCTTACACCTATCTTTTAGAATCTGTTGTAGGTGGCGAGCGGTTTGGCCGATATTCCTTTATTGGCTTGCCCGCCCGCACCCGCTTAAAAGTGCAAGGCAATCTGACCGAAGTTATCTGTAATAACGAGGTGATTGAAACCCATCAGGGCAATCCGCTGGATTTTATTGAAAGCTTTCAACAGCGCTACCGTGCCCCAGCCAATAAAATGCTGCCGCGCTTTTTGGGCGGCTTAGTCGGCTATTTTGGCTATGAAACCATCGCTTACATCGAGAAAAAACTCGCCAATCACCCCAAGCCGGATGAAATTGGTGCGCCTGATATTCAGCTTTTACTCTCTGAAGAATTAGTCGTAGTCGATAATTTGTCAGGCAAGTTGTTCCTGGTGGTTTACGCCAATACCGAACAAAACAATGCTTACCAGACCGCCGCCGACCGCATTCATACCCTGCGTATGGCATTACGCGAACCTGCCAAAATTCCCCTACAAGGCCGGGCACCCAGCATTAGCCAGATGACATCAGGCTTTGGTGAGGATGCGTTTAAAGCCGCAGTACTTAAAGCCAAAGATTACATTATTGATGGCGACATCATGCAGGTGGTGCTTTCGCAGCGAATGAGCCTGCCCTTTGAAGAATCACCGATTTCGCTTTACCGCGCGCTGCGCTCCTTAAACCCATCGCCATATATGTTTTTCTACCATTTTGGTGACTTTCATATTGTGGGCGCATCACCAGAGATCTTGGTGCGCCTTGAAGACGATACCGTCACAGTACGCCCGATTGCAGGCACACGGCCACGCGGCAAAACCCGCTTGGAAGACGAAGCACTCGCCGCCGAACTTTTAGCCGATCCAAAAGAAATTGCCGAGCATATTATGCTGATGGATTTAGGCCGCAACGATGCGGGCCGTGTGGCACAAACCGGCAGCGTAGCGGTAACTGATAAAATGGTGATCGAGCGTTATTCTCACGTCATGCATATTGTGTCCAGCGTGGAAGCCAAACTTAAACCCGGCATGAGCAATATTGATGTTCTCAAAGCCACCTTCCCTGCGGGCACCGTTTCCGGCGCACCCAAGGTACGAGCGATGGAAATCATTGCCGAGCTGGAGCCGGTAAAGCGCGGCATTTACTCCGGCGCTGTTGGCTATTTGGGCTTTAATGGCGATATGGATGTCGCCATCGCCCTGCGTACTGCGGTTGTGAAAGACAAAGTACTGTATATGCAAGCCGGAGCCGGCATCGTGGCTGACTCGGTACCAGAGAGCGAATGGCAGGAAACCTTAAACAAAGCGCGCGCAGTCTTACGTGCGGCAGAGTTAGTACAGGATGGTTTGGACGCGTAATCAAGCCCCCCCCCCGAAGCTTAGAAATAGGCCTGGGGCATCATGGCGTATTCATCCCTCATCCAAACAAGCGAGTAATATGTACTTCATCCTTTTCGCCCTGAGCATGGTCCTGCTTTTAATGTGGCACCGACTCAGAAAAGCAGCCCGTGCGGATTATATTCGCAGCTATATGTTCCCGCCCGGCCTACTCGATAAGCTGCACAAAGTCAGGCCAGAGCTTAATCTCAAAGACCGGCAGCTGGTGGCACACGCCCTCAGGCAGTTTTTTCAGGTTTATCATCAAAGCGGCTATCGCCACATCGCCATGCCATCGCAAGTAGTCGACGATCTCTGGCATGAATTTATTCTTTACACCAAAAACTATCAGGCCTTTTGCAAGAAAGCCTTTGGCCGCTATTTGCATCACACCCCCGCCAGCGCGCTCAGCCCTCTGCTGCGAAATAACGATGGCTTACGTACTTGCTGGCGCTATGCCTGCCTTGAAGAAAACATCAACCCCAAACACCCAACCCGCCTACCTTTGCTCTTTGCCTTAGATGCTAAATGGAACTTAGCCAATGGCTTTTATTACACGCCCGACTGCAGCCAGCTTGCCGCAAGCAGCATCGGCACCGTGCATTGCGGCGCAGGGTTTTATTCATCCGATCTCAGCAGTGAATTCACTAGCAGCAGCGATTTTGGCAACAGCTCGGATTCTTCAGGTGGATCAGACAGCAGCGGGGATAGTGGCGGATGCAGCGGGGGGTGTAGCGGCGGATGCGGGGGTGGTGGTGGCGGTGATTAAATACAATGACCGTCCCGATAAAAGTGGCCGGCAACATAAGAAACATTAAACCCACTGTAATTACACAATCAGCCTGAAAGCTTGTTTTCACAGCAAAACTTAAAAGCTTTTTAAAGCACAAACCCAATGTAATCGAAAGCCAGCGACAATATTACCGTTTTTCCTCCTGGAAAAAACACCTTATGTAGTTTATGAATAAGGACGCTCATTGCTCACAAGAGCATGTAATGCCACTGAAATATCAGACATGCTGACATGGGCTAAATTGCAGCTTTAATCTACATTCAGCCGTTTCATCCAAGGAGCTCCATTTATGAAAAAGCTTATTATCGCAATTGCAGCATCGTGTATTGCTTTAACTTCTGTCGCCTCATTTGCTGAAGGGCTGATGAACAAAGACGGCATGACCTTACAAAAGAAAGAAACAAAGAAACATAAAGCACGGAAAGACGCTAAGAAACACGCAGCAGAAATGAAAAAAGATGCACCTAAAGAAGAAATGGCAAAATAATATCCGCTGTTTCTTGAATCAAAGGCAAGCACAGCGTGTTTGCCTTTTTCAATTCTGCAGCTCGCTATTGAATGGCATATCTCAGCCCACCTGAATCCTCAAGTACAACAAAGACCGGCAAATAAAAAGAGTCTGGCACCTTTGAAAAGCCATCAAAACATCGTCTTTTTAACTGCCTTTCTATCTCTTGTGCCAAATCCTGTTGTAGGCACTCTCAAACCCCAACTCATGATCAATACTAAGATTGCCTATTTTCTTAAGCAAATCACACGTGACTAAGATTGGCCTAGATATATAACCGCTGGGTGGGCTGCCTGCAAAAGCACGATTTAACTCATCAGCTAATTGATAGCCCTGCATGGTCAGCGGCTCAGCAATCGTTGCTGCTTGCTGAGAGCGGCATGAAGCAATCCGGCTTAACGCCAGAGCAGAGCCATCGCCAGCTGCAACAAGCATCAACTCTTTAGCCCCTGCCTGAATCAGTGGATAACTCATACTGTCAAAATAAATATCATTAATGGCCAGACTATAAGTCCAGCTCTCTCCATAGCGCTTTAAAAGTTTTGGAACCAATTCTGGAATAAGAAGCGAAGAATCAGATATCTTCACGTTTTCAATTGAAAGCACTCTGCAGTTTTTGTAAGCACTGCACAATTCAACAACCTGTTTCATTTTATTTGTTTTATTATTGGCAATAGCAAATTGATTATCATTGAATATAATCACGCCCAGTGGGCGTTTATTTTTTATCGCATCCGCCAGCACAAAATGAGCGGCCATTTCGGCTACCTCAATCGCATCCGTTGCCACATTAACAAACAGATCAGGCGTCGCGCCTGGATTTTTTGCTGCATGCCAGCCAACCAGCTTTATTTTATTTTGTTTGGCTATTTTTAGTTGCTCCGGAAAATCATCCGGCTGAAAGCCCCCAAACACAATGCCATCCGCTTGCCGGGCAATACTCTGCACAAATAACGTTTGCAGTTTGTCATTTTTGCCCTCGCCATTCAGCAAAATAAGCCTCCAGCCTAATTTTTGGCAGGCTTTTTCCAAACCGCGATACACATTGGCTACTCCGCCATTTTTAAGGTCTGAAGCAATAAAAACAACCATCTTTCCTGTTTGGGCAGGCGGCCCGGTAATCGGTCCGCCCCATGGCTCAGCAGCAACGGCAAAAACAAACATCCATAAATTTAAAATTATTCCAATAAAAAAATTGGACAGGCAGAATTTTTTTTGCATGCAATCCACCTTTATTTAAAATTTATCGATGAAAGCAAGGCTTATTCAAAAAAAGCCATGCACGCCTTGTTAACAAACATAAAAGCAGCCAATTTTGACCGAGTTAAGCCCTGCATTGTTATGCATTCTAGTCAATGATCAGCTGAATAAACGCATTGTGCAGTGGCCTAAAGTCAGATGACACACTCTTTTGTCTCCTTTTATTTATGGAATCAATAAAGAAGTCACCCTTAAATAAACCCCATGCTCAATATTTAGTATAAATACTCATACCTATTCTTCCATGTAAAACAGCTTGCTATGCTATTGCACAGCAAAAATCAATTACATCGCAGCGTTTCCGATTGCCCCTCCCGAACATAAGCTCTTCTTGGCTTGCCACGGCATGCGTATTCAACCGTCGACATTTTTTGATAACCATCAGAGGGATCTCCACACCACTGATTGCCTGATTTAAAACGATAAGATGATTTATCGTTGGCAGAGCGGGCCAGCCGCTGGGTAAAATCACACCGCCCTCTTGCTGAGCCATAAGTCGCATTCAAAATCTGAATTTTTCGCCAGTCACTACTCTGGCTTCCCTGATTGCCATTCATCATCCGCATCGCTTCGCGAAAGCCATCACGAAAGCCTTCCTGATATTGCTGATTTCTTCCCCGCAGCATTTCCTCAGGCAGATTGGCCTCACTGGCCATTGCGCCTGCTGACGCCAGCATAAGCAGGCAAAAGACATTAAGTTTTATCACGCCGTATTCCTTTCTTCATAAATAAACAAAGCTTCTGTTATTTAAAGATCAGAGACAAGATACATAATGACAGCAGTGAAATTACACGGATTGATTTCACTCGCCCCCGGGAAAACAGTGATCCACTATGCTATTAACAGCGGCAGTGTAGGCGAGACAGAAGCCCAAATGGGGGATGCCCCAACACTTAAAAAAGGGCGCCAAGAATTTCAGCTTAAGCGTCGGCCCAATTGGGCTGAGCCAAATGAGAAGCTTAACGATAGAACCGCCTGACATGGCATTCAAGCAGGCTAGCGGGAACGTGCGGCTTTTTATCCAACTGCAGCGTAAGCAAGTTGCTCCATTTTAACGTCAGGCCCCGTAATGAAACAATCGAACAGTTTGTTGGTTTACCTCGCCTTACTGATCGCCATTGCAGGCGTGGTCATTCACGCAGGCGCCGTCATTGCAGGCCCGTCCTGGTACGCCTTTTTCAATGCCCCGCCTTCCGTGATTGCATCTGCCCGGGCCGGTACTTGGCTGGCCCCGGTCAACACCTTGATCATTGCCGGGCTTATGGCAATCTGTGCGTTGTATGCCGCATCAGTGGTTGGACTGATTGGCCGGCCACCGCTACAAACACAAAATTGGTTTATTGCCATTGACAAGTGGTGGCTGCGGTGATCCCGAGTTTATTGACCATGAAGATTGGCGAAAAATATGACCCTTAGAGATTAAACCAGCATTATATAAATAATATTTTTCAATATTTAGGACCGGTTATGTTTTTTTGATAAATATATACCCCCTCTTTATATATTTATCAAAAAAAGGCAGGTCTTACATTAGTGCATAGCAAACTCAGCCTAGATTTGGAAATATATTAATACCCAAGGCCCTTTCCATCCACAGCGATGGACAAGAGAAAACCACAATTGGTAAATGACAAAAATAGAGCGCCTTAAACCCGCCCCCTGCATAGAGAGAGCCTGTAAGAAAAATAGAGAACTGAAAGACTGCGTCAAATTTAACGACGAAGGCAACAACTGGTTTGACAATCACCGAAACTGTCCTATATTTGGAAGCGAAACGAAAATAGCCTTTTGGATTCTCTTATTTAATGATCATTAATCGCTAAGAAGATAAATATGAAAGAGTTATTTATTAGTCTATTTTTACGTTCGTCAATTAGCATACTAATGTTTTATAGTGCAACAGTTTCAGCGCAATACGTTCATCCAGAAGCATGCGACCAAACCCAAAATGGTTGGGTATATCGTTGTAATACAAAATACTATTCATCTATGGGGGTTATTGAATACTCACTAAAATCAAATTCTTCGCAATCCGTTGATTTTAAAATTTCAAATTGGGCTAGTGTTTGTGGACGACCTGGCGATCTTACCTTTGATAAAGCATATACGCTTAACCCTAATACTACTTTGCCGCATTGCTCTAAATATAGGGATCCAAACCCTGGTTATGACAATTGCAATGAAGTCTATGTTTATCAATGTTCTCAGAATGGTCAATCTGTCCCTTGCAGCTCAGTATTAACTATTAAATTAGTTGGGGCCGACGTAAGGGGCGAGTGTGTCTTATAGGCATTATATAAACACAGCGTTAAGTAAATGGGAGTCGGGTCTTGAATCAGCACACAGTAAACTCGTCCAAGGTTTGAAAATATGTTAATGCAAGACCTGACCCTACGGTCTCTTGACAGCAGCAAGTCGTGACGGTCTCATAAGGTTTCATTTCAAAGAGGTTTTGCCATGGACTATTCGAGTTTAATTCAAACAGTTCAAAGCCACATTAGCGCTGGGCTGCTAGATGGCCATACAGAAGGGCTAATTATCAGCACTGGAAACGCCATCAAGGAGCAAACTGCACCGCCAGAGCAGCAAGATCAGCTGCGTGAACTCCTTACTAAGTTGCAGAAATTAGTTCCTGCTTCGAAGCCACATTTTCCTGGTTCCACAGCCACGCCGCTTTAGAGTTAGGTCCAACCAGCTATTCAAGCCAACGTGGCCAAGATATCGGGGGCTAAAGCTAAGCGTTAGGCCCACTACGACAACGTCGAAGCCGTCCCTAGCTATCTGAAGTAATACATAAAGGGAAACGGGGGAAGGTCTTGCATTAGCACATAGTAGACTCGGCCTAGATTTGAAAATATGTTAGTACAAGACCCGACCAAGCTGCAATTTGTGTGTCAATATTTCTTAAATAGGAGGATGTGCGTGGATGCAGCAACTTCAGGTTTAATTGGTGCGGCGATCGGCGGAGGTGTTACTTTGATTGCAAATCTCATTTCAATATGGCAACAAGCTAGGTCAATGAGAAATGCAAAACTCGCCTCTGAAGAAGCTTGGCTTCGTGAAAAACTTCACGAAATCTACGTTAATTGCATTTATTTCGTAGGCACCTCAAAATATGAGGAGCGCAACAAATGGATAAACTTACTACTTATTTACCATCCTGAGCGAAGTCAGCCGACTTTTTCGGAATTTTTGGACAAACACACAAAGGGCGCTCTCGCCATTGATGATATTATTGCATTGGCTGCACGTGACTCTCGTATCCAAGGTGTTTCATATCAAGCGGATGAAAATTAAAAAAATAAAGTCAGATCTTACATCTGCACATAGTAAACTCAGCCTAAGTTTGAAAACATGTTAAGACATTAAGACAAAGAATAAAGAATAACTGGGGTCCGAGTAAAGTTAAGCCTGCTTGTTTCGGCTCTGAGTGTATGAAACATAATAGAATTTAGGTTTACTCTGAACCTGGTTATTAAATCCACCTTCTTTAGCTCTAAGAGCATTAAGCATAGTAGGATTTAATTTTGTTCTGACCCCCAGTTATTAATTCCAGTTATTAGTAATCATCGCCACAATTGTCGCTCTGGTCGCAAGCAAAGATGAGATCTTCAAACTCATTCAATAGGCAATGTAATCTTACACAAAAGCGAATTATGGGAAACGATAAACTATTTGAATTATATAAAGCCAATGAATTAGCAATTCATGAAGTCAAAGCTCAATGCACAGCGGCGATGGAAGGCCCTTTTCTCATAGCACCTAGTGATTCGTATTGGTCTTCAGTGGTAAAAGTTGCATTCGTCGGGCAAGAAACGCATGGATGGCCAAGTGCCGAAGACATCCGAGATCAAATGCAAGAATATGCTGATTTCAACCTCGGAGAGGAATACTACGCCAGCCCGTTCTGGAGCGTGATCAGAAAACTTGAGCGCTCTCTTACAAATTCACAATTTTCTTCTGCTTGGTTGAATGTTAATCGATTTGATCAAGAGAGGGGGCCGCCCTCGAACGAAAATAAGCAAACACTCTCCAAGTTAGATTTTATTTTATTTAAAGAGTTAAAAATCATTTCGCCTGATGTTGTCATTTTCTTCACCGGCCCAAGTTATGATAATCGTTTATTTCACCCCCCCCCCTGTATTACACAAGCAGTTGATGGTTTTAGCGAACGGCAATTGTGCCGCTTAAATTCTAATTTGTTACCCGCCAAATCATTCAGAACATACCACCCCAATTATTTGCGCCGATCCGGCATTGAAAAATCTGTTATTGAAGTCATTTCTGCTTTGGCTGGTAATCCCCCCTCAAAAGAATCATAGCAAAAGCAGGAATGGGTTCAGGCCTTGCATTAACATAATTTCAAACATAAGCTGTGTTATTGCAAGACCTGACTCCAGCTTTCTATTATTTATTTTTAGGATGCAAAAATGCGAATCACAGTAAACATATCACTTATAGAAAATTCAGCTACTGGCAACTTTCAAAAAACACTCAATGCACAAGAAATAGAAATCACCCACGAAAACGATACTATTATGCAAAGCGTAGATGAGCTAACCTCTAAAGGAAGTCATCCATCAAAAATAATTTGGTTTCAAAGTAATGCAGACTCATTGAAAAATATTACAAATATAAAAATTACCCAAAGTAATGGAAATGTATTAATTAACGGCACGTTAAATTTTTACTACGGAATGCCCAAAAATATTGACAACCATGTGGCTTTTTATGTTCTTGAATAGACTTAAAAGACCTAACCCACTGTTGAAATGCGAATAGCTAAATACACTCTTACAAAAAAGCCCGCACGTGCGGGCTTTGCTGCCTCCTTGGGTTCGTTTACGCCAACTCGTAAGGTTTGAAGCATCACCTCCACCCCCAGCCCATCATTCAACGCCTTGATCCACTCCTGCAGCAGGGGTTCAATCTCCTTATACACAAACACGGTGGCGGCTTTTTCTAAGTCACCTAAGCCGCCAGTGTTGTTGGGGGTGATGCCCAGCAATTGTGCTGGTGCGCAGTGGGCGCTGAGCTGATCAACAAAAAGCCCAGCGCTTTGCAGGCGGAAAAATGGGAATAAGACAGATAGCAGAGTTAAGTGAGAGCGGCCACGACTGGTGGCGGGCTCACCCCAAGCAGGGCTGGCAAGTTTTATATATCCCCCTGCGGCTTACTTACTGCCTTGCGGCTTTTACAATAAAATCAACAAGGGGATATTCCCCAAATCGATTAAGCTGGAGCGTGTCAGCGGCTGGCTTGAGGCTGAAACAACAGATTGCATTTATAAGCAAATCAATACTTAGCGTAATACAGGCTCAATAAAAGAAGTCTATTTTCCTATGCGCTAGACGCCCTGCGCCTGTACTGCGATAATTTACAGAATAAGGGCGTTTATCGCAGCCTCCGTGATAACGCAAAAAAATAACCGGTTAATATACCGGACAACAGATAAGCAGCATCCACATTCAACCCTATAAAATCAAGGACTTAACAAAACCATGCTGCTTATGCTCGATAATTACGACTCCTTTACATACAACTTAGTCCAGTACTTTGGTGAGCTGGGGCAAGAAGTCCAAGTACATCGCAATGATGAAATCACCATCGAAGAAATTGAAGCTTTAAAGCCTAAATATCTGGTGGTGTCCCCCGGCCCCTGTTCTCCTTCCGAAGCAGGTATTTCTTTGGCGGCGATTCATCACTTTGCTGGCAAGCTGCCTATTTTAGGCGTTTGCCTTGGGCATCAGGCCATTGGCCAGGCTTTTGGCGGTAAAGTCATTCACGCGCAAACGCTGATGCACGGCAAGGTATCGCAAATAGAGCACAGCAATACGGGTGTGTTTAAAAACCTGCCCTCTCCTTTTACGGTGACCCGTTATCATTCCCTAGCGATTGAGCGCTCCAGCCTGCCAGACTGTCTGGAAATCACTGCATGGACAGAAGATGGCGAGATCATGGGCGTGCGGCATAAAACACTGCCGATCGAAGGGGTGCAGTTTCATCCTGAATCGATCCTTACCGAGCACGGTCACGCCATGCTGGATCAGTTTTTAAAAGAATGGGCCTGACAGAGTCTAAGCCGCTTTAAGGCCTCTGCTGTGCCTGCCTGCCGCAGGCACCAGCCCCTTTTTTTTACCCAGGATAGATTATGCGTCTTATCTTTACCCTCTCATGCGCCTTACTTGCTTTCAGCGCGCAAGCCCAAACATCGCCTCCGGCCCAGGTAGAATGCGATGGCGCAAATCAAATTCTGATTAAAACCTGTTTAGCCAAGCTGGCCCCGCAGGCCGAGCAAGATCGAAAAAATGCAGAAGCCGCAACCCGTGCAATGATGAAAAACCTAGACCGCGCCACCGGCCGCCCCGAAGCATTGCCCGCCTTCAAACAAAGCACCCGGGCCTATGAAGCGTACCGGCAGGCTCATTGTGCTTGGGTTGGTAAAAGTTTTGCAGGAGGCAGTGGCGCAGGGATTGCCGAGCTCTCTTGCCGCATTGATTCAGACCGGGCACGCAGCGATGAACTATCACGCTTTTATGTGCAATAGCCCTGTGCAGCTTTAGCTTAATAATTTGAGTTCAGAATCAGAAACCGCACACTGATCCTCAGTGCAAAACAAAAAAACTTCACAAAATAGTGTTTTCAAAGCACTGATATAAGTCGCCGTATCCCATGTTTAGCACCTGCATTTAATTTCAGCAGCCTGAGATGGCCCGCTTAATCGCTTCATGATTTCATACCTGCCTGTTTGCAGCGTTTTTGCCAGACCACTACTTATTTGCCGCCAAATCACCCGCCCCAAGCCAAGGAGCATCCATGATTACCATTCAAGCCGCACTTAATCGCCTGATCGATAACAACGAATTGTTTTATGACGAAATGCTATATCTCATGCGGCAAATCATGACAGGTGAAATGTCCCCTGTTCAGACCGCGGCCCTCTTGATTGGCTTACGCACCAAAGTTGAAAGCGTGTCTGAAATTGCCGCATCGGCCACGGTGATGCGTGAGTTGTCCACCAAAGTGAAGGTAGAAGACCGCAGCCATCTGATTGATACTTGCGGCACAGGGGGCGATGGTGCTCACACCTTTAATATCTCAACTTGCGCCGCTTTTGTCGTTGCCGCCGCTGGCGCTAAAGTTGCCAAACATGGTGGCCGGTCTGTTTCATCTAGCTCCGGTTCAGCGGATGTGCTGGAAGCCTTTGGTATCAACTTAAACCTCAGCGCAGAGCAGGTGGGCCGCTCTATTGATGAGTGTGGCCTAGGCTTTATGTTCGCCCCCAATCATCACAGTGCCATGAAATATGTTGCGCCTATCCGCCGTGAGCTGGGCGTGCGTACTATTTTTAATATTCTGGGCCCGCTAACCAATCCGGCAGGCGCAGAAAACCAGCTAATGGGTGTTTTCCACCCTGATTTAGTCGGGATTCAAGTACGCGTACTCAAACAGCTGGGCAGCAAGCATGTACTGATCGTGCATGGCAAAGATGGCATGGATGAGATCTCCATTTCAGGCCCTACCCTAATCGCCGAGCTGAAAGATGGCCAAATTAATGAGTTTGAATTTGATCCGCGTGATTATGGCTTTGAGCTGGCTGATATCAAAACACTGCACGCAAATGATGCACAGCAATCCAAACACATGATTGAGCAGGTTCTGGCCAATCAGGCCAGCCCATGCCGCGATATTGTGCAGCTAAACGCCGGAGCTGCGATTTACGCTGCGGGCAAAGCCGAATCACTGGCGGCAGGGATTAAGCGGGCTGGCCAGGCACTGGCAGATGGCAGCGCCCGAGCCAGGCTGGATGCGCTGGTGCAATTCACTCAAAGTATTTAAATCACAAATTCACTTTGCAAGGCGGCTGAACCCCGCCTTTTTTAAAGCGCTGGCAAGCTGCAATCTGCACCGCGGCTTGCCATGCCTTAACAAAAGAGCCAAATATGTCTGACATCTTAAAAAAAATCTGGGCCACCAAATACGAAGAAGTAGCTGCGGCCAGCAAATTGATTCCATTGCATGAAATTCGTGCTCAAGCCGAAGGTAATACAGACTTACGTGACTTTACGGAATCATTGCGCAGTAAAAATGCACTTGGCCATCCAGGCATTATTGCGGAGATCAAAAAAGCCAGCCCGTCCAAAGGTGTGATTCGCGCTGATTTTCAACCGGCTGTGCATGCACAGGATTACGCCGCACATGGTGCCGCCTGCCTATCGGTTCTCACCGATGTACCTTACTTTCAAGGGCACCTTGATTACCTGAAAGCGGCCAGATCCGCATGCAATCTGCCTGTTCTGCGTAAAGATTTTATGGTGGATGAATATCAAATTTTTGAAGCCCGCGCCTCTAGTGCGGATTGCATCCTGCTCATTGCCGCAGAGTTAAGCTTAAGTCAATTGCAAGACTTTGAAGCGATCACGCACAGCTTGGGCATGGCGGCCTTAGTAGAAGTACATAACGAGGCTGAATTAGAGCTGGCATTACAGCTTAAGACGCCATTACTGGGAATTAACAATCGCGATTTACGCAGCTTTGAGGTTTCGCTACAAAACACTCTGAAACTGCTTCCAATGATTACAAGCGATCGTATCGTGATCACAGAAAGCGGGATTGTCACCCCAGATGATGTTGTTCTGATGCAACAAAATGACGTTAACAACTTTCTGGTCGGTGAAACCTTTATGCGGGCGGAATCTCCCGGAAGCTGCATAGATGCTACGTTTGGCCCAGCTTACAAAGGGTTTGTACGGGCTTAAACCTATATTTTTGTCATATACTTTTAATAAAACTCCCCTAGACTTGGCATTGTTCGAAAGCAATTTGTTGCAGCAAGCATACAACTGCTTTCTAAATGCGTGCATTAGTAATTCATGAAACTTGGCTTTTTTGTGAGCTGACTTTGAAAAAACTTAGCCAACCAGAAAGCACAATAAATGTCATAATGCCGCAAAAGAATATAAAATGGCTTCTTATAACAAAAGTGCCGTGATCTTTACCAATGCAGAAGTGGCAAACCCCTTGCCACTTCATCCACTCGTTTTTTGGGAGTAGTACAGATTATGAAAAAGCTTATCGCCCTTGCTATCTCTGCTGCATTTGCTGCACCTGTAGCATTCGCAGATGTAGAACTTGGCCCATTCAGCATTTACGGCACATTGGGTTCTGCTGTTGAAGTGATTTCCGTAACCAACAACAGCGGCGCGGCAATTGCTAACACTGCAGACAGCCAGACCCGCCTGATGGACCAAACATCCAAACTGGGTTTCAAAGCCAAATACGACCTGGGCAATGACTTCTTCGCTCTTGCTCAAGTTGAAAGCCGTTTCTACCTTGGTAACAACGGTGACAACACCGATGACAAAGCTGAAATTGGTAGCCGCAATACATTCGTCGGCGTAGGCAGCAAGCAAGCAGGTACTTTGCGCCTTGGTCGTTATGACAATGCTTATAAATTATCACTGAAACAAATCGTTCCTACTCTGTACGGCAACCTGAACGATGCGTCTTCTACCTACGGCTCCAAGCAAATTCTGAACCGTCTTGGCGCACGCCAAGGTGATATGGTTGCTTACGAGACACCAGATTGGGCAGGTTTCAGCGCTAACTTAAGCCACAACTTTGGTAAAGATTCTACCAACTCCATTTCTGCCGGTGCTGCTGGTACACCAAGCAACACACCTGCAACAGATTTGATGGGCCAAACTTCGGTTTCTTTAGGCTACAAACACAGCATGTTTAATGTTGGCTTTGGTTACACAACAGTAAACAATGCAGCTTGGAAACTGGATGGCAGCAGCGGTGCAAAAGCAGCAAACTTCACTGCAACACAAAAACTTGAAGCTTACCAACTGGGCGGCCAAGTTAATTACATGGACTTCAGCGCAGGTGCAGTGTTTGAACGCACTTCTTCAAGCGTAAGCGGTCTTGCTGCTGCTAAGAACTTCGATCAACAACAAAATGTTTATGGTCTGATCGCTGGCTACAAAAAAGATGCTCTTGAAGTACAAGTTCAATACGCAAAAGCAAATGATGTAGATGGCACAACACTGACAGATACTGGCGGCCAACAAGCTACCATCGCTGTAGGCTATCAGTTCCATAAGTATGTTCAAGCCGTTGCTTCTTTCTCCAAAGTAGACAACCAAAAGAACTCTAACTTCACAACCGCATCTGGTTTTGCTTTAGCAAAAGGCAATGACATGAACCAGTTTGCATTCGGTCTGGTTGGTAAGTTCTAAGACACATTATTTCCAGCCTCCTGGCTAGCTGATAATTGAAAGGCCTCCCATTGCGGGAGGCCTTTTTTTATTTAACCCTTCAACGCTGCTGAATTAAAACCAGGCACCAAAATTAGCCTGCCAGCCCTGCACATTTTCGCCCTTGGTAAAACTGAAACCAAAACGTAAATCTGCTTCTTTAGAATGAGCAGGGCGAATCGTGCCTAATGTCATGCCAATCTCGGTTTGATAATTGCTGAATAATTCTGTACCGGTATAACGACTATCAACTAAATAAACTTCCCAGGTTAGAGGATCTGCCCCCAGTTTCCAAGGGCTGTCTCTGGAATAAAGCAAGCCATTATGAAACACCGTATTCGCAATTCCCGGATCAAACGATTTGCCATCTACAGTTAAACTCAGCGCCTTATAGTAGCCCAGCATATTACCCAAGGTAATTGAATATGCATCGCCACGCCAGACATAGCTGGATGCAATCGCGCCCGACCCCATGGCCGCAGCACCTGCTAAATCACTGGAATAAGTGCCCCGCCCTGAGCCCGTAACACTGAGCACCCAATTTTCAAAAATTGGCCGACGATAAAAAACACCCAAGCTGCCATCGTAGCCTTTAGCCCCATCGCTTGAGGTATAGCCTAGCGGCAGATCCACAATTAATTCGTGATTGGGTTCAGAAAACTGATAAGAATAGGAAAGCGGTAAATTATAAGTATCGCTTTCCATTTCTTTAGCGCTGCCCACGGCATCACTTTTCATATGCTTAAAATTAGCGCCAATACCAAAACGATGCCGACCATCACTGCTTTGCCCCACCGTAGCCGTGGTATTTCTGGCTCCAAACCAAAGCAATTTGGCATCATTACTCACTGCGCGTGACATTAAGCTGTTTGGATTACCTGCGATAGGATCAACAGGTGAAACAGAAACTAAATACCTCGCCATTTTTTCTAACAAATCGGTGTGATTTTTTAAATATTCTTTTAATAAATCGCGGCTTTCATTCCGGGTTGCTCCCCTGAATGATTCGCTAATTTCTAAAATAGGGATTTGAAAAGTCAGCAGCGTTGAGCCCTGCTGCGGAAAAGCCAATTGAATTGGCATACCGCGAAAATTAAGCTCGCTATTAATCGCCTCTACACCACTATAAGTCGGGAAAATGACTTTTAACTTGTCTTCATAATAGGTATTAGCGGCTTCCTCGGCAGTCGTAAAACTCCCTTGCCCGAACTGACCATTCATCGTTGCAGTAAAATCAAACACACCAGCATGGCTGTTAACAAGCCATGCTGAACAGAAAACCACCAGACATCCACGAGAACGAGCAAGCATCAGAGCACTCCAAAACGATATGTATCCGTTCTAGATGGTGCATCGCAAAAATCAAGCGATCGCTCAGGCAAAAGAAGATAAATGAAGTGTAAGACTTTAGGGGCGTTTGACGCTTCATCCACAATGAGTAGAGCAGGAAAACAGCTAACACCCGGTATGCGACGAAGGAAATAAGGATTTAAGCACATGCAGTGAATGGGGCCAGCCCCATCGCTAGGCGAGAAAAAACCCTCACATATGGAGGGTTGGCTTTTTTACAAATACAAACGCCTTATTTTCTTAAAATATACTTACGTACCGCACTATTGTGCTCATCCAGATTATTGGAAAACACCGAGCTGCCATCCCCTTTCGCCACAAAATATAGCGCTGTCGTAGATGAAGGGTGCATCACCGCCTTTAATGCCGCATCCCCCACCATGGCAATGGGTGTAGGTGGTAAGCCACTGCGGGTATAGGTGTTATAAGGCGTATCAGTCAGCAAATCGATTTTCCGCAAACGCCCGTCAAGTGATTCCCCAGCCCCGTACATCACAGCGGGATCGGTCTGCAAGCGCATGCCAATCCGTAAGCGGTTTGCAAATACACCTGCAATCATCGGACGATCAGCCGCAAGGCCGGTTTCTTTTTCAACCAAAGAGGCCAGAATCAGCGCCTCGTAGGGCGTTTTTAACTGCACATTTTGTGAGCGCCCAGCCCATGCCTTATCCAGCTTACTTTGCATTCGCTGATTGGCTCGTGCCAATAGTTTTAAATCTGAACTGCCTTTATCCACATGATAGGTGTCAGGAAAAAACAAGCCTTCCGGGCTCAGCGCACTGATGCCCAGCTCAGCCAACAGCTCGGCATCCGACATCAAAGCACTGTCGTGGCGTAAATGAGGGTTGGTATTTAAGGCCTTGCGAAAATCGCTCCACTTCCAGCCTTCAATCAAAGTGAAAGTCAGGGTGGTGGTGTCGCCATTACTGAGTTTTTCTAAAAGCTGCCATGGGCTGAGTGGCGCACTCATGCTATAGCTGCCTGCTTTCAATAACTTGTCTTTGCCCGTTACCCGTGCCAGTACTAAAAACGGCAGAGACTGATCAATCACCCCCTGTTTGACGAGCTGATCTGCCACTTTTTTCACGCCACCTGACTCCACTACAAAATCGGATGTAGCATACCCCTGAGGCGTGGTGGCATATTGATAAAGCCATGCCGCACAGGCAACCAACAGTACAATAAGCAGCAAGAAAAAGCGCCCCAGCGTGCGCCCTAAAGTCGATTGGTTTTGTCGTTTTTTTGCCATACGGGCAACTTACCTTCAAATAATCGTTAGTATTGCAAACGCTTTGCTTTGCCCATGAGGGCGAGTGCTAAGGCTCAGCCTGTTCGTCACTCGTTTGATCAGGAACCGCATTTGCATCCGACTGCTGCTGCCGTTTTACCTCAAAGAAGCGCTGCACCGTAGCTAGCTCTCTTGATCTGAACATGGGCGGCAGGCTTTTCCAGATCATTTTTCCATATTGTTTTTCAACTAAACGCTTGTCGGCAATCATCAGAATACCAATATCGGTCTCGTCCCGAATCAAGCGCCCTGCACCTTGCTTTAAGGTAATCGCGGCATGCGGTACTTGGTAATCCATAAATGCACTGCGCCCCGATTTATTAATTTGCTCAATACGCGCCGATAAAACCGGATCATCCGGCGGGCTGAAAGGCAGCTTATCAATCACCACCAGAGATAGCTGCTCACCCTTCACATCAATCCCTTCCCAGAAGGTTTGGCTGGCCACAAGAATAGCGTTCGGTGCCTGGCGAAACTTATCTAATAATTCGGTACGCGAACCTTGCCCCTGCAGAAACACCGGCCATTCCAGCCCTGCGGCTTTCAGTTTTTCCAGTACCAATTCATGCGCTTCACGCATTGCTCGCAAGCTGGTAAACAGTAAAAAAGCATGGCCTTGCGTGGTTTGCAGCAGCGGCCAGGCTTTTTCCATCACTTGCTTGGTAAAGTCTGGCGCATTGGGCTCGGGCATATCTTGCGGCACATACAGCGCCGCTTGTTGCTTGTAATCGAAAGGGCTTTCCCAAGTGGCTTCAACCGCATCCCACAGGCCAAGTTCGTGCTTAAAGTGGTTGAAATGACCATTCACGGCTAAGGTGGCAGAAGCAAACACCCATGCGCGCGGGTGTGATTTCAATTGCTTTTGAAACAGCTGGGCAATATTCAGCGGCGTGGCGTGCAGAATCAGCCCGTGTGATAACACATCCACCCAGTGCACGCTTTCTTCATCATCTCCGGCTTTCCAGCGTTTTAGGATATCCACGCATTCCAACGCGCGAATCTGGCAATTTTCCAGCCCCTCTGCCCGCTCTGCCTGCTTACCCAGTAAATCACACAGCGTACCCAGTTTTTCGGCGACCACATCCAGTGCAGGGATAAACTCCGGGTTTTGCTGCTCAAGCTGGTGCAGCGGAAAACGCGTGGCATCCGATTTAAACACCAGCCGCAAATCCTTCACCGCTTTTTCTAATGCCTCAGCCGCTGCGGGCAACATAATAAAATCTTTGGCCGCAACCAGTGCTTCGGCGCGTGAATCATGCGCCAGATCGATCAGCTGACCAGACGTCAGCGTTTCACCAAAAAAGAGGCTGGCCACTTCGGGCAGCTGATGCGCCTCGTCAAAAATAACGGTATTACAGGCGGGCAACAATTCACCCGCGCCTTCATCCCGCAGCCAGACATCTGCAAAAAATAAATGATGGTTTACCACCACCACATCGGCATCTTGTGCGTCTTTGCGTGCTTTCAACACAAAGCAATCCTGATGACTCGGGCAATCCTGGCCAAGGCAATTATCACGGGTAGAGGTAACCTGCCCCCAGATGGGCGCGTTTTCCGGCACGCCGGGGCAGGCGGCTTTATCCCCTGATATTGTTGTTTTGGCATAACGCTGCACTTTGACTAAATCGGCAACGTCTTCTTTGCGCATAAAGCGCCCTTCCTGCTCGGTGCGTGCCAGATGATAATGGCAGACATAATTTGAGCGACCCTTGAGCAGTGCAATGGTCACCGGCACCTGCAATACTTTGCGTACAGTTGGAATATCGCGGGCAAACAACTGATCCTGCAATGTTTTGGTACCAGTGGAAACAATCACTTTGCCGCCAGACAAGAGAGCGGGCACCAGATAGGCAAAGGTTTTACCCGTGCCCGTGCCGGCCTCAGCAATCAGCTGGCCCTGGTTCTTGATTGCAATTTCAACGGCCTGCGCCATTTCTAATTGCTGCACGCGCAATTTATAGCCAGGAAACGCATCGGCAAAGGGGCCGTCGTCGGCAAAAACCGCATCAAGTGTCATAAACTCAGGCCAAAAAGCAAAGACAGGATTGTAACAAGATGACAGCACTTCTCTCTAAATGATTGTTGAATAAAATGCACAAAAAAAAGCCCCACCAGCGGTGGGGCCATAAGGGGACGAAGCAAGCACTAACATTCATTAGCACTCAAGCTATGATCATGCCTCTGCAGACAAGTTCCCATCCCCGGCATTTTTATTTACAACACTGTCAGCTACTAATGTTTTGCCGCTCTGACCACGGCTGGCATCGCCCATCCAGTACAAAATAGCCGGCACAATCGAGCGGGTTGGCGGCAGGCTTTCACGCGTTTCACCCGGATGCGTTTTCAGGCGGAATGGTGATTGAATCGGGCCAGGAACTAAGAGATTAATCCGCATATGTTCCATGCTTTCCCACTCGGCAGCCGCAATCTCGACCAGATTTTTTTGCCCTACTTTGCTGACGCTATAGCCACCCCAATATGCATTTGGTGCAAAGGCATGATGCTCGCCCAGCAGCAGAATGCTAGCGTCTGGTGCGTCTTTTAAAAGTGGAAATAAAGCACGGTTGAGCACAAAGGGCGCAGCAACGTTGACTTTGAACATCTCCACCCACTCATCCATTTTTTGATTGGCCAGCGGCGACAAATGGGTAAAACCATTCGCACAATGCAAAATACCATCCAGACGACCAAATTCTTTTTGAATCAGCACCGCCATTTGTGCAATCTCTGCCTCGCCGGATTTTGCCAGATCAAAAGGAATCGCTGCGGGCTGCGGATAACCTGCAGCTTCAATCGCGTCATATACTTTGGCAAGTTTTTTCTCGTTGCGCCCCAGTAAAATCACCGTTGCACCATGCTCAGCCAGCGCCATTGCCGCCGCCTCACCGATGCCCTGCCCCGCCCCGGTGACTAAAATCACGCGGCTGCGAAATGCACCTGCCGGTGCCTGATAATTTTTCCAATCGCCCATTACTTCACTCATTTTTATCCCTTTTATCAGAGCTTATTAGTTAACTCTTGCAGCAGACCCTCTGCAGCCGCCTTACCACTTCTTACCGCACCTTCCAGCGTGGCCGGATAATCACCTTTTCCTGCCAGCCCGGCTGTGTAATCGCCAGCCAGCCAAAAGCCAGCAGCACAGGTTTGATTGCCCGGGCGCTGCAAATCAGGCGTGCAAGCAAAAGTAGCCCGCTTTTCAGTAATCACCCGATACCAGAGCGCATCCTTAGGCAAAGCCAAACGCTGATGTAACTCCTGTATCAGCAACCTTGCTAGCTCATTCTGAGCCAGCGCCTGATGCTGCCCCTCTGCCGAGATCACAACCGCAATCAGTCCTGCAGTATTGTGCGTATATCCACGGTCAAAAACCCACTGCGCCATTGAATCACTCAGACCCAGCATGGGTTTGGGCAGCTGCACATCAGGGGCGTATTGCAAATAAACCGTGACTATCGGTTGGTAAGTCCAGCCCCGCACTTGCAAGGGCAACACATTGGGTACAGATACTTGCAAAGCGGATAAACCATGCGGTGGCAGCGCACAGATCACTGCATCAAAAACCTCGTTCTCACCATTAAGCTGCCAGCCCTGAGCAACTTTCTCCACACGCCGAACCCGGCGCGAGCGGTAAACATGCCCGCCTTTTTGCTCAATAAACCGGGCCGCCGCATCAGGGTATAAAGCCGAAAAATCCAGCCTTGGCAGCAGCAAATCTGAGGCCGCACGCGCGCCCCCCAAACTATCCCGCAATACATTTAATAAAACCTGTGCAGACGCCTGCTCCAGCGGTGTATTTAATGCAGCGACGGTCAGCGGCTGCCAAAACCGGCTGATTAATACATCAGGCTGACGCTGCTCCTTTAGCCAAGCGCTCACGGTTAAATCCTCAGCCAGCCGCCATTTTGCCGCCTGAGCCACACGAATCGTGCGCACTAATGCAAATCGCTCTGACCAGGATAAGCCTTTAGCAAACAGCAAGCCAAAAGCAAGATGCAAAGGCGCGGGTAATTTGGGGCAGGCCAGCCGAAAGCCAGGCTCTACTTGCAGCTCCATCGGGCGACGCAAAAAGCCGGCCTGGCTGTCTGCGCCTACTTTTGTCATCATTTCCAGCAAGCCGGTATACGCACCAATCACAAGGTGCTGACCATTATCGAGCGACTTGCCTTCCAGGCCTACTTTTCTGGCACGCCCGCCAAGCACTTTGCCCGCCTCAAACACGCTGACATGAACGCCAGCCGCAGCAAGCTCTGTGGCTGCCGTCATACCAGCATAACCAGCGCCCAGCACCGCAACAGAGTATTGCTTTAACACAGCCACCACGTTTTCCATGCCAGCCATAATTTGCGAATCGGGGTTAATGAAAGCCTTTGATTAAGGACCTTACCTACACCATCTTTTTTAATTTCTTGTAATGTAGCGCGATAAATCGCCGCCATCACCAGCCCTGTGCGTTGCGGCTTTTTATCAACGGCCGGTAATTGCGCCAAAGCTTGCGCATAATATTGCTCGGCCCGCTCTATTTGAAAATCCATTAATGCCCGAAATTCTGGTGTTTCACGGCAAGCCAGTATATCGGCAGCAGGAACATTAAATTGCTGCAATTCAGTCACGGGCAAATAGATCCGACCTCGACGAGCATCTTCACCCACATCACGAATAATATTGGTTAATTGAAACGCCAATCCCAAATCATGGGCATATTTAAGCGTACCACGATCTGTATATCCAAAAATTTGCGCGGCCATTTGCCCAACAACAGACGCCACCCGATAGCAATACAATTGCAAATCTTTAAAGCTATTATACCGGGCCATATCCAGATCCATCTCCATACCATCGATGATTTCTAGAAACAGCGTTTGTTGCAAATCATATTTCTTAATAGCGGGCATTAAAGCCTGCGTCACCGGATGTTGAGGCGTCCCCGCAAAGAGCTGATCAATTTCATCACGCCACCAAGCTAATTTAGTTCTTGCCACACTTTCTTCGTGGCATTCATCCACCACATCATCTACTTCACGGCAAAATGCATATAAGGCAGTAATCGCTTTTCTTTGCTCTAAAGGCAAAAAACGAAAACTGTAATAAAAACTAGAGCCACTTTTGGCGGCTTTATCTTCACAATATTGCTCAGGGGTCACGGGTTTTTCCGTTTAAATAATTAGCGTAAAACAGCATTAACAGCGTGGTATTTTCCGTATAGCTAATAAGGAACAAACCACGGCGTTCAGCCTCATTGCTCAGGTAAAATAATTTTCACTTCACGGCTTGATCCGGAAACGCCGGGAAACTGCTCAAATAAGGCACGAATCAACCATGGCACGGCAGGCTCAATCGCATCATCAGAACTGCGATTCACCGCTTTACCTTCAAATAATTTTGCAAAACGCCCGGCAGCCAAATCTTTTCTGTCCAATATATCCAGTGTCAGCTGACGGCTATAAACTGTGTCGCTTACGGGCCTGCTGCCTACAACACCACTTTCAGTGCGGGTATACGGGACTAAAACCACGCCATTTGCAGTGGAAACCCGGCGATAGTAGGTACTAAAACCAACCGTTCCCCAAATCGGCTCCTGGCTTGTCACTGTTTTGCCGCCATCAACCTGATACTGCAAGCGCACTAGCCAGTCTGCAGCGCTCATATTTGGCTCGTAAACATAGCCTTTACGCATCAGCTCGGCACTGACATCTTCTTCAAAATCACGCTGCGCTAGGCTTTGTACTTGCGAAGCATTACGCTCAAACGCAAAACGCTGAGCAGCGGGGCTGCTTGCCAGGTTGTGCCTTACGCTTACTGTTGCTGCAAATTGCGGCGCGGCGCACCCAGTCAGAAATACCGCCACAAGGGCCATCAACTTAAGCATCATTAAATCCTTTTTGCAGGAATGCGTGGCGTATCTACTTTGACATCACCGCACTGAGCACGATGACGCAAGGCGTGATCAATCAACACTAATGCCAGCATGGCTTCAGCGATCGGCGTAGCCCGAATCCCCACGCAGGGATCATGGCGCCCGGTTGTTGCCATCAACACCGGATTGCCTTCTTTATCAATGGAATGACGCTCTTGTGCAATGCTGGAAGTCGGTTTGACCGCCAAATTCACTACAATATCTTGGCCAGTAGAAATGCCACCTAAAATACCGCCTGCGTGATTGCTTGCGAAACCCGTTGGGGTCAGCTCATCGCAATGCACCGAGCCTTTTTGTGCAATGCTTTCAAAGCCAGCGCCAATCTCAACGCCTTTTACCGCATTAATATTCATCATGGCATAGGCAATTTCGGCATCGAGGCGATCATACACAGGCTCGCCCAGACCAACCGGCACATTTTCAGCCACCACAGTAATTTGTGCACCTACCGAATCACGCTCTTTACGAACAGCATCCATATAGTCTTCAAGCTGCGGTACGATTTCCGCATTAGGTGCAAAAAAAGCATTTCCGCTAACGTCATCCCAACTCTTAAATGGAATCGCGATTTCACCCAGCTGGCTCATATAGCCGCGAATCTCAATACCATACTTCTCACGCAGCCATTTTTTAGCAATAGCCCCCGCCGCCACACGCACCGCCGTTTCACGCGCAGAAGATCGTCCACCACCTCGCGGATCACGAATGCCATATTTATGCCAATAAGTGTAATCAGCATGCCCCGGGCGAAATGTTTCAACAATTTTGCCGTAATCTTGGCTACGCTGGTCTTGATTGCGAATCAGCAGCGCAATCGGCGTACCGGTGGTTTTGCCTTCATAAATGCCCGACAGAATCTCTACTGTATCCGGCTCTTTGCGCTGAGTCACATGGCGGGAAGTACCGGGTTTACGACGATCTAACTCAGCCTGAATATCTTCAACACTCAAATCCATTCCGGGCGGGCATCCATCCACCACACAACCAATCCCTGCCCCATGGCTTTCGCCAAATGAAGTTACCGTAAACAATAAACCAAGCGTGTTTCCAGACATTCCAAATCCTCAAAGCCAGTGGCAGACAGATAGTCTGAATTCTAACATGGACAGCCATCTATCTAGGCTTACAAGTAAACATGAGCTCGTGTATTTTTTACTGCCATTAACTTATCAAGCGACGCGCGCTTTGCAGGTGTGATTGAGCATACGCAAAATAGTAGGTTGGGTTAGCAGCCTTATCGCGTAACCCAACATGCAAACCGCTGGTGCTTATCGCTACGCTACAGCGCGCATTTCTTCCGCGCAAAGCAAAACCCCCGCCTCTTTCGAGTACGGGGGTCTTGGTACGGCTTAGGGTGTCTGGCAATGACCTACTTTCACACAGGTAATCTGCACTATCATCGGCGCTAAGGTGTTTCACTGTCCTGTTCGGGATGGGAAGGAGTGGGACCACCTCGCTATGGTCGCCAGACTTTAACGGGTTAACTCGTTGCACATGCTGCTCTGCAACGCGTTCAGTTCAATAGAAGAAGTAATATATTGCTTTGTACTGCTTGTTTCTCAAATTCAGTTCTAATCTTGGGTAGATTATACCGTCGCACACACGCGCTTCAGGTTATAGGATCAAGCCTTACGGGCAATTAGTATCGGTTAGCTTAACGCATTACTGCGCTTCCACACCCGACCTATCAACGTCCTGGTCTCGAACGACCCTTTAAAAGGCTTAAAGCCTTGGGGAAATCTCATCTTGAGGCGAGTTTCGCGCTTAGATGCTTTCAGCGCTTATCTCTTCCAGATTTAGCTACCCGGCGATGCCACTGGCGTGACAACCGGTACACCAGAGATCTGTCCACTCCGGTCCTCTCGTACTAGGAGCAGCCCCCCTCAAATTTCCAACGCCCACTGCAGATAGGGACCAAACTGTCTCACGACGTTTTGAACCCAGCTCACGTACCACTTTAAATGGCGAACAGCCATACCCTTGGGACCGGCTACAGCCCCAGGATGTGATGAGCCGACATCGAGGTGCCAAACTCCGCCGTCGATGTGAACTCTTGGGCGGAATCAGCCTGTTATCCCCGGAGTACCTTTTATCCGTTGAGCGATGGCCCTTCCATTCAGAACCACCGGATCACTATGTCCTGCTTTCGCACCTGCTCGACTTGTCTGTCTCGCAGTTAAGCCGCCTTATGCCATTACACTATCAGTACGATGTCCGACCGTACCTAGGCGACCTTCGAGCTCCTCCGTTACAATTTGGGAGGAGACCGCCCCAGTCAAACTGCCTACCATGCACGGTCCCCGATCCGGATAACGGACCAAGGTTAGAACCTCAAAGGGGTCAGGGTGGTATTTCAAGGACGACTCCACACAGACTAGCGTCCATGCTTCAATGTCTCCCACCTATCCTACACAAACCACTTCAAAGTCCAATGCAAAGCTACAGTAAAGGTTCACGGGGTCTTTCCGTCTAGCAGCGGGGAGATTGCATCTTCACAAACATTTCAACTTCGCTGAGTCTCAGGAGGAGACAGTAGGGCCATCGTTACGCCATTCGTGCGGGTCGGAACTTACCCGACAAGGAATTTCGCTACCTTAGGACCGTTATAGTTACGGCCGCCGTTTACTGGGACTTCAGTCAAGAGCTTGCACCCCATCATTTAATCTTCCAGCACCGGGCAGGCGTCACACCCTATACGTCGTCTTTCGACTTTGCAGAGTGCTGTGTTTTTGATAAACAGTCGCAGCCCCCATTTCTCTGCGACCCATGTCAGCTCCAGCCGCAAGGGCCTTCACCTAATATGGGCTCACCTTCTCCCGAAGTTACGGTGATAATTTGCCGAGTTCCTTCTCCTGAGTTCTCTCAAGCACCTTAGAATTCTCTTCCTACCCACCTGTGTCGGTTTGCGGTACGGTCAATATAAAGCTGAAGCTTAGAGGCTTTTCTTGGAAGCATAGGATCAATCACTTCAGTCCGAAGACTTCGTCGTCACGTCTCAGCGTTAAAGCAGCCCGGATTTGCCTAAGCCACACGCCTACTCGCTTAAACCCACTATTCCAACAGTGGGCTGACCTACCTTTCTCCGTCCCCCATCGCACTTTATATCGGTACGGGAATATTAACCCGTTGTCCATCGACTACGCATTTCTGCCTCGCCTTAGGGGCCGACTCACCCTGCGCCGATGAACGTTGCGCAGGAAACCTTGGGTTTTCGGTGTGCGGGCTTTTCACCCGCATTATCGCTACTCATGTCAGCATTCGCACTTCCGATACCTCCAGCATCCTTCTCAAGACACCTTCGCAGGCCTACGGAACGCTCCTCTACCATATGCACATCGTGCATATTCGCGTCTTCGGTTATCAGTTTGAGCCCCGTTACATCTTCCGCGCAGGACGACTCGACCAGTGAGCTATTACGCTTTCTTTAAATGATGGCTGCTTCTAAGCCAACATCCTGGCTGTCTATGCCTTCCCACCTCGTTTTCCACTTAACTGATTATTTGGGACCTTAGACGGCGATCTGGGTTGTTTCCCTCTTGACCATGGACGTTAGCACCCACAGTCTGTCTCCCATGCTCGCACTTGACGGTATTCAGAGTTTGCCATGGTTTGGTAAGTCGCGATGACCCCCTAGCCATAACAGTGCTTTACCCCCGTCAGTGATACATGAGGCACTACCTAAATAGTTTTCGAGGAGAACCAGCTATTTCCAAGTTTGTTTAGCCTTTCACCCCTATCCACAGCTCATCCCCTAATTTTGCAACATTAGTGGGTTCGGACCTCCAGTGCGTGTTACCGCACCTTCATCCTGGCCATGGATAGATCACTTGGTTTCGGGTCTACGCCCAGCAACTATGCGCCCTATTCGGACTCGGTTTCCCTACGCCTCCCCTACTCGGTTAAGCTTGCTACTGAACGTAAGTCGCTGACCCATTATACAAAAGGTACGCAGTCACCCCATTTTGCAAGGGCTCCCACTGTTTGTATGCATCCGGTTTCAGGTTCTATTTCACTCCCCTCCCGGGGTTCTTTTCGCCTTTCCCTCACGGTACTGGTTCACTATCGGTCGATGATGAGTATTTAGCCTTGGAGGATGGTCCCCCCATCTTCAAACAGGATTTCTCGTGTCCCGCCCTACTTGTCGCATGCTTAGTACCAACCAATCTTTTTCGTGTACGGGGCTATCACCCACTGTCGCCAGACTTTCCAGACTGTTCCACTAAAGTTTGATTTATCACATGCAGGCTCTTCCCATTTCGCTCGCCACTACTTTGGGAATCTCGGTTGATTTCTTTTCCTTCGGCTACTTAGATGTTTCAGTTCGCCGAGTTCGCTTCTCATGACCTATGTATTCAGTCATGGATGACCCAAAAGGGCCGGGTTTCCCCATTCGGATATCACGGGATCAATGCTTATTTGCCAGCTCCCCCGTGCTTTTCGCAGGCTAACGCGTCCTTCTTCGCCTATCATCGCCAAGGCATCCACCAGATGCACTTAGTCGCTTGATCCTATAACCTCAAACACGTATCAACAAAGTTAATACAATTCGAAGTATCTGATTTCGCTTTGTTTGCGACATCGATTATTCAGTTCTGACTTCGAACAATCGATTTTGATACAATCTACCCTTATTTATTTCTAAATTTGAGTATTACTTCTTCTATTTTTTTAAAGATCAAGTTACTGTCTTGCTGATTTTAGAAACCAGAATAAATGTGACTTTATTAAATCACATCAATTCTGAATCCTAATCAACAATCCCTAAACCTACAGTCGATGAGTGTGAGTACTCAATCCAAAAGTCTTCTCTTGAAAGGAGGTGATCCAGCCGCAGGTTCCCCTACGGCTACCTTGTTACGACTTCACCCCAGTCATGAATCCCACCGTGGTAAGCGGCCTCCTTACGGTTAGCCTACCTACTTCTGGTGAAACCCATTCCCATGGTGTGACGGGCGGTGTGTACAAGGCCCGGGAACGTATTCACCGCGACATGCTGATCCGCGATTACTAGCGATTCCGACTTCATGGAGTCGAGTTGCAGACTCCAATCCGGACTACGATCGGTTTTATGAGATTAGCTCCACCTCGCGGCTTGGCAACCCTCTGTACCGACCATTGTATGACGTGTGAAGCCCTAGCCATAAGGGCCATGAGGACTTGACGTCATCCCCACCTTCCTCCGGTTTGTCACCGGCAGTCTCCTTAAAGTGCCCAACTAAATGGTAGCAACTAAGGACAAGGGTTGCGCTCGTTGCGGGACTTAACCCAACATCTCACGACACGAGCTGACGACAGCCATGCAGCACCTGTGTATTGGTTCCTTGCGGCACTCCCCAATCTCTCAGGGATTCCAACCATGTCAAGGCTAGGTAAGGTTTTTCGCGTTGCATCGAATTAATCCACATCATCCACCGCTTGTGCGGGCCCCCGTCAATTCCTTTGAGTTTTAGCCTTGCGGCCGTACTCCCCAGGCGGTCTACTTCACGCGTTAGCTGCGTTACTAAGGAACGAATTCCCCAACAACTAGTAGACATCGTTTAGGGCGTGGACTACCAGGGTATCTAATCCTGTTTGCTCCCCACGCTTTCGTGCATGAGTGTCAGTATTAGCCCAGGGGGTTGCCTTCGCCATCGGTGTTCCTCCGCATCTCTACGCATTTCACTGCTACACGCGGAATTCCACCCCCCTCTGCCATACTCTAGTTGACCAGTTTGCAATGCAATTCCCAGGTTGAGCCCGGGGCTTTCACATCACACTTAATCAACCACCTGCGCACCCTTTACGCCCAGTAATTCCGATTAACGCTTGGACCCTACGTATTACCGCGGCTGCTGGCACGTAGTTAGCCGGTCCTTATTCTTCCGGTACTGTCATCCCCAATGGATATTAGCCACTAGGATTTCCTCCCGAACAAAAGCGCTTTACAACCCGAAGGCCTTCTTCACGCACGCGGCATTGCTGGATCAGGCTTGCGCCCATTGTCCAAGATTCCCCACTGCTGCCTCCCGTAGGAGTCTGGACCGTGTCTCAGTTCCAGTGTGGCGGATCGTCCTCTAAGACCCGCTACAGATCGTTGCCTTGGTGAGCCTTTACCTCACCAACTAGCTAATCTGATATCGGCCGCTCTAATAACGAGAGGTCTTGCGATCCCCCTCTTTCCCCCTCAGGGCGTATGCGGTATTAGCTATCCTTTCGGATAGTTATCCCCCATTACTAGGTACGTTCCGATATATTACTCACCCGTTCGCCACTCGTCAGCGGTGCAAGCACCCTGTTACCGTTCGACTTGCATGTGTAAAGCATGCCGCCAGCGTTCAATCTGAGCCAGGATCAAACTCTTTAGTTTAATCACTAAGCTAGTACTTACTGGCTTACTTTATTCGGCACATCCATCGCTGAATGCACCTTACTCATGTAAGCACTTGTTTCGCTTCCGAATCAAGCACTCACACTCATCGACTGTATTTTTTTAAAGATCGTTCTCGCTATCTGCATCACTCCGTTTCCGTGTGTGCTGCAGCGAGAGGCCGAAATATACGGCCCTAGGCCTGTGACGTCAACCACTAGCATGCAATAAAATTGTAGAAATAACCTAAGTAATTGATTTAATTAAAAGGTAACTTTCATCAACGTGTCGTGTTAAAGCTCACCGCATATTATGTTTAATGGGAAAGAAGCCATTACAGTAAAAAAAGCGCCAAGGTTAAACCCATAGAACGCTGCCAGCAGCGAAGAATATAGCTAAAAAACCCCAATACAGCAGAAGGTTCCGTATAAGATAGTCATCTGATAAAAAACACATCAGAATATTATTACTTTCATACAATACCTGTTTGAAATGCAGCTTTGCTTTTTTTGTAAAACACCAGCAAAAATGATCAACCCACTATCCGGCCCTAAATCCTGATACACCCAGGAGCTACCCATGACTGTCAGTACGCGGCTATTGGCCCTTGCCGTCACCATTAATGCCTTTTGTGCTTTAGCCATTGCGGTGACAACCCCTGTCTTTAACTCCGCCCTACTCTCTTGCTTACTTTTTATTCCGCTATCCGCCGCACTGCAATATTTTGCCCTGCGCTATCTACTGCGCCCGCTGACATCCCTCAGCCAGTCTATGCAGCAATTAAGTATGAATGGCGGCAATCTGAACACCCGCATTGAGATTCAATCCCAGGATGAATTTGGTGAAATCGCAAAAAGCTTTAATCTCTTTAGCGAGAAACTGCAAAGTACATTCCGGGAAGTACAGCGCGACATGGAAGGCCTCTCACTAGGGCTGCGGGAGCTGAGCAGCGTAACCGGCCAGCTAGTTAACGATAGTCACGCACAATCAGACTACGCGGCCTCATCCGCCGCAGGCGTTGAAGAAATCACGGTTAACATTGGCTTAATTGCCAACAATGCCCACAGTGTTGATCAGACTGTTGAAGAAACTCAGTCGCTCTCCAATACCAGCGCCATTGCAGTACAAGGTGTCGCCGACGAAGTCAGCCAAATGAGCCATTCATTTCAGGCGCTGGGCGCAACCATGCATACACTCAGCCAAAACTCGCAAGAAATTGGCAGTATTGTTGGCGTCATCAAAGACATCGCCCAACAAACCAACCTCTTAGCATTAAACGCTGCAATTGAAGCCGCACGCGCCGGAGAGCAAGGCCGGGGCTTTGCTGTCGTAGCCGACGAAGTTCGTAAACTCGCAGAGCGCAGCGCCAATGCCACGGTAGAAATCACCAATCGCATCGAAGCGGTTGATCGTGAAACGCAAAATGTAGTGGGCACCATGAGCGATACCGCTGGGCGTATTGCAGGCAGTGCCGATCGCGCCGAGGATGCGCGCAGGCAAATGCTGGCGATTGGCGAAAAAATGGCGCACGTTGTAAGTGTCGTCAAAGAAATAGCCGAATCAACGCGCGAACAAACGGCCGCCAGTAATTCAATGGCGCGCTCCATCGAACAAATCAATAATATGAGCCAGTCCAGTGATTCTGGCTTACAACAGGCAAAACGCGCGCTGGTGCAATTAGATAACCGCGCCCGTGACCTAATGAAAACCGTCGGGCAGTTCCAACTGGGCGATATTGAAGTTTTACACAGCTGGTTTGCAGCCAGCGGGTTTCGTGCCGTAGCGGATATCAAGGCCAGACTCAATCAAATCAATCATCACTGGGCAGACAACCATAGCGGCAAAGATGTTCCAGGCATGCTTAAAAAAGCGGTTGATGAGGGCAAGCTTCCAACTGCAGTTGCTATTGGCGGGGTCAAAATTCAAAACTGGACCGGCCGGGGGCTGCTAGCCAATCTTGACACGCAGGCGAATGAGCAGCGCTGGGCGCAGATTTTACCCAAAGTACTGAATGATCAAATGCAGGCAGAAGGCCATTATGTTGCTGTACCCCTAGGGGTAGCCCGCGTCAATGTACTTTGGGCCAATGCCAGCATTATGCGCAGAATGAATCAAAACCGGGCCCCTGCCACTTGGGATGAATTTTTTCATTTGTGTGACCGACTGAAAGCAGAAGGGATTACGCCTCTGGCCCATAGCGAAGTAAAATGGCAGGTAGCCACCTTATTTGAAGCGGTCACTCTGGGCGTGTGCGGAGCGGCCCATTATCTGAATGCATTCAGCAAATTAGACCGAGCCGCCCTTACTGGCGCTCAAACAATAAAAGCCCTTGAAACCTTCCGCCGCTTAAAACCCTACTGCTCTCCCGACCCTGCCGGGCGCGAGTGGAACCTAGCCACGGCGGATGTCATTAACGGCAAGGCCGCGATGCAATTAATGGGCGACTGGGTAAAAGGTGAGTTCGATACAGCCAATAAACAACCCAATACTGATTATCTATTCTGGGCATCACCCACGCAAAATGGCGAATACAGCTTTGCGGCCGACACCCTCACCTTTTTCCGCCAGGATGACCCCGGCAGACGGCAGGCTCAAAATGATTTTGCTACGCTGCTGATGAGCGCCGAAGCCCAAATTGCCTACAACAAACACAAGGGCAGCATCCCCGCCCGCACTGATATTGACGTGCAAAAACTGGATGCTTACGGCAAGGCTTCCGCACAGGACTTCTCTCAATCCTCCGGCAAAAACACCCTCGTTCCTTCGTGGGCACATAATATGGCAGTGCAGGATGACCTGAAAAAGGCATGGATTGAAATTGTGTTTGAATACTGGAATAACGACAGTATCAACGCCAGCACCACGGCCAACAAACTAGCTGCAGCCATCCGGCGCTAAGCAAATTTGAAACCCGCAAAAAAGCCCCGATGGACAAAGATCCATTGGGGCCTTTTACCAACAACCATTCCCGCAAAGATAATGGCAAAGCTTACATATCAATATGCTTAATTAATTTAGTTGGGCCGTATTGATCATCAAAACCATAGCTATCGACTTCAACTTTGCCACTGGCATGCACCTTGACCAGTGCCCACGCATAAAAACGATCCTCAGGCAGACTGGTTTCGCCCACATCCGCACTAAACGGGGAGCCGCCAGAGCCCACCATCACTTGCCACGCCTTGCCGCCCTTATTTTTTGTGGGCTGCACTGCATTATATATATGCTCGTGTCCGCAGAAATAGCTGGCATCCGCGTCTTCAATCACCTGCCAAAACGCCTGCTGATGCTCAGGATATTTATCCAGACCTTCCAGCTCTATGCCTGCTTTATAAAAATAGGTGTAAGCCGGTTTGTGTCCAAACACAAATTGGCGCTTTGCGCCGCGCGCCTTAGCCTGGGCCAGATCATCCTTTAACCAGGCCACTGGCGCATGACCATCATTACCCACAGGATCCGTATTGATCACGGCAAAGTGCACGCCTGCAAAATCAAAAGAATAAGAGAGCTGTGATTGATCGGTACTGATCTTGTCTGCACTGCCAATTTGCGGTGCATTTTTGGGATTAAATGCACTGAAATGGCTGCCAACGGTGTTTTTCCAACGTGCGGCATCCACGATCAAATCGCCCATATTTTCTCGCCAGCTTTCTTCATTACTCTGGCGGGCAATTTTCTTGGTCTTGCCGTCTTCTTTGAATTTTTCCTGCACTTCATGATTACCCGGCACCGGCACGACATAAGTACCGCTCTCCTGCAAGCCGGTCACCATCCCCCGCCAATAAGCATACTGGCGGTTTAACTCCGCCTTATTGGTGGTGTAGCCCATGATCATATCGCCATTAAAAAACAGCGCATGCGGCTTTTGCTGCTGAATTTCACGCAGTATCCGCGACCATGCTTTGGTATTTTGTAGCCAGATACGATCCTGGCCATTCAGAATATTGGAAGGCTCAGCACGGGAATCCCCTACCGTTGCAAACGAAGCCACAACCGGATCGGCCTCAGCCGAAAAGCTTGCCAGTGGCAAGCAGAACAATAAGCCCGCAAAAACAGCAGATAGTTTCATTAGTGATTTTCCTTGTAAGCTTCAGATGCTAACCACTACGAATGACACTGCGGTGACAGCCAAGCGCAGTGCCATGCAGATCTGATCTTACCGGGATAAGGAAAAGCGCTGCGGGAGCGGCTTTAGCCAGCAAAGCCGCTCCTGAAAAAACTTATATTTGCTTATTTAAGCGAGCGTAATTCAACCCTCGCGCCTTAAGCTGCCGCGCCCAACAAACGCAACACAGCCATAGCACCCAGACGGGTATTGTCCCCAGCCAGCCAAAGTGACACACCTTGGCCACTAGCACGCACGCGACTCACCCAAACCTTATCGCCACCGATTACATCTTGCGGCGTAACCAAGCCAGCTGCGCCTTGTGCTTCTAGCAGATATACACCTTCTGCATCTGTTAATGCCGCTTTCAATGTATTTAATGTGACATCTTCAGCAAAACGCACATTCAGGCTAATGCCATGACCAAAGAACATCGGCACGCGCGTGCAAGTCAGCGACATTGGCACATCCACACATACGCTGCCAACCTCTGTAATGATGCGCATCTCTTCAACCGTGGCACCATATTCATCCACCGCGCCCATTGAAGGATGCAAATTAAACGCCATCCGCTTTGCGTAATGGCCGATCTGCACTTCACTTTGTGCAAACAAAGCGCGTGTTTGCTCTGACAACTCATCAATACCCGGCTTACCATCTTGCGAAACCGACAACATAGCCGTTACGGTTAAGCCCGAGAAAGGTGCTGCTTTAGCCAGCGCTTTGAGCACCGGCAATAGAATAGTTGTTACTTCGTGCGGCATACGTGCAACGCCACCGCGCTTAAGGCGTGTATCCGGCTCAGCCAAAGGCACATCAGCACCGCCACTTAAATCAACCACGGCCGCGCCAGCCTCTGCGGCAATTTTGGCGTAGCGAATAGCGCACGCCGGATCTTCTCCGCAGAACACCACTAAATCAGGCACTTCCCAATTAAATTCATCCACACCTAGGATAGGGAAATCCTGGCCACGAAACTCGACCATCTCGCCTTCATCTGTCACCGCCAAAGGAAAAAAGGTGGAGAAAGACTGCGATGTTGCACCCAGCACCTCTAATAAAGTCTCACCCGAAGTACTGTTTGCCCCGACAACAGCCAGAGAAAGCGGTTTTACAGCCATGATCAAATCCTTTGAAAATATAAAAATACAAAAACCAAAATCTGCAGACACAACACGCACGGTAAAAAATACAGAGGGTAAACCACAAGAAATGCACTCATTCCATCGCAGAATGGCGCAGAAAATCTGCGTTTGATAAGCGGTGCTGTCATAAAACAAACAGGGCGCAATATGCGCCCTGCTTATCCATGCGTCCAGCCTAATATTTTACAAAGCTGCAACCACCGCATCGCCCATTTCTGAGCAACTTACTTTGCGTGTACCTTCCTCAAAAATATCGGCGGTACGTAAACCATCAGCCAGTACTTTTTTGACCGCGCTTTCAATCCGCTGTGCAACCGCTTCTAAGTTAAAGCTGTAGCGCATCATCATCGCCACAGAAAGAATCGTTGCTAGCGGATTAGCCAGATTTTTACCGGCAATATCCGGCGCAGAACCGTGGCTAGGTTCGTACAAGCCTTTATTATTCGCATCGAGCGACGCAGATGGCAGCATGCCGATAGAGCCGGTCAACATTGATGCTTCATCACTCAGAATATCGCCAAAGATATTGCCGGTGACCATCACATCAAATTGCTTAGGATTACGCACCAATTGCATGGCGGCGTTATCCACATACATATGGCTGAGTGTGACCTCAGGATATTCCTTAGCCACATCGATCATGATTTCTTTCCAAAACTCGGTGGTTTCCAGCACATTAGCCTTATCCACCGAACACAATTTTTTATTGCGCTTCATCGCAATACCGAAAGCCACATGAGCAATACGGCGCACTTCTGATTCGGCGTAGAGCATCGTGTTAAAGCCTTCACGCTCACCCGCAGCATTGATGCGAATACCGCGCGGCTGACCAAAGTAAATATCCCCCGTCAGCTCACGCACAATCATAATATCCAAACCACTCACGACTTCCGGTTTCAATGTGGAAGCATTCGCCAACTCAGGGTAAAGAATGGCGGGGCGTAAGTTAGCAAACAGGTTTAAATCTTTACGAATTGCCAGCAAACCACGCTCCGGGCGTAGCGGGCGATCCAGATTATCGTAAGCAGGGCCGCCTACCGCGCCCAGCAACACCGCATCGGCCTCACGCGCTAATTTTTGCGTGACTTCCGGATAAGGCGAGCCATACTGATCGTAAGCAGCACCACCCAAAGGCGCTTCTTCAAGCGTTATCGCCAAGCCTTCTTTTTGCAGCACTTCCAATACTTTACGGGCTTCTCTGATAATTTCCGGGCCAATGCCATCACCTGGCAATACTGCAATCTTCATACCAATCAACCTTTTGCTAGTCTTTAAATAGAAATACAAGCGCAGCGGACATTTACACACAAAGCACCAGTGATTTCTGAAGCCCATGCTTGCGGCCTAGGAAAACACACGGGTTTACTTTTGCGAAAGCCTTATAAAGTCTTATTGAACAGACACAATGCGAGTAAAGATTCGCTCTGGATCTTACCTGCTATCGGCAAGGACGCCAACGCAAGCGGGCAGGCTTTTACAGATATCCGCACGATACCAACACAAAAAACACCCTCCACTGCCATTTATACCAGCAAATAACAGACAGACCAGTAAGCCAATTTATGCTGGCTAAACTGGAACACGGCAACCCCAAAGCAGTAAAAAATGGCAATCACCGACTGGCCCGAAGACGAGCGCCCCAGAGAAAAACTACTGGCCCATGGCGCAGAACATCTTAGCGATGCTGAACTTCTGGCGCTTTTCTTGCGTGTGGGCGTCAAAGGCAAAAGCGCAGTCGATCTGGCACGGGATCTGCTGCTTTATTTTGGCTCTTTAGAACAACTCTTTCAGGCGCCGCACAATGCGCTTTGCCAGGTTCACGGCATGGGCTCAGCTAAATACTGTCAATTACAAGCCGTATTAGAGATGTCAAAGCGCGCACTGCAAGAAGAGCTGCGCAAAGCAGATGCGTTTACCTCGCCCGCTTCCGTCAAAGCTTTTTTAAAATTACGGCTTCGTGGCTTAGACCACGAGGAATTTCATGCCCTGTTTTTAAACACAGCCCATCAGCTCATTAGTGCAGAAACCTTATTTAAAGGCTCGCTGTCGGAAACGCGAATATATCCTCGCGAAGTGGCAAGGCGCGCTTTGGCCCTGAATGCCGCGGCAGTCATCGTGGCGCACAACCACCCTTCAGGCAGCCCGCAGCCATCAGACGCTGACATTCATATCACCCGGCAATTACGCAACACACTGGAAATCATCGACGTAAGCTTACTGGATCACTGCATTATTGCCGCACATCAGGTCATCTCGATGGCAGAACTCGGGCTAGTCTAAAAAAGCGCCTGTGCAAACCGATACAGCGGCATACTCCGGAGCCGCCACCATGCGTATCACTCAAAGCCAAGTCAGCCTCAGCGCTGAGCGCCAGTTTTCTGCAGAGCAACAGCAATCATCAACGCTCCACTTGCAGAACGCCCCAGTCCCCAGCACAGAAGTCACCCTCTCTCCGGCAGCGCATCAGCCACGCTCCTTCAACAACATGGACCAGCGTGTCTCACTGATTAAAAGCTTACTGGAAAGTATTTTGGGCTATGAAATAAAATTCTGGGGTTTTGACGGAGAGCTGACACCACCGGAGACTCAATCTTCATCCCCGCAAGCTGAATCAGCAGGCTTTTCATTAGAAACAAAATATAGCTACGCAGAAACTGAAAACGCCCAATTTCAAGCCAAAGGAAAAGTAAAAACCGCCGCGGGCATGGAAATCCAATTTTCTGCCGAGCTCTCTTTAAGCCGCAGCTACCAGTTTTCTAGCCAGACAGAAATCTACTCGGGCAGCATGGCGAGGCCCAAAAAAGATCCGCTTATTCTTAATTACGCCACGGCAGCAGCAACACTCTCTGATCAGAAATTTAACTTTGACCTCAGCAGTGACGGCAAGCCGCAAGAAATCAGCCTGCTCAGACAAGGCAGCGCCTTTCTTGCTCTGGATCGGAATGAAGACGGAAAAATAAACCAAGGAAGCGAGCTATTTGGAGCACAAAGCGGTGATGGCTTTGCTGATTTAGCTCAATATGACAATGATCAAAACGGCTGGATCGATGAAGGGGATGCCGTTTTTGCACATTTAAAACTATGGATAAAAGACGATAGCGGCAAGGATCAGCTTGTCCCGCTGAGCGACAAGGGAATAGGCGCACTTTTTCTAGGCCATGCCCAAGCCCGCTTTAACTTAAACAATTCAAGCAATGAGACGCTGGGGCAGATCTGCTCTTCAGGCATTTATCTGCGCGAAGATGGCAGCGGCGGCAGCATGCAGCAAATCGATCTTGCCGTTTAAGCGTAACAAGATCTTAAACAAAATGGCGCAAACTGTTCTGTTGCGCAGTTGATACAGCTCATCACAGTTTGCGGAAATTCGATTGCGACGGTAATAGTGAATAGCCTCTAATAAGGCAGGCATCGGCCTGCTGAAGCAATAATTCACACCAAGGAATAGAGACATGACTATTGCACGTTACAGCCTTATCGCGGCTGCCATTCTGACTCTTGGCGCCTGTGGAAAACAAGAAGCCCCCAAAGACGTGGCCAGTCAGGCCGCAGCTGAAACCGCTCAGCCCGCCGCAAGTAATAGCGGAGACACCGTTAAAATAGCTCACTCCGCCCCGCTTACCGGCAATAACGCTCACTTTGGTAAAGACAACGAAAATGGCACGCGCATGGCCATCGACGAAGTCAATGCGGAAGGCGGCGCAGATATTGGCGGTAAGAAAGTTAAATTTGAGCTGGTTTCAGAAGACGATCAGGCCGACCCTAAAACAGCCACAACAGTGGCTCAACGTTTTGTTGATATGAAAGTAGCCGGCATTATTGGCCACATGAATTCCGGCACCACCATTCCAGCATCCAAAATTTATGCTGATGCCGGTATTCCGCAAATCTCCCCTTCAGCGACCGCTGTGGCTTACACCGCCCAAGGATTTAAATCAGCTTTCCGCGTCATGAGTAATGATGCTCAGCAGGGAAAAGTGCTGGGTGACTTTGCGGTTAAAAAACTAGCTGCAAAGAAAGTCGCCATTATCGATGACCGTACAGCTTACGGCCAGGGCTTAGCAGATGAGTTTGAAAAAGCAGCAAAAGCCGCTGGCGCTGAAGTGGTTAAACGCGAATTCACAACCAATCAGGAAACCGACTTTAATGCCATTCTGACCAGCATTAAGGGTGCAAAACCTGATCTGGTCTTTTATGGCGGTATGGATGCACAGGCTGCTCCCCTGAAAAAGCAAGCCAAAAAATTAGGCATTGCGGCAAAAATCATGGGGGGCGATGGCACACAGACTCCAGAATTTATTAAGCTGGCGGGGGCTGATTCTGAGGGCATGGTGTCTTCAAGCCCTGGTCAATCTAAAGAAAGCATGCCTGGCGGCGCTGAATTTTTAACCAAATTCAAAGCAAAGTTTGGTGTGGATGTTAACCTTTATGCGCCTTACAACTATGACGCCACTAAAGTCATGATTGAAGCCATGAAAAAAGCAGGCTCGGTTGACCCTGCCAAATACCTGCCTGAGCTGCAAAAAATCGAATACAAAGGCGTTACAGGCATCATCAGCTTTGATGAAAAAGGTGACATCAAAAACGGCCCGATTACGGTCTACCAGGTTAAAGGTGGGAAGTGGGAAGTAATCGAAGTCGTTGCAGGCGAAGCAAAGTAAGAGTCATAATGGCGTAATCTAAAAAGGCGACCCTTGCGTCGCCTTTTTTTTAAAACGACAGCCTTGGATTCGCTAGCGAATAGCCCTGCCTTGAACTAGGATAAAGACGGCATTCACATAGAAATGCATGCAATACGGGAGAGCAAGACCATGAAACTTGAAGAAGTCTTCGAACAAACGCACAAGCTGCCGACCATACCCAAGGTTGTTCAAGAGCTCATTGATAGCTTTAGTAAAGATGATATCGACATCGAGACCATCGCTAAAAAAATTGCACTCGATCAGGTTATTACCGCTAAAGTGCTGCGCTTAGCTAATTCCGCTCATTTTGGCGCTTCCAGACAAATTGCATCCGTCAACGAGGCCGTGGTTGTCCTTGGGTTTAACACGGTTCGCACCTTAGTGGTTGCCTCAGGGGTTACCGGTGCTTTTATTACAACACCAGGCTTTGATCGTAAGCGGTTCTGGAAACACAGCCTGCGCGTGGCTACACTGGCCAAATGGCTGTCCAAACACGCCAAATATAATGGTGAAATTGCTTTTACCACCGGCATGATTCATAGCATCGGTGAAATGCTGATACATATTGTGGCCCCCGAGCTGGCCGCAAAAATTGATCAGTATGTCGATAATGGTGCAGCAGACCGGGTTGCTTTAGAAACCAACAATATTGGTTTTGATTATGTCATGGTGGGTGAAGAATTAGCCCGCCGCTGGAATTTTCCGGTTGAAATTCAAATGGCCGTTAAATACCAAAACACACCGGATGATCAACAGCCCGCATCCAAATTAAGCCATATCCTGCACTTGGCCCTGAATCTGACCAAAAATGAAGAAAGCTGCGAAGATGCAAAGGCACTTGCGGCTAGTCTGCCTGTCTCATCTCTTGATGTACTTGCCCTTGATACGGATGCCCTTGGTGTCCACCTGACAGAGATTAAAGACCTCGCATCAGGTATGGAAGAAATGATAGGCTGAGAGCACACAGTAAAGTATTTATTCAGCATTAAAAAGCCGGCCAATTCGCCGGTTTTTTAATGCCATTTGCAGCGCGCTGATAATGGATTGAATCATTTAATTCACAGCTACATGCTTCTTTTTAATCAAGAAAACTTTGCGTTTAAAATGCGGGATAAGCCTGATATTCAAATCATAAGGCAGCACTTAGTCTTGTCTTGCCGGATGCTTAAAAGCAGAGAATCGGAAAACCACCCAAAGCGGAGATTTAACATGTTCAGCAAAAAAAATATAATTCTATTGCTCGCCAGTGCCACGCTGTTTGTTACTCCTGTATATGCTGCAAAAGTTTATCAAGTTGCAACTGACGCAGCTTATGCACCGTTTGAATCCGTAAATGATAAAAAAGAAATTGTCGGCTTCGATATGGATGTGATTAAAGCTGTTGCGCTTAAGGCGGGCATAGAAGTTCAGTTGCACAACACGCCTTGGGAAGGTATTTTTGCGACGCTTAGCTCTGGCGATCGCGATTTAGTTGCCTCTGCAGTAACTATTACGCCAGAGCGCAAACAGAGCATGGATTTTTCAGACCCTTACTTTGAAGCCAAACAACTTATTGCAGTTGGTAAAAAAAGTAATATCAATAACTTCTCCGCTCTGAAAGGCAAAAAAGTAGGCGTTCAAACAGGCACAACCGGTGATGAAATTGTGCAAAAACTGCTGGGCAAGACCAGCCCCAACATCAAACGCTTTGAATCAACCCCTCTTGCCATTAAAGAATTACTCAATGGTGGTGTAGATGCTGTTGTGGCTGATAATGGCGTAGTCATTAACTTTATCGCCAATAACAAGTCTTCCAGCCTAAAAACCATCGACGATGCAACTTTCGCAAAAGAATTCTATGGCTTTGCTGTAAAGAAAGGTAATAAAGAACTGCTGGAGAAGTTAAACAAAGGCATTGCCGCAATTAAAGCCGATGGTACTTACGACAAAATCCACAAGAAATACTTCGGTAATTAAGCTTAATCCTTTAAAATCGAAGCTATCTCTTTCAGAAGCGCAATCCTGCTGGGCTTGCGCTTTTTTATTCCGCAATCAGAATATGGCATGACAATGGATTTCATTACCTTTTGGCAACAGATGCAAACCGCCGTTCCCATTCTTTCTAATTTTCAATTACAGATTGTTTGGGAATATCGCTCACTCTTTATCGATGGCATGAAGATGACCATCGGCATTACCCTGATTGCGGTCGTTTTTGGTACGCTGATCGGCTTGTTTGCAGGGATGGCCCGCCTAGCAGATGTAAAACACGGCTTGTGGAAATACCCAGTTCGTTTTCTGGTTCGCTGGCCTTCTTCGGCCTATGTCACTTTTTTCCGTGGCACGCCTTTATTTGTGCAAATTTTGCTAACCCACTTTGCCGTCATGCCCATGTTGGTTCACCCAACGGATGGTTTACTGATTAGTGGCGATTTAGCCTCTACACTCAGACAAGACTATGGCGCCTTTATGTCGGGTCTTGTGGCGCTCACCCTGAATGCCGGTGCTTATATCACTGAGATTTTCCGTGCGGGGATTCAGTCCATTGCCAAAGGCCAGTTTGAAGCCTCACGCTCCCTGGGGATGAATTACTGGCAAACCATGCGTTTTGTGATTATCCCGCAAGCCTTCCGCCGCATGCTGCCACCCTTGGGTAACGAAGCCATCATGCTGCTTAAAGACAGCTCGCTGGTTTCTGCCATTGGCCTTGCTGAGCTGGCCTATGCGGCCAGAACAGTAGCGGGTGCTTATTCCCGCTACTGGGAGCCCTACCTCACCATCTCCTTCCTCTACCTTATCGTAACCTTGCTGATGGCTGCGGGTGTAAATAAGCTTGAGAAACACTTCCAGTCTAGCGGTGGCATTCACTAATGCCTAGTCCAATACAAAAAAGCCTTCCAGCGATGGAAGGCTTTTTTTTACCTATAAAACGCAGCACAAATACGCTCAGCACTACATCTCAATCGGGTCCACATCCAAAATACAGCGCACTTTATTGTTGCGTGCTTCCAGCATAAGCGCGATGCGTTTTAAGGCGTTGACCAAGGGATGACGGGTGTCGCTCATCACCAGCAGCTGCCAGCGCTCCATGCCCGCTTTGCGCTGCATGGTGGCGGCAATCGGGTCAAACATCTGCACACCTGGTGCATCGGCGAGCACGGCCTGTAATTGCAGTAAAAACGCCTTAGCCAGCGCACCTTCTTCGGCTTCGGCCCGCAATAGCGCATAAGCCGCAAACGGCGGCAACTGCATACTGCGGCGCTCGTCCAGCTGCGCATCAGCAAACGCTGCGTAATCCTGAGCCAGCAGCTGACCATAAAAGGGATGATCGTGATACCCAGTCTGGATTAGCACCCTGCCCTGCGTGCCTGCCCGCCCGGCTCTGCCAGCCACCTGTAATAGCTGAGCATACATGCGCTCTTCACCGCGAAAATCCACGCTAAAGAGCCCCGCATCGGCATTTAAAACCACCACTAAATTCAGCGCAGGGAAATCGTGTCCCTTGGCCATCATTTGCGTGCCAACCAGCAAATTGGCCTCGCCCGCGCTCACTTGGCGCAGCATTTCCTGCAAGCTGCCTTTGCGCCGTGTGTTATCCCGGTCAATACGTAAGATTTTGGCGTCAGGGAAAAGTGTTTCTAAAGCCGCTTCAATCCGTTGCGTACCCTGGCCTAGCGGGCGTATGTCCTGATTACCGCAATCCGGGCAGGCTGAAGGAATCACTTCCTCGTAGCCGCAATGATGGCAGCGTAAACGGCGCTCATTTAAATGCAGCACCAGTTTGGCCGAGCAACGCTTACATTCGCCCAGCCAGCCGCATTCGCCACAAGAGAGTACTGGTGCATAACCACGGCGGTTAATAAACACCAGCACCTGCTGGCCACCCGCCAGGTGCTCACGCATGATATTTAAAGTGGCCTGATGCAGGCCTTCCACCACCTTAGCGCGATGCATGGGGATAATTTCGATTTGCGGCGGCATTGCCCCCCCCACCGCGCGGTGTTGTAAGGTAATCAGGCGATAGCGCCCCTGACGGGCGTTATGCCATGTCTCCAGCGCGGGGGTTGCCGAGCCCAGCACAATGGGCACCTGCCGCTGATGTGCCCGATAAACCGCGGCATCCCGGGCCGAATAGCGCAGGCCCTCCTGCTGCTTAAACGAGGCGTCGTGCTCCTCGTCCACCACAATCATTCCCAGGCGAGGCATAGGCGTAAACACGGCCAGACGCGTGCCGAGCACAATATGTGCCTCACCACGGCTGGCAGACAGCCAATTGAGCACCCTTTCCTTATCGCTTAAGCCGCTATGCAGCGCCACAATACGGGCACTGGGAAAACGCGCCCTGAAGCGCGCCTCCAGCTGCGGCGTCAGGTTTATCTCCGGCACCAGCACTAAGGCTTGTTTCCCCCGAGCAAGACAAGCTGCAATCGTTTGCAAATAAACTTCGGTTTTGCCGCTACCGGTAATACCAAACAATAAAAACGCAGCAAACGAGGCATGCTGGCCATCAATCAAAGCAATCGCTGCGGCTTGCTCAGCATTAGCCCCGGCAGCCCCAACGGGCAGAGGAATCGCATCGGGCAGTGTTTCGGTAAAAAACACCCAGCCCGCTTCTATCCAGTTTTTCAGCCATTTATTTGCACTGGGCGACACCGCCGCCAGCTCGGCACGTGCCATAGGCTGAGCCAGCATCAGGGCTAGTTGCTTTTGCGCTGTAGCGCGCGGAGACAAGCTTTGCAAAAGCGCATCCAGATTACCAGCCTGGTAAACACCGCCAGGCTCTGGCGGCACAAAGGCCTTGGGCTGGCGTAACGCAACGGGCAGCGCGGTTGCCAGAACCTGCCCCAGCGGATGGCCATAATAGTCGGCACAAAAACGACTCAGTGCCAGCACATCTTCAGCCAGCGGCGGCATATCATCGGGCAGGGCAACAACAGGGCGTATTTTTGTCTGATCAAATGCTGTTTCAGTTGCAACACTCAGAATAACCCCCGCCAGGCGGCGCGGACCAAATGGAATGATCACCCGCGCACCGATCACAGGGGCATACTCAGCAGGGCAGCTATATTCAAAAAGACGTGTAAGCGGAACATCGAGCGCCACCGAAACATAGCAGCAGTTTTTTAATACTCCGGTCATAAACGCCCTGCAAATAGGTGCAAAACAAGACTACCCACAGATTTTGTGGATAACTTTGTGGATTAACTGAAGATAAGTGCACAAACCCCAATAGAATCGGGGCTGTGCTTAGCTTGCCTATTTTTTGAACTCTAAAATACTTCGTTTAAAATCAAAGAGTTACAAAAATGCGTAACAAACAATTAATTTTTCCTTAATGCTTGACAAGTCGCATTTAGCATACATAAACACTGTGCATAACTCAGGCTTATATCAGAAAAACCAAATGGAATGAGGCCATAAGCCCTTGTTTTACTTATGAAATTGATGATACTTTCGTGACAGATTGTGTACACTTTCAACCAAGGTGGTGACATGATCAGGATGGGTGAATTGCGAGATACCATGCCCCAAGTTAAACACATGCCCCTCACCCTCACCAAAGCTTGCCAGTAAGCGATCCACTTCAGATTCAATTGCAGCGGGGTTGGCAAACAATGCATTAGGGTCGAAATTACCCTGCAAAGCCACTTTATCGCCGATACGGCGACGAGCATCGGCCAGGTCCACCGTCCAGTCCAACCCCACCGCATCGCAGCCGCTATTGGCGATATCTTCTAGCCACAGTCCACCGCCCTTGGTAAACACAATGACCGGTACTTTACGGCCGTCATGCGTACGCTTGAGGCCCGCAATGACCTGCTTCATATAGTTCAGCGAGAATTCCTGATACTTGCCATAAGCCAAAGCACCGCCCCATGTATCAAAAATCTGCACGGCCTGCGCACCCGCTTCAATTTGCGCGTTCAGGTAATCAATCACGGTAAGGGCATTCACATTCAGGATGTGGTGCAAAAGCTCAGGCCGATCGTAAAGCATGGTTTTCACACGACTGAACGTCGCCGAGCCCTGGCCTTCAATCATGTAGCAAGCAAGGGTGAACGGGCTGCCAGAAAAGCCAATCAGGGGCACCCTGCCATTTAAAGCCTTGCGGATGGATGACACAGCATCGGTTACATAGCGCAGCTCTGTGCCCACATCAGGCACAGTCAGCGCCAAGATATCCCGCTCGTCCCGCAGAGGCCGCTCAAACTTAGGGCCCTCACCTTCTGCAAAATACAGCCCCAAGCCCATTGCATCGGGCACGGTCAGGATATCGCTGAATAAAATTGCCGCATCTAATGGGTAGCGCTCAAGCGGCTGCAAGGTCACTTCGGTGGCAAGCGCTGTATTTTTACAAAGCTGCAAGAAAGAACCGGCTTCTTTGCGAGTAGCACAGTACTCAGGCAAATACCGCCCCGCCTGACGCATTAGCCACACCGGGGTGTATTCCACAGGCTCACGACAAAGGGCGCGCAAAAAAGTATCGTTTTGTAATTGACTCATTAAGTAGCTTTCCATTTAAAGCAGCACACCCGTTTTTAAAGGGCGACTTGCTTAAAAACGGGGAGAACACCGCTCTCCCCGGAAGTAACGCATACCATCCACCTGCTTAACGGCAAAGCTGTTTGGTATAACCCTTAGCACCACGACGGCAGGTATGATCCTGCTGCTGCTCAGCAATCACCCAAGCTGCATCGACAAAAGCCATTTTCAAGCGATAACGCTCGCTGGCCACGCTGTCATCCATCAGCCCTTTTATTTCTACATTCACCTGAGCATGCAAAAAGTCTTCGCCTTGAGAGCGCTGTTGAATATCCAGACGCTGATATTCAAACTGCCCGCCGGGGGTGCTGATTTTATTTTTCAGATAAGCCAAAGCCACTTGCACCGGATGCTGGCCTGCCTCTCCCTGATAAACCACGGCAGGCGCAGCCGCAAAAACTGCGCCACTGCCTGCCAGCAAAACCAGTGTCAGCCACTTTTTCAAGATGCGCTTTTCCAAGTGTCTTTTAATGTAACCGCGCGATTAAACACAATCTTTTCGCCTGCGACATGATCTTTACGATCGGTAACAAAATAGCCCAAACGCTCAAACTGATAACGTGTTTCCGGTGCTAAACCACCTGCTACGGCTTCAACATAAGCCGTGACCACTTCCAGCGATTCCGGATTAATAAACTGGCGGAAATCAAGGTATTCACCATCTGCGCCGCGCACAGCATCTGGGCGGGCCTCAGTAAATAAGCGGTCGTACAAGCGCACTTCGGCAGGCACAGCGTGCTCGGCAGACAACCAATGAATCACGCCTTTTACCTTACGGCCAACCGGGTTTTGCCCCAGCGTTGCCATATCCAAGCTGCATTTAAGCTCGATTACATTGCCCGCTGCGTCTTTGACGACTTCATCGCATTTCATTACATAGGAATAACGCAAACGTACTTCGCTGCCTAAGGTCAGGCGTTGCCAGCCAGCGGGCGGCACCTCAGCAAAATCATCCTGCTCTACCCAAATCTCACGCGCGATTGGCACATTACGTTCGCCAAATTCCGGGTGCTGTGGATGATAAGGCGCAGTACGCGAGGCGGTTACGCCTTCTTCATAATTGGTCAGTGTCACTTTCAAGGGGCGAACCACGGCCATAATGCGCGGGCAACTACTTTCTAATTGCTCACGTACTGCGCCTTCCAAGATACTTAAATCCACCACATTTTCTGATTTGGAAACGCCCACGCGCTGAGCAAATAATTTAATCCCCTCAGGCGTATAACCACGGCGGCGCATCCCGATCACGGTCGGCATACGCGGATCATCCCAACCGGATACCAGCCCTTCATTCACCAGTGCCGCCAGCTTACGCTTAGAGGTCATGGTGTAGAGCAGCTCAAGACGCGAGAATTCAATCTGCTGAGGATGGCAATCAATGGTGATGTTATCCAGCACCCAATCATAAAGCGGGCGGTGATCAGCAAATTCGAGCGTACACAGACTGTGCGTAATCCCTTCCAGTGCATCAGAAATACAATGGGTGTAGTCGTACATCGGGTAGATGCACCATTTATCACCGGTACGAATATGATGCGCACGCTTGATGCGGTAGATCACCGGATCACGCAAATTCAGATTTGGCGCGGCCATATCAATTTTAAGACGCAGTGTTTTGCTGCCATCGGCAAACTCGCCCGCTTTCATGCGACGGAATAAATCCAGATTCTCTTCAACAGAGCGATCACGGAAAGGGCTGTTTTTACCCGGCACTTCAAAATTGCCACGGTATTCACGCATTTGCTCGGCATCCAGCTCACATACGAAGGCCTTACCTGCCAGGATAAGCTCTTCTGCGTAAGCATAAAGCTGATCAAAGTAATCAGCGGCATGGCGAATCTCGCCCGCCCATTCAAAACCCAGCCATTTCACATCACTGGCAATGGCTTGCGCGAATTCTTCATTTTCTTTCTCAGGATTGGTGTCATCCATGCGCAAATTACACAGGCCCTGGTAATCTTGCGCGACCCCAAAGTTCAGGCAGATCGATTTAGCATGGCCAACGTGCAAATAGCCATTGGGCTCAGGCGGAAAGCGCGTTTGAATGCTGGCATGCTTGCCGCTGGCAAGATCGCTTTCAATCGTGCTACGAATAAAATTGCTTACAATCGGGGCTTCATTGCTCATGTCTGAATAGGGTTCTGTAGATACTTAGATACCGTCTATTCTACCGTAACCAAGTGCAGATTGGGGTCTGGCCATGCATTACAGCAATGCGGCAATAAGCACTTGCGTGATATCTTTGCGCCTTTTTTAAAAATGGCCGGTTAACGGAGCAGCAATTCAGGCTCTAAACCACGCCATACAAGCTGACTAATAAGGAAGAGAACACAATGTGGAAATGGTTATTTTTAGGCTTTTTACTTCATGTATCCTGGGCAAATGCGACCGACAAATTATCCATCTATGTATGGAGCAACTCCATGCCCGCCAGCACCATCAAGGCCTTTGAAGCTCGCTGCCATTGCCGTGTTGAGCAAAGTTATTATGGCGACAATGAAGAGCTGCTGGCCAAGCTGGCGGCGGGTGCTAGGGGTTACGATCTGATTTTCCCTTCAACGTTTGTCCTGCCTGCGCTGATCGGCCCTAATAAACTTATGGCCCTCGACAAAAGCAAACTCCCGCACAGCAAAGACATTCTGCCTGCCTTTTTACGCGTACCCTATGACAGCAATAACGCCTATCACCAGCCTTTTATGATTGGTGTAACCCTGCTGGGCTATAACGCAGAAAAACTAAAAGAAGTAGGTGTTGATCCTAGAAGCTGGGCCGCTATTTTTGACCCGGAACAGCTCAAAAAAATAAAAAATAAAGTCACCGTTTTAGACAGCTCTCGCGAATTATTTGCCGCAGCGCTGATGTATCTCGGCAAGGACCCCAATTCTGGCAAGCAAGAAGACCTGGCTGCCGCCAGTGAGGTCATCCGCAAAGCCAAGCCATATTGGGCGGCTTTTAATAACGACAGCTACAGCCGCCAGCTTGCCAGCGGCAATATCTGGCTGGCAATGGGCAATAGCTCGGATTTATTTCAGGCAAGCCGCGAAGTCAAAGACACTAAACGTAAATTCCACCTAGAATTTACAGCGCAAAAAGAAGGCAATGAATGGTGGATGGATACCGTCACCATGATGCGAGATGCACCAAGACCTGATCTTGCCCATCAGTTCATTGATTTCTTACTTGAAGGAAAAACAGCCGCTGCTCAGGCCAAGGCCAGCGGCGGCATCAGCCCGGTCAGCACGGCAGCACCCTTTTTAGACCCGGAGCTCAGCCAGCACCCGGTACTGAACCCTAAGCCGCAAGACTTTTCCAAATGGACTTTATTACGGGCTTATGATGCAAAAGAGCGACGCCTGCTAAGCCGCTACTGGACAGGCATTAAGGTGCAATAAGCCTTCATGAGCGATTCAGCGTTACTGAAACAATCAGCAACGCTGAACTTTCTGTTTAATGAATTTACAAAGTGTATAAATAAACATATAAGCGAATTGTTGTATTGCCTTTGCACGACATGTATAAAACAAGATGCGTTGAATAATGGAGTGCACAAAGTGAATCAAGGATTAGAAGCGTTTTTTGAACGATATGGTGAGGCTTATTCTGCCTTAGACGCAAACGCAACGTCCTCCATGTTTGCTTTACCCTTTATGACCATCCATCAAGGCCAGGGAACGGTCTGGGAAACCATGGACTTGCTCCTGCCTGCAACAGCAAGCTTGCTGGGCTGGTTTGAGCAGCAGGGGTTTCTTAATGCAACTTATAAAATTAAAGACATCCTACAAATTGATACCCACTTTGCGACCGTCAACCTTATTTGGTCGGTTACACGGCTGGAATCAGACCCATGGCAATATGGCACTTGTTACCACCTCAAACGAGACGCAGATGACTGGAAAATCTACGGTGTAGTACAGTTTGACGCCGTACCCGAGATTGAAGAGGGTATAGATGCTGCGCTCAGGCATAAACACACCTCACCTGGCCTGTAAAAAAGGGCTGGCTCATTCGTGGCCAGCCCTCTTTGCAACTTCAGGCAATATTTTTACGCTGCCGCCTGCTCTGCAGGTAGCAGCAAGTTAATTGCAATCGCCAGCACACTCACCAAACCTACACCCGCCAAGTTAAAATCACCAATCTTCAGCATCAAGCCGCCAATCCCGCAGGTCAGCACCACAGAAACAATCACCAGATTGCGCGGGGCCATCAGATTGACTTTAGCGTCGATCAGCGTTTTCAGACCAATACTGGCAATCGTACCAAACAGCAGCACCATAATCCCGCCCATAACGGGCAGCGGAATCGACTGAAGCAAGGCATTAAACTTACCAAAGAAAGCCAGAATAACCGCCAGTACGGCCGCCCAACTCATAATCACCGGATTAAAGTTACGGGTAATCATCAGCGCCCCCGTTACCTCCGAGTAAGTTGTAATCGGTGGGCCGCCAATTAAGCCGGCAAAGCACACACCAAAACCGTCCCCTGCCAGAGTGCGGTGTAAACCAGGCGATTTAGTGTAGTCATCCCCGGTCACCTGCCCTACAGCCATCACCGCACCGATATGCTCAATCGTGGGTGCAATCGCGACCGGCAACATAAACAAAGCCGCAGCCCAGTTCACTTCGGGCGTTACAAAGTGCGGCATGGCAAACCAGGGTGCCGCAGCAATTGCAGTAAAATCGATCACCCCCATAAATATGGCAGTAACATACCCCACGATCACGCCCGACAGGATAGGCACTAGACGCAACATCCCTCCGGCAAAAACAGAAACCAGGATGGTTGTTCCTAGTGAAATGGCGGCCAGCAACAATGAAGTATTGTAAGCGACCAACTGCTTACCGCCGCCTTGCCCCATCGCCATACCGGACGCGGCTACCGCAACAGAAAGACCAATCACCATAATCACAGGACCAATTACGACAGGCGGCAGCAATTTATGGATAAACCCCATGCCGCGCCATTTAATCAGGCCTGCAATCACAAAATACATAAAGCCCGCTGCAAACAAACCAAACTGCGTAGCCGCCTGGCCCCATGTGTGCATGGCAAAAATAATCGGGCCAATAAAGGCAAAAGACGAGCCCAGAAAAATAGGCACCTTACGGCCGGTAATCCATTGAAAAACCAAGGTCCCAACACCCGCCCCAAGCAAAGCCATTGCGGGATTTAATCCTGTTAGCAAGGGCACCAGAACCAAAGCCCCAAAAGCCACAAACAAGATCTGCGCCCCAGACACAAACTGCTTTAAAGCAAACCACATATAAACCTCTCCCCTGACATCATTCAGATATAAAAATCCCCCTTCTTTGAGGGGGATGTTGTACCGCTTATAATTCAGATTACTTTGTCGTACCAAAAATCTTATCGCCGGCATCGCCTAAGCCCGGAATAATATAACCCTGCTCATTTAAATGACTATCCAGGGATGCCGCTACGATCTCAACATCAGGATGCGCATCATTCACTAATTTCACGCCTTCAGGCGCAGCCACCATCACAATCGCTTTAATATCTTTACAGCCATTACGCTTTAACATATCGATGGTCGCAACCAAAGAGCCACCCGTTGCCAGCATAGGATCAATAATCAGGGCAAGACGATCTTCCAGATTGCCTACAAATTTTTCGAAATAAGGCTCGGGCTGCAGCGTTTCTTCATTGCGCGCCAAACCGACCACGCTGATTTTTGCAGAAGGCACCAAATCAAGCACGCCATTTAACATGCCAATTCCTGCACGTAAAATAGGCACCACAGTCAGTTTTTTACCCTTAACCTGCTGTACTTCAACAGGACCACACCAACCGGCGATCATGGTGGTTTCTAATGGCAAATCACGCGTTGCTTCATAAGCCAGTAAGCGCGCTAATTCTTCGGTGAGTAAACGAAATTTATTGGTGCTAACATTTTCTGCACGCAATAGCGCAAGTTTATGTTGAACGAGAGGGTGTTTTACGACGGTAATCTGCATGGCGAGGCCCAAAAAACTAAGATAAACATTTCAGTGTAGCGCTCCTTACACAAAAGCGCATCGGTGAAAATACGACTTTTCTGAATCATGCCCGAATTTTTCCCGATTCTCTTTGCTATAAAGCAAGTGAAGACGCTCACTTACCCTCCTCTGAACATAAAATAGACCGCCCCCAGCAAACAGAGCCCCGCCCATAAAAAATCAAGCTTAAAAGGCTGATTCATATATAGCATCGCAAAAGGAATAAACACCGTCAGGCTAATAACCTCTTGAATGATCTTAAGCTGCGGCAGGGTAAAGACAGTAAAGCCAATCCGATTGGCCGGCACTTGCAAAAGATATTCCAATAATGCGATAACCCAACTCAGCAAAGCGGCCAATAACCATGGCTTACTATGTGCAAATTTCAGATGCCCATACCACGCAACGGTCATAAAAACATTAGAAGCCACTAAAAGCAGGATGGATAACATGGAAGCAGGGATGTTCATTGCGACAAGAAGGCCTGTTATTTGTTAAACTCGCGCAGTTTAGCGCCTGACCAACTGTTTCGGATATACATATGACACTGCGTCGCATTGCCTTAGCCCTAGTGCCCCTCTTCTTATCCTTTGGCGTTTATGCCGGGGATGCAGAAGATATTCAACAGCTGCTTAAATCCAAACAATTGCCACAGGCGCTTGATCGTGCGGATAAATTCTTAGCAAAATCGCCCAAAGAGCCATCAATCCGTTTTTTACGCGGCATTATTCTGACCGAAATGGGCAGAACAGATGAGGGTATCAAAGCATTTACCCAATTATCCGCCGACAACCCTCAGCTTCCTGAGCCATATAACAACCTCGCAGTACTTTATGCACAGCAAAATCAGCTGGACAAAGCACGCGCGGCCCTGCTGATGGCGATACAAACCAATCCGTCTTATGCAACAGCCCACGAAAACCTCGGTGATTTGTACGCACGGCTAGCGTCACAAGCCTACGATAAAGCGCTGCAATTAGAAGGCAGTAATCCGGCCGTACAGGGCAAGCTAAAAATGGTGGGCAGCCTCTTTGGCAATCCATCTGCGGCAGTAAGAACTAACGCCACCCCAGTTAAAACCGCACAGATCACACCCAGCGCCAAGCCCGTACCTGTTGCCACACCAGAGCCCAAGCCTGTCGCCACGCCAAGCCCTGCACCGACAGCTAAGCCTGTGGCCATCCCGACTGCGGCCCCGGTTACGACAAAGCCCACCCCAACACCCGCCCCTAAACCTGATGCACGCGATGCCGATAAACAGCAGATCGCCAGCTCGGTAGAAAACTGGGCACAGGCTTGGAGCAAGCAAAATGTAAATGGCTATCTCGGCGCTTACAGCAGCAGCTTCAAAACACCTAGCGGCCAAAAATTCAGCGCATGGAGCGAAGAGCGTCGTCAGCGAATCAGCGCACCTAAATCAATTGACGTAAAAATATCGGATATGAAAATTGATGTTGCGGATGATGGCTCGGCCAAAGTCCGCTTTCGCCAGCACTACAAGGCAAGCCATTTGTCCAGCAGCACAGGCAAAACTTTAATTTTAGAAAAATCGGGTAGCCGCTGGCTGATCCGAGAAGAACGAACAGGCTCCTGATCACGTATGAGTAGTTTGTTTCTCTGGGGCAAGCGCGGTGCTTGCCTGCTTGCTCTTTTGATGCTTGCACCACCCGCCCGGCCTATTATCTCTGACCCCGCTAAACCTCGCTTTCTTGAAGAAAAAGCAGGCATAGCGAGCAAAGGCACGCCCGAACAAAGAATTTTGTCGGCAATTGATCACATTCGTAACGGCAATTTGGCCGACGCACGCGCCACAGTCGATGCCCTGCTCAAAGAACAACCCAATTACCGGCTTGCCTATTTATTATCGGGTGATCTCTACGCCATGCGTGCGATGCCGCTCAACACAATGGGCGCGGGTGCAGGCAGCACGGCAGCAGCAGAACGAATCGCAGACTTGCGAAAAGAAGCACTGGCACGCATCAGCAGCCGCATGACTCAGGCCCCTCAGACACGGCTACCCGCGCATTTGCTGGTTTTTGCGCCACAGCAGCAATATGCCATTCTGGTGGATGCCGAAGCATCCCGCATTTACGTATTCAAGAATGTAGATGGCGTCCCCACCTATGTCACGGATCATTACGCAACCATCGGCAAACTGGGATCAGACAAGTTCAGAGAAGGCGATCAGCGCACCCCGCTGGGGGTTTATTTTGTAAATGGTCATTTATCCAGACCCTATCTGGATAAAACACGCGGTGCTCAGGCCGATCTGTACGGTGTGGGCGCTTGGCCCATTTCATTTCCCAATGAAATAGATAAAAGCGAAGGCCGTACTGGCTCGGGCATCTGGCTACACGGTGTTCCTGCCAATACCTATGCCCGCGCCCCTTGGGCATCAAATGGTTGCGTGGCAATGAGCAATGAAGAAATGCTCGATATTGCTCAGTATATTCAGGTAGGCCAAACACCTGTTGTGATTGTTCCCAAGGCCGAATGGGTGACTAAAGTTGAGTGGCAGTCAAGACGTGATGCTGCATTAAGCCTTGTGGATGGCTGGCGTGAAGAATGGGAATCGCTCAAAACCCAACCTTATCTTAACCGCTACGCCAAACAATTTAAAAGTGATGATGGCCAGGATCTGGCCCGCTGGAGCAGCCAGAAAATCAGCGTAAGCGCAGGCAAAAGCTGGAGCAAGATTCGCTTGGACAATCTGAGCATATACGCCAGTGGCGGCCCCAATCCACGCCTAACCACCAGCTTTAAACAGGATTATCGCAGTAATAACTTAGATAACCAGATGAATAAACGTCAGTACTGGCAGCAGGAAGATGGCATCTGGAAAATTATTTTTGAAGGTGCTGCCGCTTAAAAGCATAAGGGTATTGGCTATGAAATCTGGCCGATACCCAAATCACTTAAACCGCAGGCCGCCAGCAAGGCACAAGCCCCTGTCCGCCCGCGGCTCTGAACCCCGCATCCACACCTAAACCCGGCACTGCCGCCAACTCACCGTCCAGATAAATCAGCGGGGTGCTTAACCTCATCCAAGGCGGAATGCCCGCCTCCTGATAAAGCTGCTTTAATGTCTTTCGCGGGCCATGTGCCGTAAGCCGCATGCACTCCCCCCCGATACGTGGCCGCAGCTCCAACCGCCCGCGCCTGAGCCGCTCAAGATCAATCCCCTCTTCAGCACCACACCAGCTCAAACACCCGGATTTTAAATTCATCTCTGCCTGCCAAGGCAAAGCCACGGGCTCAATCAACCCGACTTTTGCCTGCGTAATATACAGACGTTGCCGATAACGCCGCACCGCGCGCTGACGCCAAACCAGCACCGGCTGAGCATCGACTGCAGAAAAAAGTGCCGTTCTGATTAATTCCTCAAAAGCACGGGCATCCAGCTGCACCCCCCCCTGAACCAGCCAGTAGCGCAGCACATTGCGCAGACGTAATTCAGACAAAGCAACCGAGACATCAAACACATTGTCCTGCACACACACAGCAAAATCAGCCATTGCGACTTCAAGCAGCAAGGCATCAGCCTCTGACGCATGCTGTGCCACCCTAGCCAGAGTAGCACCGGCACTTGGCCAAACGGTATTTAAGCGGGGGAAAACTTCATTTCGCAGAAAGTTTCGATCGTACTTTGAGTCAAAATTGCTCTCATCCTCAACCCAAGCCAGACCCTGCCCTGCTGCATAGCGGGCAAGTTCAGCCCGGGCCATACCAAGCAAAGGGCGCAAGACCCCCATATGCTGATTTAAAGGGCGGTATTCCGGCATCGCTGCCAAACCACGCAAACCGCTACCCCGCAGCATATTGAGTAATACCGTTTCAGCCTGATCATCGCAATGCTGCGCTAATAGCATGACATCACAATTCTGCCGGGCAAACACCGCATAACGAGCTGAACGGGCAGCGCCCTCAACGCCCTGCTTTAGATAAGGGGCAAGAGAGACCCGCTCCACGGCGCATTCCACACCAAGGCTTGCTGCATAATCAAAAGCAAACTGCGCCCAAGCATCCGCATTGGGCGATAAACCATGATGCACATGAATGGCGCGCAGGACAAAAGGCCGACGTTGCCTTATGGCAGCCAGCAAATGTAGTAACACAACGGAATCAAGCCCACCCGACAAAGCCACACACAGGGTGGAATGAGGCAAAAAGCGGGAGAGCTTTTGCTCTACCCGCTCCAGCAAAGAACCAGACTTAAGTGATAATGGCTTATGCATTGTTCAGGCTTGCAAAAATAAATCCGTCAAAGACATGCAAGCTTGTTTTTCTAAGCACAACCATTGTCACTCGGCCTCAATCGGCAAGGCATATCAGGAAACCGCTTCTTCCTTAAACTTGCCATAGCTCATCATTCGCTCAAAACGCGCATCAAGCAGCTCATCAATCGTTTTAGACTGCAGCGTTTTCAAAGTATCAGTCAGATTTTTTTTCATCGTGACCATCATCTGCTGATAATCACGATGCGCACCGCCTAAGGGCTCGGAAATTACCTTATCGATAATCCCCAGCGTTTTTAAGCGATTTGCGGTAATTCCCAATGCCTCGGCTGCATCTGGCGCTTTTTCTGCGGTTTTCCACAAAATAGACGCACAACCCTCAGGCGAGATCACCGAATAAGTAGAGTACTGCAGCATCTGCACCACATCACCCACTGCAATTGCCAAAGCACCGCCTGAGCCACCCTCGCCAATCACCGTGCAAATCACCGGTATCCTGAGCTTAGCCATCTCAAACAGGTTGCGGCCAATCGCCTCTGACTGCCCGCGCTCCTCCGCACCGATCCCCGGATATGCACCTGGCGTATCAATAAAGGTAATCAGCGGAATGTTAAATTTCTCCGCCAGCTTCATCAGGCGCAAAGCCTTACGATAGCCTTCAGGGCGCGGCATACCAAAATTGCGGTACTGCCGGTCTTTGGTATCCCGACCCTTCTGATGTCCGATTACCATCACCGACTGGCCATTAAAACGAGCCAAGCCACCGATAATCGCCGCATCATCTGCATAGCTGCGATCGCCATGCAGTTCTTCAAAATCAGTACACAGCGCCTTAATATAATCAAGGGTGTAAGGACGTTGCGGGTGGCGGGCCACCTGTGAAATTTGCCACGATGCTAATTTTGAATAGATCGTTTTTGTTAATTCCTGGCTCTTTTTTTCGAGATGGCCAATCTCTACAGAAATATCAACGGCGGAATCGTCTTGAACGAAGCGCAATTCTTCGATCTTGTTCTCAAGCTCCGCGATTGGCTGCTCGAAATCGAGAAAGGTCGTTTTCATGCTGCTCTCCTGCTGCGCGCGACTAAAGCAACCCTAAATATAGGCTGCCCGAAAAATTCGTGGATCATACAGCAAGCAGAGCAAGCACCCAAGATGCGCGCGCACCGAATATTTCCTGAATTCAAGACGCCCTCGCTAGTCCTTTGTTTCATATAGAAACTTTATTCAGAGCAAAGCGCGAATAACACAGCCGCCCTTCACAAAATCCCTCTACAAATCAAAGCCCTAATAGATAATAGAGGCAGGCAAGAACAATCAGGGCCTCTACCTAAACGCGCGCAGCGCACGCAAAAATCAGCTCCGAAACACAATATCAGCCCGAATTCCAACTTTTTGCAATGCCTTGCGGCTCTTAAGATTTAGCACCACCGGCGCCTGAGTATTGGCCGTGATTTCTCGCCCTTCTTCAAACGGACGGGACAATAGCAACAATAAAACCGCGTCTTCGGCGTGCTCAAGTTCAATCAAAGCACACTCTTCATCACTGAGCGACACTTCATATGTCAAACCCAGATGCTCTACCTGCACCAAGCTAAAACTCAAATCTGCATCATCCAGAGACTGCAGCCAGCGCACACGCGGATTAGGCTGCTCTTCATGTAGTAATTTATAGCGGGTGCAATCCTCAAATCCCGGCATCCCCATAGGAAATGTCAGCACCGTTTCCGGATCAATCTCTATCTCACCAAAGCGCGTATTTAATGTTTGCATGATCTATTCCCGGGAAAAGTTAAAAACAATCAAAAGAAATACAGTCTGAGCCATACGCACCGTAAGCTAACGCAATCAGCGGCCGGTTACCTTACAAGACAAAGCAAATAGCCACACAGTATAGATGAGTTAAGCGCTTATTTTTCTATTGCTCTTTGCAGAAGAGGCCTATTGATGCCGATCAAAAAAAATTAAAAAATCCAATCCTGACCAGCTGCATTTGAATGAACACTCCGCATGCTTATAATTCCAAAGGCATATCCAAAGATTGAATGCATTTCAATAGCCGCAGCAATCAATGCAGCCATAACACCGCAATCACCCTACATTATTAACCTTAGGAAAACGGGTAAGCAAATGATTAATAAACGTAATCACTCTTATTTGCTACACGGAGAACTCCCCCTTAAATCGTAAACAATCAAACGCTTGTCGCAAGAACAATATAAACCTTCATTTCTTCAGCAATTAAAGTATAAAATGAACGATGTTCCAACAAATAAGCAAGTCTTTTTCTGAGCGGAACACGGCCTTTATACTTTACAAAGATAAAAGCCGCATATTTGCAGTCTGCCCATTCATCTCTTGAAAATTATCATCGCCGGTTTAATCAATGGTGATCAAGGTTCTTTATGCTACGTATATTTATCGCAAGCTTATTAAGTGCTCTCAGCCTGATGGCCCACGCTGATTTAGTCGACACCATCAAAACGCGCGGCGTTTTAGTTGTAGGTATTTTGCCTGACAACCCACCCTTTGCCAGACGCAATGACAATCAGACCTTTTCTGGCTACGACATTGACTATGCCTCACTGATTGCAAAAAAAATGGGCGTTAAACTTAAAGTACAAGATCTCGATCCAGGTGAGCGCATTACCAGCCTGAAATCAGGCAAGGTTGATATCTTGGTTGCCGCCTTCACTAAAACACCAGAGCGTGAGCGCGAAGTCAGCTGCAGCTTGGGTTATTTTGTAGCCGCACAAAAAGCCTTAACACGCAAAGGCCGTTTTACTTCATCTGAATCACTTGCAAATGCACGTTTAGGCGCATCAAAAGGAACAACAGGCGAAACCGTATCCCGTAAGCTTTATCCTAAAGCCAGCATGACGACCTTTGCCGACATTCCCGATGCCACACGCGCCCTTGAACAAGGCACAATCGATGCGGTCATGAATGATGAGCCAACTTTGGCAGCCGCATTAAATAAAATGCCAAACAAAGCACAATATGAAATATCAAACTATTCCAACACCACTGAAATTCTGGCTGTCGCGACTAAATTAGGCGAAAAACGCCTGATGGGACTTATCAACGAATCATTAGTTGAATCAGAACAAAGCGGTGAAGCAGTACAAATCTTTAATCGCTGGTTTGGGCCACAAACAAATACACCATTCCCACGCACATTCCGCATTCAAAATTAGTCAGACTGCAAAACGGACGCAAATCACAAAACAAACGGATTGTGATCTGCCCCGTTTTGCATGCTTAACTAAGATCAATCTGCAGTAACTACCCGACAAACGGCATAAGCTCCGCCTTATTCATCGCCCCACATCCTTACAATCTTTTGTACCGATTTTTAATCGCACCGGACTTTGAAAAACCCTTTTTTCAAGCGAGTTTCAGCCAAACCTAAAGCTGCATTCCAAGATTTTTGATGCATTTTTTTTCTCAGAAAACCTAACAAAAGCAAATATCTTACGCAAAGACAACATATGCAATGATTTTTTCTTTCTCCTATAGTTTATTTTCTTAAAGGATAAAGAGGAAACTTCTCATGCTTTGTAAGTATAAAACCAAGTTTGCCTGGTCACTCATGGCAATGACCCTATCCACTCTTGCTTACTCCAAGCCAGTACCGCTGCCCGATCCGGGCATTCAGGGTTACCGTTTCCCAGAAAAAAAAAATACGCTGATGCATTGGATTAACGCACCCACATTCAAAAACACCCGCTCCATCCATTTGCATGGCTGGGGTCTCTGGACCTCTCTCACGACTGCCAGCGGCGAAACAGAGTTTGGCTTAGCCAATGTGCCCGTTTATTTAACCTGGCTAAGCCCAAGTGAAATAAGAGATCTGCCCAAGGTAGTTCAAGGACTTGAAAATGGGGCACAGCCTGTACGCACCTTTGCAATTGACCGGGCAAGACAACACACTCACAGATTTAAAGAAAACACCCCTCCTGCAGCACCTGCCCCATCCAAAATAAGCATTGCCGACAGCTCAGAAAAACCCGACACCAATATCTATGTCACGATGGGGTATAACCCTGCAGCACAAGCATTTGCCACTGCAAACAATTTATTTTCACTCGCCGCCTTACAAAAATTTTACGACGAAGGCACAGGAGATATTCGCTCAATTCCTACATTTCCAATTAATGCCGTAGCCACCAAGCCCACTTACAAAGTCATCCGGCAGGCCAGCTTACTCAAGGGCTCTGTCTATGCCATGCCAGCTTGGCCAGGCACCCCGGCGGTAACCCCCGCCATCCAAAAAAACGGTTTTCCGGAATCCGACTGGCCAGGTTGTGTCTATATCAACACCCGCAACCTAGGAGCAACTCAAAACAGCAGTATCGATGCAAATTGTAAAGTAGGCCCCAAACCAGGGAACACCTATGGCTTAGGCGACTTTATTTACTACCCAATCACGACGGCCAACCAGACCCAATTCCAGCTTCTGACCAAAGACAAAGCGCTTGCAGCAGGCGATATCGTTGTGCTGATGGCCATGCATGTGACATCAAGGGAAATAGATGAATGGACTTGGCAAACTTATTTCTGGACACCAAACCCTGCTCACCCGCCTTTGCCAAGCAGCTCTACCATCGCACAATCCCGCCCGGCAAAACTCAAAGGGGCAGCGGCCCATTATGCAATGGCAATCGGATATCAAATGGTTGCTCCCAATCAAGCCATTACTGGCGGAAAAAGCGTTGGCCGCCCTGTAACCGTTTATAACCCTTATTTAGAATCAGATTTCAGTGCCAATGTTTTTGATGCACCACCTGAAAACATCGGCATATATAATCCCGCAACAAATAAAACATTTAAAGCAACGACGGGCGTACAAAGCAATTGTATGACTTGCCACAGCTCAGCGACTATTGTTCCATCTGATCCAAATCAGCAAACAAACGCCTTGCCCTATTTAAGCAATTTTTATGTTTCACGTGACAACCCCAGCTACAAAGGCTATTTACTGCTCGACTTCCTCTGGTCTATTCAAGGCACTGCAAAATAAAGACAACATACTCAGACTGTGGTGGCCCGCAGTCTGGGTATGTAAACATCTCATTTCCTTACCTCACAGCACTAAATATGGCCTTTCACTATTTTTTTACACGCTCTGAATGTAAATAAAAAAACAGCAAAAACCATAAATACATCGCAATACTTGCGTAATGCATAATCTAAATTTCAGCACCTTTTTCCGTAACAACACCGGATGTATCTTAATGATGTCCACCGAAAAATCCGGACAAAAATAAGGCGCTGATCTCACTCAACGCCTTATTTAAAGCCACTCTTACCAGATACGGATCCGCTCTTTGGCCGGTTTATACATGCCATCGCCTTCTTTTACGTTAAAAGCTTTATATTAACGAGCACCAGAAATAAACCAATAAATACAATGAACTATCGAATTCATTATTATGGATTAGCACAAATTTCGTCCTAATTTCCAAAACCAGCTCCGGTTTTTCATCTAAAAACATGGCTATTTAACGCTTTCATGCCTTCCGCATTATCCACTGCTGCTTAAATCATAACCTTGATCCATCGTCCGCCACCGAGCATGCAGACGATCTAAGTGTGCGCCCAAATACCGGATATCTGCATCGCTCACACCGACATCGATAAATTTAGCCCGCCATTCCTGGCTCACTGTGGTGAAAAGCTCATGCACCACGCTTCTGGCTTCATTCACCGAATAGTGGAAATGATGCACCTCTGCCAGCAATTGGTCCAGACTAGGCGAGGTATTATCATTAACTAATGGCATCCCCATATATTGCAAATGCGTTCCCTGGGGATGGACATCATAAACAGGGGCCAACCGGTATTTATTATCCGCGACATATAGAAAACCATGATTCTTAATATGATCATCGGTATTGTCGATTAAAATATTAAATATCATTCGCCGGAATAATTCCTGGCAATCTTGTTTGGGATCTATTCCAAAGCGCGTTAATGCCTGAGCCAATTCGACATAGCTGCCAAGACCTGATTCATAGGCAACATTCAATAAGCCCGCAGCCGACAAGAAATGGATTCGCTGCTCGCCTTCAGGCCCTGTTGCCCGATCAAACCTTTTAATCATAAATACTTTGGACTGATTAATATCCTCGCACCGGAACTCAGCGGTTTGGATATGGCATCGCTGCGCCAGCGCCATCGAGCCGGCCTCGGCCAGCTCTATATTAAAAGGATCTTCCCGCAGCGGAAACTTGGCCAGCCAGAGCGCGCCTTGATCACTGATGCTGGCCTTAGGCCGCGCACCACCCAATGAGCCGCCCTGGGTCAGTAGCCGGCGTATATCCAAAGGCACGTCCAGCCCATATTGGATCGCCATGGCCATCTCATAAAGCGCCGTTAATGACAGCGGTGCTGTTTCTGACTGAGGTTGTGAGTCTTGATCCATAACGACCAAAGCGCCAATACGGTTCTGATTAGTGCAAGACAACATCGCATAATCATCAAGCGCCGCCCCCTGATTTGCAGCCGCCAGCACTAAGCGCCCCCAAGCATCAGGCAGCGAGTCTTTCAGATACGGAGGGAGTGCTCCACCATCCCGCAGCCGCTTGGATGGCAGATGATTAATAGGCAGCGCCAAAGCAGGATCAGGATGGAAGCGAAAATCATGGTTATTCTGGTACTGTCGCCCATAACTCAGCGTACCGTGTTCACTGACGCCATGCCGCTCTACCTTTAATAAGGCGGCAGGCGTCGGCTGTATTGCTCCGGGCAAATAAACCCCCAACTGCAGGCGATAAAGGCTGGAAGATTCCATCAGAAATCGATTTCCTTATCCGTTGGGATCGTCGGATTCATTTTGCGCACGCGTTTGCGCATAGCATCGTTATTAACCAATGACTCCACAGGCACCGGTGCCACGGCAGAGAGACTATCCAGCGCACCCAAAATGCTCAGGGCGTTAACCAACAACCCAAGCTGAGTGGTAGCCACACCCTTTTCCAGCGCCGTGTAGGTGGACAATGAACACTGAAGCCGCTGCGCCATTTGCGCCATCGTATCACTACGCATAATGCGCAGTGTTCGAAGCCGGTTACCCAGCTCTGCAAGAGCCTTTTTGCCAGCTTCATCAACAG